>CAISJV010000019.1 GCA_903885795.1 uncultured delta proteobacterium | reverse complement strand
TTTGTATTGTATGCCGTGGAAAACGTATGACTTGTCGGTTAAAGTCCGATCATGGGAGTTCGGTAGTTCGCCCATGTAGCTTGAGGGAGGTGTTAAGGGTAACCTGAAACGCTAAGTTCCCTGACAAAGGCTCCTTAAGGGAGTCGAGCAAAGCTGCGGGTTGCAGCGCAAGCGAACCCAGACGTAGCCTCGAAAGTTACAATGGAGTTGTCGACCCCGTAATACAAGGGGGAAGACCGGAGCATCTATCCTGACGAAAACTACCAGAACCGATAGATGGGCTTCCGGGGTAACAGGGGTGACACGCAGTGGCAGCCATATGACAATAACCACGGGAGGCCCTTGTCGATGCCCTACAGGAGGGCAACCGGTAGATATAAGGAAACGAAATTCTACGGGGTCGGCAAGGGAGTCGGAGTTGCCCATATTACCGTTTGTATCCCAAGGACAGCATAACCTTGGGAGAGGGAAGGGGCAATACTTTTATCACGTTTCAGAAGAAGTAAAGGAAAGGGGGATTGCACTGAAGTGCTGAAAACTCCAGATAACATCCGGGAACTTCAGAGGAAACTATACCGGAAGGCCAAGCAGGAAAAAGAGTACCGATTCTATCTTCTCTATGACAAGATATACAGGCTGGACATCCTGAACCACGCCTACAGACTTGTCAAAGCGAACAAGGGAGCACCGGGAATCGACGGTGAGACCTTCGGTAGCATTGAGGAGAGAGAAGGAGGAGCCGAGAAGTATCTTGAAGAGATCGCCGGGGCACTGAAGCGGAAAGATTACAAGCCACAGGCTGTTCGTAGGGTTAATATCCCCAAGCCAGCAGGCGGCAAAAGGCCGCTGGGAATACCGGTGATCAAGGACAGGGTAGTGCAAATGGCAGTGAAGATAGTAATCGAGCCTATTTTTGAAGCCGACTTTCAGGAAAACTCTTACGGATTCAGACCGAAACGGAGTGCCCATCAGGCGGTGGAAGATGTGAGAAATCATCTCCTTAAAGGCAAGACAGATGTAATCGATGCCGACATTTCCAAGTATTTCGACACCATACCTCATGACAGACTGATGCAGTTGGTAGCCAAACGCATCGTTGATAAGCAGATACTGAAACTTATCAAGATGTGGCTCAAAGCGCCGATTGTGGAGGAACGTGAGGACGGAAAGAAAGAATACAAAGGTAATGACAAGGGAACGCCGCAGGGAGGGGTAATATCTCCGTTGCTCGCCAATATCTATCTGAACGTGCTTGATACGCTATGGGTGGTCAAGAAAGTACAGGAGAGACTGGGGGCAAGGTTAGTGAGATATGCCGATGATAGTGTCGTTTTATGCAGAGGCAACACTGATCGGATACTGACGGGGATAAAACGGGTTCTCGACGATCTTGGCCTCACCTTAAATGAGGAAAAGACTCGTATTGTGGATGCTCGTCAAGAGAGCTTTGACTTTCTTGGATTCAGCATTGGCATGAAACGAGGATTGAGAACCGGGAAAATTTACCCCCACACAGAGCCGTCCAAGAAGGCACTGAAACATATACGATCGGAAATCAAGCAATTGACGACCGAGCGGTACAGTGCGACACCGACGGAGGTTGTGATCCGGAGAGTCAATGAAGTCGCGAGAGGATGGGTGGGCTACTTTCGATTTGGCAATTGCACAAAAACCATGTCTGCTTTGAAGGGATACTTGGTCTACAGGATGAGAATATATCTGCGTCGGAAACACCACTACCGTAGTTTTGGGTGCAAGAAGTATCCGTACAGATACTATTTTGACTCCTTGGGTCTATACGAAGTTCCAACCAAGGCTCCTTGGACTCAAAGTGTGAAAGCCCCCGGATGAAGATAATCGGAAAGCCGTATTCGGGAAAACCGAACGTCCGGTTTGACGAGGGGGAGCTGGAGATAGAGCAATCAGCCACTACGCCAGCTCTCTACTCTACTTAAGTCCTTTATTCGATCGAGAAAGCCAAACTCTAAAAAACGAGGAAAATAGTTTCCGAAAGCGTACAAGAACTGTATGAAAATATTTTACTTGCTCATTTTTTTAAGAAACATCTCCAGTTTTCTGATCTCTTCCCCATAACCGGCCCAGTTTCCCTGCCGTTGCATCTCCGTGGCCCGCTGATAGGACTTCATGGCTTCGGCGGCAAGTTCCCGGACCGAGCCCTTGCCCGTCTCCGTTTGGGTTTGGGGCGTCGCTCCGGTGGCGGATGCAGCCGCCCTCCTTGCCCCGAATAACCTTTGCAGGGCTAGCTCAAGATTCTCTTCCATTACCACCTCGTTCTCATAGGCGACAATGACCCTTCTGAGTTCAGGTAGACCAACGGTGTCGGAGGCAGCAAGGTAAAGAGGCTGAACGTACAGGAGGGACCGCTCGACGGGAATGACAAGCAGGCTGCCCCTGATCACCTTGGAACCGCGCTGATTCCAGAGTGTAAGCTGCTGCGAGATGTATGAGTCCTGATTGATACGGGCGTCCACCTGCTTGGGTCCGAAGATGAGTCTGTCCCTGGGAAAGGTATAGACGACGAGTTTGCCATAGTCGGGGGCGTCGCACCTGGCCGCCAGCCAGGCGACCAGATTGTCTCTTTTGGCGGGCGTATAGGGAAGGAGGAGGATATACTCCTCCTTTTTTTCGTTGGGGAGTTTCATGATGGTATAGTAGGGTTGCATGATTTTTTCATCGAAAGCCGGTATTTCCCATAGATTTTCCTTGTTATAGAAGACCTTCGGATCCGTCATGTGATAGGCGGAATAGATGGAGGCCTGAAGCTGGAGCAACCACTGGGGATAACGGATATGACGTTTCAGATCGGCAGGCATAGCGGCGAGGCTCTTGAACATATCCGGGAAAATCCGCATATAAACTTGAATGATACTGTCGCTGGGATCGCTGACGTAAAACATGACCTTGCCGTTATAAGCGTCTACGGAAGCCTTGACGGCGTTTCTGATGTAGTTGATGTTGCGAGCCGAAGGTTTGTTACGGACGGAAGGTTTGGAGTAGGGCATTCTGGACGACGCCGTATAGGCATCAACCATCCATACCAGTCGCCCGTCGTCGGTGATGACCAGATAGGGGTCCTGATCGAAGATGAGAAAGGGGGCGATTTTCTGGACTCTTTCCCTGATGTTTCTGTAGAAGAGTATTTTACTGTCCTTCGTTATATCAGAAGAGAAGAGTATTTTCTCCGTCTGGAATTTCATGGAAAAGAGGAGTCGCCGCACGAGCGATCCCGTTACCGTACCACCTTCTCCGGAATAGGAGGTATAGATGTTGCCTTCGGGGGTAGGATAACTAAATTCCGGTATCCTAGTTTTGACGATCACATAATCATTGGATAGCTCACCGTAATAGATTTCCGGACGCTTCACCTTCAGGTCTGTGTTGCCCACGGGAGGGATATCCTTGATGAAAAATTCCGGCAGCCCTTCCTTGCTGATCCGGCTTACCGGTCCGAGGGTGAGTCCGTTGCCGTGGGTGAAAATGAGGCGCTCGTTGATCCATGTTTTACTCGGCAGATCGGCGTAGGACAGTTCTCTTGGCGACAACATGACCTGGAGGTACTTGCCGTCCACGGTGTAACGGTCATTATCGACGTCCATGAACCGGTAATACGTTCTGATCTGCTGTAATTGGCTGTAAGTACGCAGGAGGGGCGAGTGGTCCCAGAGCCGGATGTTCTTGATCGTCGCATCGTTCTTTTCGATATCCCTGCCGGTGAGGTTGTAGGCGACATCAAAGGGAATTTCCTGGATACGGTCAAGGTCGTAGCCCATGCGAGTAAGGCGGATGTTATTCTCGATAAAGGGGGCCTCCAGAAGCAGTTCGTTCGGGGCCACCTTGAATTTCTGTAGGGCCGCCGGGTAGAGTACGACGCCCAGGAAATAGACCGCGAAAATCACCCCCAGGGGTATGGCTGCCCATTTTTTTGATTTCCTGTAGATCGCCACGATCATGCCGATGCCGGCGACGGGGGCCAGCAGCATCAGGGCTCGATAACTGGTCAGTTTGGCGTGGACGTCGGTGTAGCTTGCCCCGAAGATCACGCTGTGTTCGGAATAGAGCATGCGCAGCGCTTCCAGATAGAAACCGAGGCCCATGTTCATAATCACGAGGCCGATGAGAATACCGATATGCCTGTTGACCCGGGGATCGATCGTGATTTGCCGCTGGGTGATCATGATGCCGCCGCTGAGGAAAAAGGTTATTCCGACCAGGATGATGGTCAGGATAAGAGAAAAATCGATGAACTGCTTCAGGGATTCGAGAAGGGGGTATTGAAAAAGATAAAAGCCGATGTCTTTCCCGAATACGGGGTCGTTGAAACCCACGGTCACGGCGTTTCCGAAAAGCAATATTTCCGACCACAGGGAGGCGCCCCATTTACCCATCATGACCGTAACGATGAAAAGGATAAAAACAGTCACGGCTTGTTGGATGGTTCTCAGGGAGTTGAGATTAATCGCAAGCGGCGTGCCGCTGATCGTATAGTAATCCTGCCGGGGGAAGCTTATCCTTTTGGCGATCACGAGGTTTGCCAGGGCAAAACCGAGGAAAATCAGACCAAAGCTTACTCCGGAGGCGATCTCGGTAGTCATGGTCTTTGAGAAGACGCCAGTATAACCGGTTTCCGTAAAAAAGAGCCAGTCGATGTAAAGGTTGATGATGGAAGACAAGGCGGGAAACACTACCAGGAAGGCGACAAGGACTGCGATGACTATCAAGTGGGTTCTTTTCATATAGGCTCCTAACCGGAATAGTTCGTGATTGGGAAGACATCAATTGAGGTCTGCAAAGACAATCATTTTTGTCTCTTTAACAGCAGTTGGATGAAAAGGGAAACAGAAAAGTATTTCTTTTGGCGGGCGACCCCTCTCATCATGGCGATGAGAGGGGTCGTGTCAGATTTTAAAATTACTACTTACAGAAAAGCATTTCGTTGGTGTGAACAAGCCGCTGCCCCAGGATGCGGGATAGATTCAGGAACAGCTGGCCGCCGATTCGTGGGTAAATCTTCTGGATTCTCTTGAGGCCTTCCCAGTCGATTTCTAGGTACTTGATGGGTTCAAGGGCCTTGACATTCGCCGAGCGAGGTCCCGGGTGGATCAGGGCGATTTCACCGAAAATATCCCCGGGGTTGAGAGTTGCAAAGACAATATCTCTCTTCGTGGCTTCGTCGTGTCCAATGACATCGGCTTTACCTTCCAGGAGGAGGTACATGCTTTTACCGTATTCACCCTGGACTACGGCGAGCTCACCGATGCTATTCTCCTTCATTTTTCCCAGGAGACAGACTTTCCGGCGCGACCAGGGGCGGAGGCCGTCAAAGAAGGGCGCGCTCTTGACCACGGCGTCCTGGAGTTTCAAACCGATCATATCCCACAGGGTGATAAGCTGGGTGGACTGGAGGAGGATGGGGGTGAGGAGGAGTTCGCTGAAAAGGGCGATTATCATGACCGCTGCGGACAGGAGGCCGAACTGGATAACGGGAATGAACTGGGAAACTGCGCAGACGGCAAAGCCGCCTGCCAAGGCGAAGGAACTGCAGACCACTGGCCGGACTTCGTCATGAACAGCGGCCGCTACGGCCGCGTGACTGTCCTGGAGCTCCTGCATGGCTTGTTTGTAACGGTTCATGAAGTGGATCGTATCATCGACGGCGATGCCGATGGCGATATCGGCCACCATGGCCGTTCCCACATTCAGGGGAATGTCCAGAAGGCCCATGATGCCAAAGATGGCAATAATGGGAAAGATGTTCGGGACCAGGGAGATCATCCCGGCTTTGAAAGACCAGAAAAGGAAGTACATACAGAGGAAAACGATAAAAAGGGTGAAGGCCAGAGAGGTCACAGAGTTCCATATGAGGCTCTCTGCGGCCTTGTTGATGAGGATGTATTCCCCGGTGAATTCGAACTTGAAATTCTCGTTGACGTTCTTTTTCATGTATTGCTGCAATTCTTCAAGGATAGCAGTAATTTCGTGGCTGGCACTGACGTTGTGCCGGACCATGATGCTGACTTCACTGAAATCCGGCGATACGAAGCGGGATATTTCATCCCGCTGGAAGAAGAGCAGATACTGGGAAACGAGGTCGGAATCTGCCGGGATGCCAAAGAATTTCTTGTCACCGTTGTTCATCTCCCGGTGGATGAGGGCCACCCGGTCGGCCAGGGACTCCGTTTTGTCAAACCATCCCTTCTTGGCCATGAATTGCTGCAGGGCCGCCACCTGGGAGAGGTACTCGGACTGCTTGAAAGTGCCAGGCATGCCGCTGTTGATCCGGATAAAGAAAGTTTGCGCCCCGGCCAGTTCCTTATGGAGGGTGTCGCTGCGCTTCCTGATCTCGGAATCTGCCTTGAAGTAGCCCATGAAGTCATTATTGACCTTCACGAGGAAGGTTGCGCCGAACATGGCTACGGTGAGCAGGGACATGATAACGACGACAATGATCACTCTTTTGCGATTATTGACCAGGGCGAGAGTGCCCAAGGCAATGTTTTTGAATAAACCGTCGATGAAATGCACCTTCGTCTCGTGCTTGCGGACCTTGGTCGGGCCGAAGAAATGGAGGAGGGCCGGACCGAAGGTAAAAGTGGCAAAACAGTTGGCGGTGAGGGCGACGGTGGAGACCTGGCCGAACTGGACGAGCATGGAGATGTCATTATACATGATGGAGGCAAAGCCGATAACCGTGGTCACGGAGGTCATAAAGACGGCAAGGCCCAGTTTGCTGGCCATGATCTTGATGGAGAGGTCCCGGTTGCCGTTGGTCTCTTCAATGCACTCCAGGTACTCGTGCATCATATGCAGGTCTTCTGCGGAACCGATGACAAGGAGGATGGAGGGGACGATGACGGTCAAGACATTCAGCGGAATGCCCGCGACGACCATGAAACCGAAAGTACAGATGACGCTCGATCCTGCCGTAATCATAGGCATGATGCCGGCGCCGAAATTGCGCAGGGCGATGATGATGGTGCCAATCAGGATTATGCAGGCCAGGGGGACGATCCGGGCCTGGTCGGTGATGATGTTCTCGCCGATACTGCGGCGGCCGTAAGAGTTGCCGAACTGGAAGACCCGGTCGAATTTGGATTGGTACTTGGCCGTCACTTCATCCACTTTCTTGGAAAACTGGGTATGAAATTCAGGATCGGAAGGATCGACGTCCACATAGAGGTTGATGGCCGTCATCTGGCCGTCCTTGGAAATGAGACTGTCCATGAACAGGGGGCTTTTCATGGCATCGGCCTGGATGCGCTTGGCATCTTCCACCGTATCTGGCGCCCGGTCCATCAGGGGATTTGTTTCCAGCCCTCCGCTCACGCCCTTGAAGTTCGTCACCGAAAAGAGACTCTCGCAGCGGCCTACCCCCGGCTTCCCTATTCTCCCCACCGCTTCTTGAACAAGATTATTATATTCCGCTTTGGTAAGGTTTGTTTTTGCCTTAAGGAGTTCTTTGTATTTATCGGGGAATTTGGGTTTCAAATATGCCTCGATATCGTCAACAAGTTTTCCATATTCCTCGGGGTTTTTGGCAAGCTTTGCATATTCATCCGGTTTTTTGGCAAGTTCTGTATATACCGCCGGGTACTTGAGTTTCAGATACTCCTCGGGATCCTTGGCTTTAACATATCCCTCAGGGTCCTTCGGCTCAAATTTCAGGTCCTTCAGTTCGTAGTATACCTTTTCTACGTCTTTGAGTTTTTCCGGAGTGAAGAGATTCTTGTCCCGGACGAAGACGACGGTGATGTTATCGCTGCCGAATTTCCTGACCGTGTCCCGATGGTAATCCTTGGCCGGGTCCCCGCTTATCATCATGCCCTCGGTCGAAGAATCCACACGGATCTGTATGGCATAGTAGCCGGCAATTAGAGTAATAATGACGTTGATGATAATGACAAGCTTTGCATTTTTCAAACTCCATCGCATCAATGCTCCCATAGTAATCCTCCTAATTATAATCTTGAAAGTACGGCATTATGCCCGGGTATTCACCGGGATGACGCGCCGAAGTGAGTAAAAAACGGTTATTCTCGAATTTTTGTAAGACCATCTTAACGGGGCAACTAATATAAAAAAACCAAGAATTATGCAATGAGAAAATGCAGGGAATCTCTCCGGGTCATATTCCCGAAGCTTGCTTCTCACCTTGCCGTCTTTGATTCCCCGCCGCCTGCCGGGGCGAGTTCATTCCGTTTGACATATCAGTTTAGTTTTGCTACAAAATCGCTAAAGATCTATTCCGGGGGAACGATGAAAATTCTAACAGTTTTATCTTCTTTTATCCTCCTTTTTCTCCTTTCAACCGATGTTCTGGCCAATGCCAGCAGTTGTGTCCAATGTCATACCAATGAAGCCCTCATGAAATCACTCCACAAACCAGCGGTCATCGCTGCCGGTGAAGAGGGTGAGGGGTGAGCAGGGGCGCCTCCGCCAGTTAAGGCGGAAGAGATGTACAAGGGGTATGTCGTGGACGGGACCCTTGTTGCGGGAGATCCCCATTTTCGCATGGGTTGCCGGTTGTGTCATAAGGGCGATGAGAAGGGGCAGGGCAAGGAAGGGGCTCACAAAGGGATGGTCAACCGTCCTTCCGACTCCCTGAAGACATGCGGCATGTGTCACAAGCAGATTGCCGATAACTACTCAAAATCACTCCACTACACTACGGCAGGCCAGAGAAACGGCGTGATGCCGAGGTTTTCCAAAGAGGAGCTGAAGACCTTCGATGCCAAGGTGTTTGAACAGTCCTGCCGAAGTTGCCACGCCTCCTGTGGTGATTGCCATGTCAAGGCACCGGCTGTGGGGGGGATCAGCATCGGTCTCATTCAGAAGCACAAGTTCGTGAAGAAGGACGAAGGTAAGACATGCGCCTTTTGCCACGGCGGCCGGGTGTATCCAGAATATACTGGCGAATACGGCGGCAGCCCCGATGTCCATTATCAGAAAGGCATGACCTGTATGGAATGCCACAAGAAGGCGGAGTTTCACGGGGATGGAACTGCCTATGCCACCAAACAGGACGTGAAAGACCGGCCATCCTGCCGTAATTGCCACAAATTGGGGCAAGAGGCTAAATTGACGGCCAAGATCTCCCATCAGCGCCATCAGGGCAAGGTGAGCTGTTATGGCTGCCATACGGCGACGGCTTACCGCCAGTGTCAGGACTGCCACCTTGGCAAAGGTGCGGCGGCGAAACCGGCACTAATTTTGGGTTTGAATCCCCGGGACAAAAAGACCCTGACGACCTTGCGTCTTATTCCCACCCTTCGTGATACCTTCGTCAACGCAGGAATCAAGATGGAAAACTTCGATGCCGTGCCAAATTACTGGGATTCGCCGGTCCATAATATTCGCAAGCGTACTGACAGGACTCGATCCTGCGACGTCTGTCATGTAGAAAAAGCGGGATTCCTTGACATGGATACAATTATAAAAGGCGGCTCAAAGGCCAATCAGGGTCTGATTATGAACCCGAAGCCCATTCACAGGTGAAAGTGTATTGAAAACATCCAAATACACCTTAATTATTCTCATTCTGATTCTGTTGGACGTCCTTATTGCCGGCTCAGGATTTGCGAAATCCCATCAGGATGTCTGGTTGAAAAATGAGCAGGGAGACAGAATCAGCCCCCGGGGAAACAGCTCCGATCCCTACAGCCCCCGGAAGACCTGTGGAGGCTGTCATAACTACAATTTGATAACATCAGGTTATCACTTCCAGCAGGGTTTCGATCAAATGAGCGACCGCTATGATGAGAAGCGCCCCTGGCTGCTATCACCGGGGATGTTTGGGAAATGGCTCTCCACGGCGGCGGCTGGCCGTCTGGCCGCGAAAAACAATACCGATTCCCGGCAGATCGATCTGACTACCTATGACTGGATTGGCGGCGGCAAATATGATGCCGGACACAAGGTCGCCGCGGTTGCCTGTGGCTGGTGTCATCCTGGCGGCGGGCCCATGGAATACGGCCGGGATGCCCGGGGAAACGCAGACAAGGCGCAAAATCTCATTGCCGGGGAGAAATTGAACAAAGCGGTACTCGACGGTGATTACAGCGCTTCCGGGACGCCGGATAAAAAAAGTCACTTCCGGGAAAGCGGTGTTGTGGAGGCGGATTGTCTCCTCTGCCATCGCAGCAATTACCGATTCCACGAGCGCAATGAGCAATTGAACCGCCGGAATTATCGCTGGGCTGCTGCGGCGGGGGCTGGGCTGGGGAAGGTTTCCGGCGCCGTTTTTACTTACCGCCGCCCGGGGGCCGGCCCCGGGGAGGCCGGATTCAAAGAAGGGTCATGGAACTTTTCCAAACGCCCCGTTATGGCTTATGAATGGTCGAACCAAAGCCTCTTTACGACCGACGGACGGATGAAAGGCGGGCTCATAAAAAAAACCGTGGAGGCGAAGAATTGTCTCCAATGTCACGGGGAGGGAGAGGCGAAGAATACGGGAGCTCTTCATGATCCCGCCTACGACGCCCATGTCCGTTCCGGGCTGATCTGTACGGATTGCCACGGCCTGAGTGGCAGCAATGCGGGAGAGCGGCTCCGCCATCAGATTGCCAAGGGGAACTCCCCCCTGAATACTGTCAGGGATGACCTTGACAATGTAGGCATGAAAACCTGCACGGGTTGTCATTATGGCGATCAATATGAGCCGGCGCGGGGTGGAATGCCCAAAGAGGCAAAAAATCCTCAAGCCCTTCACAGCCAAAAATTCTCCAAGGCGACTTTCCATACCTACCTGATAACCTGCAATGGTTGTCACGCCGTGGCTCAGCCTGCCCGGGGGATGGTTGTTCTTGATATGAGCACGGGCCGGGAGACGGGACACACAGCCGATGATATGGGAGGGATCCGCTGGCTTCCCGATTATGCGGGCTTGGCGGAAGAACCGTGGAAACCATGGATGACCCGTCGTGTTACCGGAAAGGATCGGGAAGAACGCTACGCCCCGGTTGTTCCCAAGCTCCTGCAATGGTTTGGAGAAAAGCAGGCAAACGGAGGAATTCGTCCGATCCCGCTCCGATATGTCGAACAGGCCACGAAATCTGTTCCCGATCTGACGGCCATGCAGGTCAAACTGCCCGGCGGCGCTACGGGGAAGCGTTTAACGGCGGTAAAGGATAGAGATATCATCAAAATGATTGCGGGGCTGTCCGCCCTGGGCTTCCAAAGGGTTGTGTTTGTTGCCGATCGGATCTACAGTGCTGACAAAGGAGTCCTGGTTGGTGAACCATTCGTAGGTTCGCCTGTCATTTATGGTGTGGAACACGGCGTGACCGCCCTCAGCAAGAAACAGACCTATGGAGTGAGGGGACGTCCCGACGGATGTGGAGACTGCCATACCGATACGTCGGTCTTTTTCAACAAGATGGCCATAAGGAACATCCGGGGCTTTCTGAAAGACGATTATCCGGTCCTGAAGGAGCCCAATGCCGTTCCCCAGTATATGGATTGGGGATTGAAGGGGGTTCCGGCATTTGAGTAATTCCGATTCTAAATCAAAGCGCTATCTTCGTTGGCATCGGCAATCGGCTCCTCGACGTATGAAAAATACGCCTGCGTCGCCTCTGCCTTGCCGCCTTGATTTCATCTTTGATTTAGAATCGGAATTACGGCTGCTAAGGAAAAGTGTGGCATGAAATATGACAAGATACAAGATGCGGATGATTAAACTTTTTATAGCTACGATATTGTTGGTTGTGTTCACCGCCCCGGCGGCGGGGGCGGATCAGAAACCGCTGCCCAGAATTGAGCCCCGGGCGGTGGTGCGGATGATTGATAATCGCGAAAATGTCATTTTCATCAATATCTCAAGCCCTTTGGAGTGCATGGACATCCGTATTCCCAACTCCCTCTGCGTTGCCTGTGAAGAGACGGGAGAAGAGTCAAGTGTGTTGCCCCAGGACCGTAATGCAAGACTCGTTTTTTACGGAGGGAATACCCCTGTCGAAGCGGACTGTGGGACCATTCGACAGGCTCAACGTCAAGGTTTTGCTAATCTTTATATTCTCAAGGGAGGCCTGACGGCGTGGAAGCGGGCCGGCTATGAGGTGGAGTCTGTCAACCGGATTCCCCGGGTTCCAGGGCCGGCCCTCAAACCGGGAAGCCTGAAGAGCTGGTTGAATTCGGAGCCGAGGGCATTGATTATCGATGTACGTACCCCGGTGGCCTACCAATCTAATCACATTGCCGACGCCGTCAATATTCCCCTGGTTTCACTACACAGGACTTACCAGGATCTTCCCTGGGATCGCCCCCTCCTCGTTATCGATGCTGACGGGTCCCGTTCTTTCCTGGCGGCGAGTTATCTGCGCCGTAAAGGCTTCGAGAATGTCCGTCGTCTGGAGGGTGGCATGGCCGCTTGGCAGGTCTGGAATAAAGGAGGGGCGCCATGAGGAATCGCAGCAGCATCAGGCGCGGACTTTGTTTCGCCATGCTAGTCTGTTTTGCCCTCGGAATGATCTTAGCAGCGGGGATCGTCCAGGCGGACCCGTCAGGGGCGCCCCGGAACTGTCAGTCCTGCCACGACTACACCCTCTACAAGGCAGGCTTTCAGACTTCCGCCCACGGCAATAACACCTGTGCGAGCTGCCATACGAACATTACCGATCTCCGCCTTCACATGACCGGGGAAAGCAAACCCGGACAGGTCAACTGCGGGAGCTGTCACCGGGATATTACCTCCCGGTTTAGAAAGGATGTCCACTATATAAAACAAAATTTTCAGTGCCAGGACTGCCATCAGAATATCCACAGTATCCGGAAATCAGGAGAGGGATTAAGGGTTGCCGTGGTGGAAAACTGCAGTCAGTGCCACAGCCGCGAGGACTATACCCTCCTAGGGCACAGTGGCGCCCTCCTGAAGGGAAACGCCGATGCCGCCGCCTGTACTGACTGTCACGGCCTGCACAATACCCCGTATTATGACCCTTCCTTGGAGCGGGATAATACCGCTGCCCGGGAAAATTATACTCGCCGCTGCCGTTCCTGTCACGCCGATGCAAAAATGGCAAAGCGGAACCGGTTCTCCACCAAAACCGTCGCCAGTTATGACGAAACCTATCACGGCAAGGTTCTCAACATCGGCTTTCCCCAGCGGGTGGCCGGTTGCGCCGATTGTCACCTCGGACACAATATCCTGGCCAAAAACGATCTCCGTTCGGCCATGCACCCGGTTAACATGAGGGCCGCCTGTAAGGAATGCCATAAGGGATTTCACGATCGTTTCGTCTCTTTTGAGGCCCACCCCGATCCGCTGGACCCCAAGCGTTCTCCCGTCCTCTATTGGACCAACGTTTTAATGATTGCCCTGCTGGGTGGAACCTTCGCCTTTTTCTGGCTCCATACCATCCTCTGGTGGCGGCGGACCTATTGTGACAAGTGTTGCGAGGGGAAGGCGGGATTCGTCGAAAAGACAATCATTCCGGAATGCCGGGAGGAAAAGCAGATTCAACGCTTTCCTGTCCGGGACCGGATTATGCATGTCCTGTTGATCATGTCGTTCTTCACCCTCGTCATGACTGGCTTCCCGATCAAGTATTACGATTCCCCTTGGGCCAAGATCCTCATCAATCTTTGGGGCGGGGCTTACCGGGCCGGGATTTTTCACCGGATTGCCGCCCTGCTCCTCTGCGGCCTGTTTCTCTATACCCTGTGGCTTTCTCTACAGTTCCTGTTCCCGAAGAAGCAGTTCCGGGGATCGCTGCAGCGTCTCTTCGGTCCCGACTCCCTGTTTCCTAATTTCAAGGATCTCAGGGATATCATCGGTATGTTCAAGTGGTTCTTCGAGAAGGGGGACATGCCGAAGTTTGACCGTTGGACCTACTGGGAGAAATTTGATTTCCTCGCCGTCTTCTGGGGGATGACCGCCATCGGCGGCTCCGGGTTTATGCTCTGGTTTCCCGAGGGGTTTTCTTATCTCTTCCCCGGCTGGATGATCAATGTAGCCACGGTGATCCATTCCGAGGAGGCATTCCTCGCGGCCATATTCATCTTTACCGTCCATTTCTTCAACAACCATCTTGTGCCCAACAAGTTCCCCCTGGAACCGAATATCTTTACCGGCCGCTATCGTCTGGACGCTCTGATGCATGAGCGCCCCCTTGAATACGAGCGGCTCGTTGCGGAAGACCGTCTCGACGCCATGAAACGGGAAGGACCCGGTTTCTGGGCCCAGTTGTTCGCCTCCGTTTTCGGCCTGGCCAGTCTGATGTTGGGGCTGTTGCTGACGGGTCTTATCTTCTGGGCGGCGCTATTCTATTGACGGCGGCGCAAAAAGTCCATATGCTTTGTTGCGTCTGAGCCTTCGTCACTGCGACGTACGTGCAAGTACGCCTCATTCCTCAGGCTGAGCGCGCCTTGCCTGCGGATCTTTTTACGCCGCTGTCGATTATTGATTGTTTTTCGACTTTTTGCGCAGATGTCATTATTATTAAATGTGAGGTAACTTTTGCCTAAACAAAAAAATCCGTTCTGGTCGTTCTTTGCTTCCGTTTATCTGACCATTACCCTCCTTGTCTTGACGGTTGTCCTGTCGATTGTCGGCACCTTCATTCCCCAGCAGGATGCAGCGCGGGAGTTCGCTCAGGGGATTCCACCAGGGCTGGCCTCTTTTTTGCTGACATTGCAGGTTTTCGATCTCTTTCATTCAGTCTGGTTCTTTCTTCTTATGCTCCTCCTTTCCATGAACCTCATTGTCTGTTCTCTGAATCGCTGGCCCCTGACGTGGAAAAAGTTCCGGGGGACGCCTTTTGCCAATGAGGAAGGATTGTTCCGGGGACTGAGCCCCGAACATATCTTTTTGTGCGACGAAGATGTCGGGACCACGACCGGGCGCTTGGAGGGTCTTTTAAGTCGGAAGTATGGAAAGATCAGCAAGAATAAGGAAAAAGAAGATGCCCTAATCATCTTCGGGGAAAGAGGCCGATATTCCCGTTTCGCCGTATATGTCGTCCATCTGTCTTTGCAGCTCCTTATCCTGGGGGCGCTGATGGGCGCGTACTGGGGTTGGGAAGGTTATGTCAATATCGGGGAAGGAGATACGGCAGACGCCATCGACCTCAAGGGAGGGAAGGGGACCAAGGCACTTCCCTTTACTATTCGCTGCGACAAGTTTATGGTCGCATTCTATGAGAACGGCGCCCCCAAGACGTACCGTTCTGACCTGACCTTTTTGAAAGACGGCAAGACGATCTTACAGGGACCTCTCCTGGTGAATCATCCTGTCTCCTTGGAGGGAATAAGGGTTTACCAGGCCAGTTATGGAAGCTCTCCCGACGGCCGGGCCTCGCTTGCTTTTTCCCGGGGTGGCAAGGAGGGGGAGATAATAAAGGTTGGGCCCGGGGAAAGCTTTCCCCTGCCGGGAAAAGAAGGAACCGTCCAGATAGTAAGGCTGGAGGAAAATCTCATGCAGATGGGGCCGGCGGTGAAGATCCTGGTCCGGTCCGGGCAGGGAGAGGTTTCATTCTGGGTCTTTCGGAATATCGACAAAATCAGGGAAATGAACCCTGGGGTAACGGAGCAGGTCCCGATGTTCAATCCGGCCATGTTCAAGCCCTACCTCTTTGTCTTGAAAGGCATCGAAGAGCGTTATTATACAGGCCTCCAGGTGATCCGCGACCCGGGAGCGCCACTGGTGGCGGCCGCGGCCGTGTTGATGATGGTGGGCTTGATAGGAACGTTTTTTTCTTCCCACCGCCGCATCTGGATCAAGATTCAACGGTTGGGGGAGAAAACAAAGATCAGCGTCGCGGCGAGAACCAATAAACACCCCGTGATTCTGGATCGCGAGGTGCAGCATTTGACTGAACAGATCAAAGTCAGTCTGGAGAAGGGATCAACATGATGAACACCATGATACTGAGCTGGGTTACCTTTCTCTATTTCGGGGCCTTTGTATTTTATCTTTTTCGCCTGGTATTCGGTAAGGAGTTCTGGGGCAAAGCGGCTTTTTATGCCGTCCTTGGCGGCCTTGGCGCACATACCCTGGGCCTGTTGCTCCGGTGGAAGGAGTCTTATGCCCTCGGAATCGGCCACGCACCCCTGTCCAATTTTTACGAATCCCTCATCTTTTTCGCCTGGGCCGTCGTGATGCTCTATATAGTTGTGGAGTGGCGGATCAAGAACCGCAGTCTCGGCGTTTTCGTGCTACCCGTTGGTTTCCTGCTCATGGCCTTTGCCTCCCTGGCCCCGAATATCAGTGACCGTATCCAGCCCCTGGTTCCCGCCCTCCAGAGCAACTGGCTTACCAGCCATGTCGTGACATGCTTTATGGGTTATGCCGCCTTTACGGTGGCTTTTGCCATCGGAATCATGTTCTTTCTGAGAAATATATCCCTTTTTAGATTCATTCCGGAAGCGGATGTTCTGGATGAACTCATTTATCAGCATGCGGTGCTTGGGTTTGTCTTTCTCACCCTCGGCATCATGACCGGTTCGGTATGGGCTCATTACGCATGGGGTTCTTACTGGAGTTGGGATCCGAAGGAGACGTGGTCCCTCATCACCTGGCTAATTTACGCCGTCATGCTCCATGCCCGTTACGTCCGGGGATGGAAAGGCAGGCGCATGGCTGTCATGGCGATTGTCGGATTTTCGGCAGTGCTGTTTACCTACCTGGGTGTGAATTATCTCCCGGGACTCCACAGTTACCTACAGTCCTGACATATTTTCCAATTCTAAATCGAAGATGATATCAAGGCGGCAAGGAAGAGGCGACGCAGGCGTATTACTCATACGTCGAGGAGCCGATGACGATGCCAACGAAGATAGCGCTTTGATTTAGAATCGGAATTAGGAGGAGGAATGAATCATGAAGTATGCATACTGGATCGTCATCATCTTCTCAACAGCAGGACCATCAGGCTGAAGGTCACTCCTTGAGGATGTCCAGCAGTTCGTTTCCGTACCGATGCACCTTGTCTTGAGAAAGGCCGGCGCTGGTAATCAATGAAACCAGTGTTGGCTCGCCGGTCCGGGAGATCTGGAGGAGTTCCTGGTCGGAGATGATCATAAAGAGCGCCCGATTGATGTTTTTCCCCTTATTGAAGCGCCAGCGGTAAAGACGCTTCAACCGCTCCCTCGCTTCCTGTGTCAGGTTGTTAAATCCCTGAATGTGTCTGTATCCATGGTGGTTCATGATTTTTTCATGCCAGGATACGGAAGCGATACCTTCAAAACCATCGGCGGCTGCATCCAGAAGACCGGCGTGATCAAGCTCTGCATGTAATTTTCTGTATAGATCAATGAGAAAAACCGTATCCTGGGCGGCATAGTGTAGCTGCTCTTCCGTCAAGGGCCTATTTTCCCAGCGGGATCGCTGGAGTTTTTTCTGCTTCTCGAAATCGATGGCGAGGAACTGTCGAATCAGGGCGGACAGAGACAATTGACGGCAGCCAAGAAGGGCGGCCGCACAATGGGTATCGAAGATCTTGTTGAAGGAGAAATCATAGTCACGCTTAAGAATCCGGATGTCATTATCCCCGGCATGAATAACCTTCACCGTCTTGCTGGAGGCAAAGACCTCGCCAAGAAAAGAGATGTCCAGATTGGCGAGGGGATCGAAGATATAGCTGCATTGCCCGGAATTGATCTGGAGGAGACAGAGTTTCTCGCGGAAATACCGGAAGGAATCGTACTCTGTATCCACGCCGATCACGGGCGCTTTAAGAATGTCTCGAGCTGCTTTGTCGCGTTTGACAGTAGAATCTACCCAGCTCCATTTTATTTCCATGTTTCCGTCTCCTGATTATTTAAAGGTCTAATCATAGAGAACAATGACCAAACAGTCAAGAGCGTAAGGCAAGTTTTTTAGAAAAGCGAAAAATAATCAGGAAAAAGCAGTGAAAATATTTGTGGATATTTTCCCCGACTTGTACTAGAAAATGCACCATTGTAACGATGTGAAGAAGAGGTGTGGAAAAGGGCTTATGAGATTTGATATTGCAAGGGCGGGCAATGGCCTGACATATGAGATCAGAAATATCGTCATTGTTGCCAATAAACTCAAAGAGTACGGAATTGAGGTTCATTGGGAGAATATCGGCGATCCGGTACAAAAAGGAGAACACATTCCCGAATGGATGAAGGAGATCCTCGTCGATATTATCAAGGACGATCTTTCCTTTGCATATTCCCCGACGAAAGGGGTGGACGAAACGCGGGATTTTCTTGTTGATCTGGTCAACAGAAGGGGAAAGACGCAGATCAACAGGGAGGACATCATCTTCTTCAACGGGCTGGGGGATGCCATCGCCAGGTGCTATAGCTCTATTCGTGTCGACGCCCGGGTCATCGTCCCGGAGCCGACCTACTCAACCCATTTTCTGGCGGAGGTTCTTCATGCCTCTTTCCCGCCGAATACCTACCGGATGAACCCGTACAGCAGTTGGTATCCCGATATCCGGGAATTGGAGCAGAAGGTGAAGAGCCACAGCTCCATTGTCGGCATCCTCGTGATCAACCCGGACAATCCCACCGGTTTCGTCTATCCCGCCGAGACCCTGCGGCAGGTAGTGAAGATCGCCAAAGAGCACGATCTCTTTCTCCTCTTTGACGAGACGTATATCAATATCGTTTACAACAACAAGAAAACCCTGTGCCTCTCCGATGTCATCGGAGACGTGCCCGGCATCAGCATGAAGGGAATCTCCAAGGAGTTTCCCTGGCCGGGGTCACGCTGTGGCTGGATAGAGGTTTATAATGCCGACAAGGACGAGACCTTTGCCAGATATGTAAATTCGATTCTGACCCAGAAGATGTCCGAGGTCTGTTCGACGACCCTGCCCCAGATTTCCATTCCGAAGATAATGACTCACCCGAAATACCAGCACTATCTAGATGAACGGATCAGGCATTATGAGCGGCTCTCCAACATCGCCTATAACATCCTCAAGGACGTTCCGTGCCTGATGGTTAACCGGACCAACGGGGCCTTTTACATGACGGCGGTCTTCAATGAGGCGTTTCTGAATAGCCGCCAGAGCCTTCCGATTCCCCACCCGGAGATCAGGACCTTTGTGGAGAATCTGGTAGGAGAAAATGTCGAACTCGACAAGCGCTTTGTCTATTATCTCCTCGGGGCGACAGGGATATGTGTGGTGCCCCTGACGTCGTTCTTTACCTCTTTGCAGGGTTTCCGGATGACCCTTCTCGAAAAAGATGAGGCCAAATTTGAGGCGATCGTGAAGATCATCGCGGAAAAGGTGGAAGAATTTATCGAATCGGCCCGCTGATCCGTAACTGATCAAATGGATGCTAAGAAAGGGAAACCCCAGGGTCTCCCTTTCTTATTTGGTGTGCTAGCGGCTTCGCAAAAAGCTCCAGAGGCGAGGCGCGCAAATCATGAGGAACAAGGCGTACTTTTGCGTACGTCGCGGTGACGAAAGATGCAGCGCAACAAAGCATATGAGCTTTTTGCGAAGCCGCTATTTGATGAGGCGGCGCCGCATCTTTGTGAGGGCTAGGGGATAGAAGACCAGGGAGAACAGCAGCAGATAACCGAGGGCCAAGGGGAATGATTTCGCGAAATTGCCGTAACATAATCCCCGGGTCAGATCAACGAGATGGGTCAGGGGCAAGGCTGTAGCCAGCACCTGGGCCCATGGGGGCATGCCTTCCAGAGGGAAAAAGGTGCCGCTGAAGAGAAACATGGGGGTGATGAAGAGAAAGAAGGGAAGATTGAACAGCTCGATATGAGAAACGATGCCAGTGAAGTACATCCCCATGGAACCGAAGGCGAAGCCGCCGCAGAAGGCCAGGGGAATCAGCAACAGACCGGTGGGGTAATGGATGAGATTGAAAAAGGTAAGGATTACCATCATGATAGCCGTGGCGATGACGGATTTGGTGGCCCCCCATACTATTTCTCCCGTAATGATTTCTTCTACCGACAGGGGTGTCGCCATCATGGCGTCAAAGGTTTTCTGATAGTACATGCGGACGAATGAGGCGTAGGTATTTTCGAAGAAGGCGTTGTTCATGATATTTATGGCCAACAGGGCTGGAGCGATAAAGGCCAGATAGGAAATCTTCCCGTCTCCGTAAGCTACCTCGCCGATAAGGCCGCTCAAGCCGATGCCGAAGGCTGCCAGATAAAGCAGGGGTTCGAGCAGTGGCGGCATAAAACTGATCTTCCAATTCTGCCGGTAGACGTCGAGATTCCGTTGCCAAACTCGTAAAATGCCGGTACTCATTCCCTTAGTCCCCTTCCGGTTAGCTTAAGAAATACGTCTTCCAGGGTTGCCGTCCGCATTACACAGCCTTCTGGACAGAAACGGTTGCTGATATAACGATACAGATGGTCGTCGTGATTGCCGTAAACGAGGAGGCGATCTCCCAGGTCCTCAAAAACCATCTTTTGCAGGCGGATGTAGGTTCGGAGATCAGCCGCAGGCGATGAGATTTCCAGGACGTCCTTGCCAATGTGTTCCCTGATCAGATCGGATGGTTTCCCATGAACCAGGATGCGGCCCTGGTCCATAATGATGATGCGGTCGCATAAGCGGGACGCCTCCTCCATGTAATGAGTGGTCAGCAAGATCGACATGCCTTGCCGGCGCAGGTTATCGAGGCGTTCCCAAACCTGGTGGCGGGACTGGGGGTCCAAACCGGTTGTTGGTTCATCAAGGATCAGCAGCTCCGGCTGGTTGATCAGCGCCCGGGCCAGGACAATGCGCCGGACCATTCCCCCTGAAAGCTCCAGTGCCCGGGAATGACTGCGGTTATCGAGAGACATGAAACGAAGCAACTCCTCGGCTTTCCTGATTGCCAGGGGCTTTTGAATATTGAAATAGCGGGCGAAGACAGTCAGATTCTGGATAATGGTCAAGTCGGGATCAAGGGTATTGTCCTGCTGGCAGACACCGATGCGGGCTTTGATCGCCCGGGCATGATGCGAGACGTCCAGCCCGAATACTCTGAGGACGCCTGCAGTCAGCGGGGAAAATCCATAGATCATGCGGATGGTCGTTGTTTTGCCGGCGCCATTGGGTCCAAGGATACCGAAGCATCCCCCTTTGGCGATGGCAAAGGAGACATCATCGACGGCGACAAGCTGGCCATAAGTTTTTCTGATCTGCAGGGCTTCAATGATCGATTCTGTCATGACCATACCCTTAGCACATATTTCCGTTCCTTTCACGGGGTGAATCTCATTGCAATTAAGCAGGGGATGACATAAGGGAAAAAGCCGGGAAACATATCAAAATGACCGACATGAAGAGGAGAACAAGGATATGAAGGTGAAATTCATGGGGGCGGCAAGAACGGTGACGGGTTCCTGTTTCATCATGGAGGCGGGAGGACACCGCTTCGCCATCGACTGCGGGATGCATCAAGGCAATGGGGAGATCGAGAAGCGCAATTGGGAGACGAAGATCTATGACGCCGCGAAGATCGAATGCATTCTTATGACCCACGCACATATTGATCATGCTGGTTTATTGCCCAGGATCGTCAAGGAAGGCTTCCGCGGATCGATCTATGCGACGCCCCCTACAGTTGATCTTTTGAAAATCCTGCTTCTGGACAGCGCCCACATTCAGGAGATGGAGGCCCAATGGAAAACTCGCAAACATCTTCGTCAGGGTGAGAATGATGTGGAACCTCTCTACACACGGAAGGAAGCTGAAGAAGTTACCCAGTATTTCAAGGCAGTTGACTATGATCAGCCGATAACACCCTTTGCTGGTTTGACGGCCACCTTCCGAGATGCCGGTCATATTCTTGGGGCCTCCATCCTGGAATTGGGGATAACGGAAAACGGGAAAGTATCGAAACTCGTTTTTTCCGGGGATGTCGGCCGACCCGCCCAGCTCATCATCAATGACCCCACAGTGATCGAGGCGGCGGACTATCTTTTCATGGAGTCAACCTATGGTAACCGGGATCACAAGAACGAGACGGATAGCCTCAACGAGTTAGCGGAGGCCATCGCCTACAGTTACCGTAAAAGGGAAAAGGTGATCATCCCGTCCTTTGCCGTGGAAAGAACCCAGGAATTGCTTTACTGCCTGCACATGCTGGACAGGGATGGCCGCCTTCCCAAGGATATGCCTGTTTATGTGGACAGCCCCCTGGCCACCCAGGCTACGGAGATATTTAGAAAATATACAAACTATTTTGATGAGGAGGCCAGAGGCCTTCTCAAGAAGGGAGAGGATCCCCTGACCTTCCCCCAACTCCATTTCACCCGCAGCACCGAGGAGTCCATGAAAATAAACACCTCTACCGGGCCGGCCGTGGTTGTTTCGGCAAGCGGCATGGCAAATGCGGGCCGGATTCGGCATCATCTCCGCCACAATCTCTGGCGGGAAGGGGCCAGCGTGGTCTTTGTAGGTTTTCAGGCCCAGGGAACCACGGGGCGGCGAATAGTGGAGGGAGCCAGGATGATCAGGATCTTTAATGAAGATGTGGCGGTTAAGGCGCGCATTTTTACCATAAACGGCTTTTCCGCTCACGCCGGGCAGAGTCAGCTTCTGGAGTGGCTGGGGCATTTCCGGTCCCAAGCATTACAGGTCTTTCTCATTCACGGTGAATACTCGGCCCAGCAGACCCTTGCCGGACTGATTCACGAACGTTATGGTTTTCCTGTTACCATTCCCGACTATCTCGAGGAAATAACCCTGAAACCAGGGGAAGCGGTCGAACGCGTGGCCGCTCCGGAACAGGCTGTTGCCCGGATTGACTGGAATTTTATCATTCTGGACATGGAAAATCGCCTGAATCAGCTCCGTGAACGTCAGTCGCGGATTGAGGCGAAAGGGTGGGTGGAACAGTCGGATGTCAGGGAACGAATCCTGGAACTGAACAGGCAATTGACGGCATTGATTTCCGACCTTTGATCATTATTGATGAACCAGTAAGAAGCCAAAAATTTGGCTGCTATCGACGGCTTCGTAAAAAGATTCGCAGGCAAGGCGCGCCAATCCTGAGGAATGAGGCGTACTTGTCGTACGCCGCAGTGACGAATGATGCAGCGCAACGCCGCATCCGGATCTTTTTACGAAGCCGTCATTACTCCGCCAATCGGTAATGGAATACAGCCACGATGTGGAGTTTTGAGAGACCCATGTCGACCGGCAGGCGATCATAGGGCGCGGCGGTGCGAATAACCGAAAGTGTATATTCATCAAGAAGTTGTGAACCTGAAGAAGAAACGACGTCCTGAGAGGATGAAGCACCGTTGTGATCGATGGAAAATCTGACCGTTGTCGAGCCTTTTTCCTTCCTCTGAAGAGCGGCCTGGGGGTATTTCCATTGGCTTTCAATCTGCTTCCGGATCTTGAGAAGATAGGAGCGGTAACGGCTGTCTTGGCTACCCAGATTAACGGTGTCTTCTCTGGCAACCGTCTCGGTTGCTGCTGACGCCGTCTGCACCGGTTGTTTCTTTACCGTAACCGGTTCTTTCTTATCGTCTTTTTCCTGAGGAGCGGGAATGGGTTCGGTCAGGTGTACGGTCAGCAGCCCGCCGTCCCGCGTCCGGGAAGAGGGTTTCTCGCCGATGACAGGCATGGAAAGGACCAGTACATGCGAGGCAAGGGAAATAAGGACGGCCGTGATAAAGGCCTTTTGCAGCGGCAACCGGTTAGATTTCCAGAAAGGCTTCATGGAATCATCATAAATCAACACTGAAGAATAAATCAATAAAAATGAAGTAATAGACTTTATCTATATGGCGCAAAACGCTGATAATTACACAGGCGCCGAGGTGACGATGACACCACATGGGGAGGCAGATGCGCGCTTCATGGTCCTGGCCTTGGCGGAGGCGGCTGTTGCCGCTGCGGAAGGGGAGGTCCCCGTCGGGGCGCTTATTGTTAGCGATAACCAGATTATTGCCCGGGCTCACAACCGCCCCATCGCTTTGAACGATCCGACGGCCCACGCCGAGATCCTTGCCATTCGTGCCGCAGCCCAGTATACAGGGAATTACCGATTGTCGGGAATGACGTTGTATGTGACCCTGGAGCCCTGTCTAATGTGCGCCGGCGCCGTCATTCATGCCCGAATCAAAAGGGTGGTCTTCGGAGCGAGTGACCCTAAAGGGGGGGCCGTTGTTTCCGTCAGCCGCGTCTTCGATGATTCGCGCCTGAATCATATCGTGAATTTTACCGGGGGTGTTATGGAAGGACGGTGTGCTGAAATTTTGAGTAGCTTTTTTCAACGAAAGAGGTTATAACCCGCACCGCTTCGAATACAGAAAGCTCCATGCGGAGAGGTACCGAAGTGGTCGTAACGGGATCGACTCGAAATCGATTTGGGGGCCCAAAGCTCCCACGGGGGTTCGAATCCCCCTCTCTCCGCCATTAAAAAAATAGCATAACAGAAGGTGTGTTTGTAAGGCTTTTTGTGAGTTTATCATAGAAGACCCGGAGAGATGCCTGAGAGGCCGAAAGGGCACGACTGGAAATCGTGTGTACGCCCAAAAGTGTACCGGGGGTTCGAATCCCCCTCTCTCCGCCAGATAAGAGGCGGGGTAGGTGATACGTTCATTTACCCCGCCTTTCTCATTCGGATTCTAAGGCAAAGCGCTATCTTCGTTGGCTTCGTCATCGGCTCCTCGACCTATTTCCATAGACGTCTGCGTCGCCTCTTCCTTGCCGCCTCGATTTCATCTTTGCTTTCGAATCCGAAATACCTTTTTTCTTCTATTCGTATCCCAGCGCCGCAAGCTGTTCTTCCGTCATGCCGAGGAAATGGGCGATTTCATGGACGACGGTAATTTCGATCTCCTCCTCTAGTTCCGCCAAGCTTAGGCAGGCATCTTCCAGGGGTTCCTGAAAGATGAAAATGGTGTCCGGGAAGAGGGGCGGGTTGGTTTCAGACCGCTCCGGCAGGGAAATGCCACAATAGATGCCGAAGAGCGGGTCGTCGGGTGGTAGCGCGATTTCCCTGATCATGTCACGGGATGGACGTGGCCGGACGGAAATCACGATATTATCCAGGCGAATGCGAATTTCCTCCGGTATGCGATCGATGGCCCGTTTCACCGCCCTATCGAAGTCTTTGACACTGAGCTTCATCTTCATCCCCTTGCGAACCTCCCGTTACCATAAGCTCAACTTATGAAAAAAACCAGTATGGTATGCCCATATTATCAGATTGCCACGGTATGACCAACATCATCTTTTCATCCAGTCAGCAATTTTTTTCAGGAAGCCCTCCGGATCGATCGGCTTGGCGATGTAATCATCGCAGCCTGCATCGAGAATCTTTTCCCGGTCCCCTTTCATGACCCGGGCGGTCATGGCAAGCACCGGTATCAGGCTGAGTTCCATGTTGGCCTTGATAAGCCGCACTACGGTATAACCATCCATTTTCGGCAGGGCCATGTCGAGGAGGATCATGTCGGGCCTCGCCTCCGCGGCCATTCGCAGGCCTTCTTCGCCGTCCGTCGCTTCGAGGATCCGGTAGCGGTTCTGCAAAACCGCCTTGATGGTGGTCATGTTGTCGGCATTGTCTTCCACGATCAGGATCGTGGGGGGGCCGGCATGACGTTCAATGTGTTTAATTGCCGGCTTAATAACGTCCGGGGAGGGGGCGGTTTCTTTTCTGCCGGCGCTGTCATGAAGCCTCGCCGGTCGTCCCGAATGGGTATTGAGCATGGCGCCGATTTTCGATAACAGAATTTCCCGGTCCACATCCCCCTTCTGGACGAGCTGTTGGATATTGTTGGCGCTAAGCCTCTTGAAATCCTCCGGGGTCAGGCTCTTGGCCGTAAGGATCAAGACTGGTATCTTTGCTGTTGCCTGTTTGCCCCGGATCTTTTCCAACACCTCAAAACCGTCGATCCCCGGCATCATCAAATCCAGAATGATGCCGTCCGGGATGGTATGGGAAACGTAGTCAAATGCCTCCTGCCCGCCTCTGGCCACATCGGCGACATAACCGGCAGCGTTGAGAACCGCTTTGACCTGGATGATCGCTGCCTCGTTGTCCTCGACCAGGAGAATCCGGGGTGGGGCCGCCGTTTTTTCAGACCCGGGGTGTTTCGGAAGGCCCTCCAGATCCATCAGGATTCTTTTGATTTCCACGAGCAGAGTCTCCGATGTGGCGGCGCTTTTCCCCAGCACGGAAGAAACATTCCCCCTCAATTTGTTCCGATCCCCTTCCGTCAGGTCCTTGGCCGTGACGACGATGACAGGCAGGTCACGGGTATTGGGGTTGCTGCGAATTCTCTCCAGGACGGCAAATCCGTCCGGTTCCGGCATCATCAAATCCAGGACCAGGACATCGGGGATCTGTTTTTTAATCAATTCCAGGCAAATAGCGCCACCCTCAGCCACGATGGGCTTCAATCCTTCCTCTTCAATGATTCGCCTGATTAGCTGGCGGTCCAGATCATTGTCATCCACAATCATGATCGAACGGGTTCCCGGTTTGCCGATCTTCTGAATCTCAGAGACGAGAAGTTTTTTGGAAACGGGCTTCGTGACATAGCCCACGGCGCCGAGGGCAAATCCGGTTTCCATATTCTCCGAGATGGAGACGATAATGACGGGAATATCTTTTGTTTCAGGGTTTTTCTTGAGTTCTTGCAGCACCTCCCATCCGTCCATGTCGGGCATGATGATATCGAGGGTGATCGCGAAAGGCAGCTCCCGGGCGGCGAGCTTCAGCGCCTCCGAGCCCGATGTGGCCGTGACCGTGTTGTACCCTTCCTGGAGAAGATAGCGGGAAATCATCGCTGCCATCTCCGGTTCATCATCAACGACGAGAATGGTCTTGCGCGCAGATTTCACGCCCGAAGGCTGTCTTCTGACAATAGGTTCGTAGACGGGGGCTGTCCCCTGCCAGGTAAGGGGTAGGGTCAGGGTGAATGTGGATCCCTTTCCCGGGACACTGACCACGGCGATATCACCGCCCAGCATCCGGGCCGCCTTGCGGGCGATGGCAAGTCCCAGTCCCGTCCCTTCATGCCTTCTTGCCGATGTCCCGTCCACCTGCCGGAATTCGTCAAAGATGTAGGGGAGGTCGTTTGCCGCGATGCCGATGCCCGTATCGGCAATTCGGACGGAGATTTTTTCCTGACTGGTCTGTACCGAAACGTTGAGCCCGCCCGCATCGGTAAATTTGACGGCATTGGCAACGAGGTTTTGCAGGATCTGCGACACTCTTATCTCATCGCTTTCGAGAAGTGGAAGATCCGCGGGGACATCCTGCTGGATCTCAAGCTGCTTTTCCCCTGCGAGGGGAGTGATACTTTCCAGAATATTTTCCAGTGCCTGGCCGAGGGAAAAAGGTTTTGGGCTTACGTCCATCCTGCCGGCCTCGATTTTGGAGAGGTCCAGGATATCGTTGATCAGGGCGAGGAGGTTTTTTCCGTTCCGCTCGATGATTTCCAGATAGTTGACCTCTTCATCACTGAGCTTTGTCCGGGTCTGCATCATGAGGACGCGGGAGAGGGCCATGACGGAGTTCAGGGGGGTGCGCAGTTCATGGCTCATATTCGAGAGAAACTGGCTTTTCAGACGGCTTGCCTCTTCAACCGCCAGCCGCTGCTGTCCCAGCTCGGCATTTTGCTCCAGCAATTCCTCTGTCTGTTTTTGTAGTTCTTCCGACTGTTTTTGTAGTTCCTCCGCCTGGGCCTCCAATTCCTCCTGCTGGGATTGGAGCTCCATATTCTGTTGTTCGAGTTGTTCCGCAAAGGCGCGGATTTTTCTGAACGACAGGACGCCGTTCCAGCGGGCAGTCAGCACGTACCAGATCTCTTTCACCAGACGCACTGCCGACGCGGGATAGCTCCGGATGCTGGCCAGGGAAATCACCGCCGCAATCTCCCCGTTCCCGGAGATGGGAATGGTGATGATCTCCCGGGGCTGGAAATCCCCGCCTACCGTGGCGAAGGTGAAGCGCGCATCCACCGGAATGTCGGTAATGCGCTGGATCTGCCCCGTGGCCAGCGCCGCGCCGAACTCGCCTTCAAAACTGGTGGCGGCAAAGGAGGTGCGGCCGGCGGGGGCAAGGCCGATGGATTCAAAATGCTCATAATCGGTTTTCTCCTCGTTCAGAATATAGATCGCTCCGATCTGGGACCCCGTTTCTGTGAGCAAATCCTTAAGCAATGCTTGGCAGAAGGCCCGCATGTCTTCTTGCTGGAGCATGACCTCGGCTATCCGGGTGGCGGACTCTCTGCTTTGCCATTCCGTCTGTACCGTTTCGGCCAAGGCGTTGAACGAGGCCGCGAGGGTCCCGAATTCATTTGCAGAAGCATACCCGCTGCGGACATCCATTTTGCCCTGGCGGAACAGATCCGCTGCCGCGGCCAGTTCCTTTATCGGTTTCTTGATGTTTTTCAACAGGAGATAGCCGACGCCTAGCGTCAGCAGGAGAATAACGCCGAGGACCATCCCCAGCCGCCCCATTAATGCATCTTTTTCCTTCTTGGCGGCTGCGTAAAATTGGTCCCCCCTGTTCTTGGCAAAATCACTGATATCCTGGATCTCATCCATCAGCTTTTCCATATGACTGCCATCAACGCCGCTCGATTTAGTGCGGTTCGCCGCTTCGACGTTCTTTCCGGCCCGCAAGAGACGAATAGTCTCCTCCCGGATGGATTTCCACTGCGCGAGGGCAGTGCGGGCTTCGTCGATGTCCTTCCTGTCCCCTAGATAGCGGTCATAGAGAATGTCAAACTGCTGGATGGCTTCTGCTTCGCGGGTAGCGATATCTCGAATGGCGGATTGTCTCTCCTGATCATTCACAGACAGAACCAGATCCTTCATGTTCTGGTGCATGGAGAGAATGTCAACTGTGAGTTTGTCGAGAGCCCTGCGGACCATGAGGGGATGCTTGTAGAGGCCCTCCGTCTCCTGCCACAGACTCTCCGCCTGGTACCAGGCCACCGCCCCGAGGAGCGCCACGAACAGCAGGATGGCGCCCATACCGATTTTCAGTTGTGTGCCGATCTTCAGATCCTTCAGTTTCATCGTTTCCCCCTTCTCCTCCTATCTTTTCCGGTAGATCGGGCTGAACTCAAAAGCCCGGCTGAAATGATGCCGATAAGTCATGATTGGCGCCTCCGCCTCCCCGAGAATGAGATAACCATTCTGGGAGAGCGAGTGGTATAGTTTGGCAAAGATGGTCTCCTGATATTCAATGTTGAAGTAGATCAAGAGGTTGCGGCAGAGGACGAGATCGAAAGCACCGAAAACGCTTTCCGGAGGAACGCCGCATTTTTTATCCAGCATGTCATAAGGGGAAAAATGGACCAGCTTTTTGATTTCCGGAAGCAACCGGAAGGACGTTCCATCGGGTGTGAAATATTTTGTCAAGAGCCGGTGTTTGATGTTTTCGACACTGGCCAGGGGATAGACGGCCTTCTCGGCGTCCTTCAAAGTTTTGCCGTCGATGTCGGTGGCAAATATGTGCACGGAAAAGGGGGGACTCTTTTCGTATTTATTTCCTGCGAACACGCCTTCATTATTCCGGGAAGCTTCCCCTGTTTTCTCTTCCTTGCGAAGCAATTCCTGGACGAGAATTGCCAGGGAATAGGGTTCTTCTCCCCTGGCGCAGCCGGCGGACCAGATCCGGAGAGAATTATCATGCAAACGGGTCTTTTCCAGGATCATAGCCGGCAGGATTCGGTCGGCGATCAGCTCAAAGGTCAGGGTGTCCCGGAAAAATCGGCTTACATTTATGGTGATGACATCAATGAGGTGGTCCAGTTCATCGGAATTTTCTTGCAGATAGGAAAGATATTCGCCGAAATTTTCGGAAGATGTGGCGAACAAACGTTTAGTGATGCGACGCCCCAACATGGGATGATGATAACCTGAAAAATCAAAGCCCCGCTTCTCCAGCAAATAATCGAGGATGGGTTTCAGAGCTTTGCCTGTTTCCTGCATCGAAGCATTCCTCAAAGGCAATCTCGCAAATAGCCACTAAGGGGATCCCAAGCTGAAATCATCAGCCTTCGGTTTCCACAGTTACTCGAATACAATGGCTGAATTGTACAACAAAGGTTATGAAAAAGCGAAGCCCTTTTTATGACTACGAAAGTCTCCATAGCTTTTAGTACCCTCAGCGTCAGTTTACGCTTAAATGATGCCATATGGTTAAAATTGATGACGCCGAGATCTTCCGGCATGGCGATGCGACAAGGGGTAAGCATTGAGACCGCACCTGTGATCTATGATTGACTGATATTAGAAAGTGTGCAAGGTCGAGCCAGCAATTGTTAAGATACATTGGCACCACTTGAAAACCAGGTGGTAAACGGAGAGAACAAACATCAAAAAGATGGCGTCGGGGTAGACAGTGCCACTCAAATCAATTATCAATTAAACAACATGGGAAGCTTTAAGGAAAATTTGTGGAGATACGCCAGCGCGTTTCATGAAACGATCGTCTGGGAGTTGAAGAGCTGGCAAAAGTTTGTCCGTGAAATGTGGCCGCTCCTCCTCTTATTGATTGCCGCGCTGGGACTTGCCATCTGGTTCGCAAAGCCGGCGCCGCCGAAGCTTGTGCTTATGGCCTCCGGGAAGGGCGGATCTTACCTGGCGCTGGCACAAAAATATGTTGAATTTTTCCGTGAACACGGTGTTACCCTTGAGTTGGTCCCAACGCACGGCGCCCAGGAAAATTTGGCTAAACTGAAAGATCGCCGAGACCCGGTGCAGGTAGCCTTCGTTCAGGCAGGACTTCTCAAGCCGGGCGATGCGTCGGGAATCCTGTCGCTCGGCAGCGTCGAGTACGAACCGGTGTGGTTCTTTTACCGCCGCGGGGTTATTGCAGAAAACGATGAGGATATCCATCGTGTTCTAAAAATGAGGATATCCATCGGCTCGGAGGGCAGCGGGACGCACACGCAGGCGATGCATATTCTCGAACTCAATGGCGTTGCACCTACGTCTACCTTATTGACCATGCCCAATCACGAGGGAGTGCAAGCCCTCCAGCGCGGGGAGATCGACGCCGTGTTCCTGGCTGACGGCCTTGAATCAGCCAATATTCAGACCCTGATCAAGGATCCGGAAATTCGCCTGGCAAACTTCCGACGGGCGGCTGCGTACACCCGGTTACTGCCGTTTTTAGAGGAATTAAAGGTACCTAAAGGCGGTTTTGATTTGGTGCGCAATTTCCCTCCCCAGGATACGCAGTTGTTAGCCACGACAACCGAACTGTTGATTGATGACCGGATGCATCCCGCGATTCAAATGTTGTTCATGAAGGCGGCTCAAGAAATCAACGGAAAGGAAAGCTATTTTGCCCGCCGCGGCGAATTCCCTTCTTTCAAAGATCCTCTTGTGCCGGAGAGCAAAGTGGCGGTTCATTTCCATCAAAATGGCCCTCCTTTTTTGATGAATTATCTGCCATTCTGGCTGGCGGAATTTATCGATCGGGTGTTCTTCATGCTCCTGCCATTTTTTGCCTTTGCCTATCCGGTGCTTAGGGTAATGGCCAGATATAGGTTCAAACGGGTGAAAACCAGGATCAACAAGATATACGGTGAGCTGAAGTTCTTCGAACAGGAGCTGTCACAATCCTACGACCTCGCACGACATGATGAGTATGTCCGGCGGCTCAATGCCATGGAGCGTGAAACCTTGGAAATGAAATTTCCAAAGAGTCCGGCCAGCGACTACTACGGTCTCCGTACAAATATTGATTTCGTTCGCAGCCGCTTAAGTCGTGAAAACCCTTATGCCGCCAAAACGAACAACCAGGACGAATAGAGGGTAGAGTTTTTCGTGGACCAAGACCATGGGGCGTATTCCGCACCGGCTCTCATTCAACAATGGATACTTTGCGTCGCAAAACTCAATCCAGCCGCTTGTGGAAGCGCAGGACGGCGGCGGTGAAGACCGCCAGGCCCAGGATGGTCAGGGCGACATACTGGGGCCAGAGGATGTCCATGCCCACTCCTTTGAGGAAGATGCCCCGGATGATCACCAGGATGTAGCGAAATGGATTCAGGTAGGTCAGCCACTGGACGACGATCGGCATATTGGTGATGGGAAAGACAAACCCGGAAAGGAGAAACGACGGCTGGATGAAGAAAAAGGTCGTCATCATGGCCTGTTGCTGGGTGGCCGAAATGGTCGAGATGAACAGGCCGATCCCCATCGTGCTGATGAGAAACAGGCAGATGGCGAGGAAAAACAGGGGCAGGCTTCCCCTGATGGGCAACTCGAACCAGTAAACGGCAAGGATGGTCACGATAACCATCTGGATCAGGGAGATGATGATATAAGGAATGGTTTTCCCCATGATCAGCTCATAAGGCTTCATGGGCGTCACGATAAGCTGCTCCATGGTTCCCCCCTCCTTTTCCTTGATGACGGCCATGGAGGTAAAGAGGAGCGAGATGAGCATGACGACAAAGGCGACGATTCCGGGAACGAAGAAATGCCGGCTGTAGAGATTGGGATTGTACCAGGTCCTGAGGCGAGCGTCGATGCGGCCGTATGTCATCTGTATGGGGTAGAGGTCTCTGAGGAACTGGCGATTCAGGCGTTCCAGGACCGTCATGACGTAAGAGACCCGGATCGCCGTCATGTTGCTCACCGTGCCATCGGCGAGGATCTGGATTTCCGCCGTTTCCCCCCGGCGGATCTTCCTGCTCAGGTCGGGACCGATCTTGATGCCGATGTCCACTTTCCCGCGCAGGAGCAGGTCTTCCATCACCTTGGGATCATTGACGACATTGCTGATCTGAAACATGCCGTTGGCGCTGAAGGCATCAACGATCGTCCGGCTTTCCACGGTGTGTGATTGATCGAGGAGGGCGACGCGGATGCTGGTGATGTCAAAATTTACCACATAGCCGAAAATCAGGATCTGAATAAGGGGAGCCATGATCAGGATGGGGCGGTTCCGCTTGTCCCGGAATAGTTGAATGAATTCTTTACGGACGAGTTCCCGTATCCGCAGGAAGCTCATGCTACATTCCCTCCCGTTTCAGGACGACGACATTGAGGACGGCGAGGATTGCGGCCATGGCGAAAAGGACGGCGAAACTTGGCCAGAGATAGGTGATATCAAGGTTCTTCATGTAAATGCCCTTCAGGATGTCGATAAAGTACCGGGCCGGAACGATGTAGGTAATGGTCTGGATAACCTGGGGCATGTTCAGGACGGGAAATACAAAATCGGACAGGAGCATGGAAGGGAGAAAGGTAACCAGGGGTGAGACCTGATTGGCGACGAGCTGTGATTTTGTGGCTGATGATATGAGGAGCCCCAGGGTGATGGCAACTGCCAGATACAGGGACGAAGCGGTGATCATGAGCCAGAAATTTGCTTTCATGACGATCCCGAAAAGGACCTGTCCCATGAGGACGGCGATGAGGACGTCGGCCAGGGTGATAAAAAAATAGGGTATGGCCTTGCCGACGATAAATTCCCCGGCGCTTATGGGGAGGGACTTGATCGTCTCCATGGTCCCGTTTTCATACTCCCGGGCGATGACCAGGGACGTCAGCATGGCCCCGACAATCATGATGATGACGGCAATGATGCCGGGGACAATGAAGTTTCTGCTCTCCAGGTCCTCGTTGAACCAGATGCGGATACGGCCTTCAAGGGGCGGTTTCATCTGTACCTGACCCTGGCGATTCAGAAAATTGTGGAGATATTTGGTGTTTTCCCGCTCCAGGAAGGCAGTTATGTAGCCTGCCGAGATATTGGCAAAATTAGGATCGCTGCCGTCGAGGAGGACCTGCAGCGGCGCTTCCCGATCGGCCTGGATGTTTCTCGTCCAGTCCGGGGGGATGATGAGCGCCAGCGTTGTCCAGCCGTGATCGAGCCAATCAGCTGCCTCCGCGGAGTTCTTCAGATGGGCGACGACTTGGAAATAGGGGGAAGCATCCAGGCGGCGGACAAGGTCCCGGCTTTGCTTGGTTCCATCGTAATCCACAACTACCGTCCGGACGTCTTCCACGTCCAGACTCAGGGCGTAACCAAACAGCAGGATCAGGATCAGGGGTATGGCGAAGGCCAGGTAAAGACTCCGGTAATCCCTGATCAGGTGATAAAATTCCTTGCGGGTAATGGCGGCGATCTTCCTAAGATTCATTTTCAGTTTTTCATCAAGGTAATGAATGCGTCGTTAAGATCCGCCCCGGGCTGGTCCGGGCATGCCTTCTGAATGATCTCGTCCGGACTTCCCGCCGCGACGATGGCTCCCTGGTTGATCATGACAATCCGTTCGCAATGGCGGGCTTCGTCCATGTAATGGGTAGTAACGAAAATAGTGATACCCTGGGAGGCCAACTGACGGATAAAGTCCCAGAAATGTTGCCTTGTCAGGGGATCAACGCCGGATGTCGGCTCGTCCAGGAAAAGAATATCCGGTTTGTGCAACAGGGCGCAACCGAGGGCGAGGCGCTGACGCCAGCCCTGAGGCAGTTCCCGGGTCAGGCGGTTGCGGACGTCGCCTAGTTGGGTCATGTCCAGAATCCAGGAGATCCGCTCCGCCCAGAGGGCCGGGGAGACGTTATATATGCCGAGATAAAAGCGGATATTTTCAAAGGGACTCAGATCCTCGTAAAGGGAGAATTTCTGGGACATGTAACCGATAGATTGCTTGATTTCCTCCGGTTCCCTGAAGATGTCATGGCCGGCCACAGTTCCCTGACCGGCCGTGGGGGTGAGGATGCCGCAGAGCATGCGAATGGTCGTTGATTTGCCGGAGCCGTTGGAACCCAGAAACCCGAAAATTTCTCCCCGCCGGACGCTGAAGGTCACGCGGTTTACGGCCACAAACTTGCCGAAACGTTTCTCCAGGTCTTTGACCTGAATAGCATCGCCGTTTTCCGATTGACGGATTGTGGATGTGTTCATATATTTCACTCCCCTTCAGAGGGAGGTCCAGGGTGAGGGTGAGCTAAAAAGGTATCTTTCGCAATGTCGGAATCCGCCTCCTCAAGACGACTGATCATGGCTGCCTCCAGGGTAGGGAAGGAAGAGCGGATTGCCGCCGGCGTCGCGATATCAATTACTTGCGCCTTGTGCATCATCGCCAGAACATTGCATTTTTCTCCTTCGTCAAGATAGGCGGTGGAAACGATAATGGTCATCCCCGCCCGGCGCATTTCACCCAGAATATCCCAGAATTCCTGACGGGAGACGGGATCGACGCCGTTTGTCGGTTCGTCCAGTATAAGGAGACTGGGCTCATGGATCAGCACGCAGGCCAGCCCCAATTTCTGTTTCATCCCCCCCGAGAGGGCGCCGGCCGGCCGATCGGTAAAGGGCAGCAGGTTGGAGAATCCCAGATACTTTTCACGCCTCTTTTTGCGTTCTTCCCTGGGAATGCCGAAGATGTCCATGAAGAATTGGAGATTCTCATCTACCGTCAGATCCGGATAAAGTCCGAAACGCTGGGGCATATAACCGATAATATTTTTTACCTTTCTCTTCTCGGATACGACGTCCATGCCGGCGATGAGAATCCTGCCAGCAGTCGGCTTGATCATCGTGGCGACCATCCGGAGGAGGGTTGATTTTCCTGCCCCATCCGATCCGACAAGGCCGAAGATTTCTCCTTTTTCGATCAGCATGGATACGTCCCGGACGGCCTCAACTTCTCCAAAGCGCATGGAGACATGATCGATGGCTACGAAAGAGGAAGATGCCTGTTCTGGTTTCATCTAAAAAATCCAACTTTCCCCCTCCCCTTCAAAGGGATGGTTGGGGTGGTGATGGGTTGGTGTCACGACTAGGGCGCTGTCTATAATTATTTCAGCCAGGCGTCGGCAGGCATGCCGGTTTTTAACTCGTAGCCCGGATTCGGGATAGAGACCTTTACCAGATAAACGAGCTTCACACGCTCCTTTTGGGTCTGGATGATCTTGGGGGTGAATTCGCCTTCCGGGGATACGAAGGAAACAGTTCCCTTGAAGGTGCGATTCGGGAAGGTGTCGATTCTCACATCCACCGCCTGACCAGGTTTGACCTTGCCGATGGCCGTCTCTTCCACGAAGATTTTTAGATCGACATTGGACAGATTTGCCAGGTTAAAGACCTCCCGGCTGGGAGATACGACCTCGCCGGGTTCGATATTTCTGCTGGTGATGACGCCCTCGAAAGGGGCGAGCAATTTCGCGTACGCCGTCTGGATGGTTGCCTGCTCGCGCACCGCCCTGGCAAACTGGACCTGAGCCTTGGCAGCTTCGATGTCCTTCCTGGTGATCTCAATTTTTTGCAGATTGCTCTTGGCCTGGTGGAGAATGGCCTCCCCTTCCGTCAGCCGGGAAGACGCCGTTTCATAATTAAGCCGTACGGTGTCCCATTCCTTTTGCGCGATAACCCGCCGCTGATACAGGGCGTCATAACGTTCCTTGTTCTTCCTCGTATCTTCCATGACCTTTCGGGCGCTGGATACGTTCGCCTCCGCCCGCACGACATCGTCAGGAAGGGTGCTCTTATAGACGTTGAGGAGCGTCTCAAACTGTTGCTGGCCTTTAATGGCACGATCGAGAGAGGCCTCAGTCTGATTATAGCGGGTCTGTAATTCCGATGCGTCGAGTTCGGCCAGGACCTGATCCTTCGTGACGGCCTGTCCTTCCTTGACATGAACAACTGTCACTCTCCCGTTAGCCTGGAAGGCCAGCTTCGCATCCTTGGCCTCGATGACGCCGGAATAATAGAGTTCGCTATTCTTGCTCTTCCATTGTCCATAATAGACGTAGCCCCCCACACCGAGGAGCAGGATGATGAAGATGACTAAAATCACTCTTTTTTTCATTTGATTTCTCCCATTGCCCTCTCCAGACGGGCCTGGTTTATGAAATAATCCCCCAGGGCCGTGAAATAATCGGATTTCGCTTTGGTGAGGAGGGTCTGGGCGTCCAGCACATCTGTTGAGGTGGCGACCTGTTCTTTATAGCGCTCGCTGTTGATACGGAAATTTTCCTCCGCCTGATCGATTGATTTCTGGGCGACAAATACCTGCTTTTCCGATTCCCGGACGAGGATATAGGCCGCTTTTACTTCAAAGGCAACCTTGTCCTTTTCATGGGCCAGCAGGCTGGTGGTCTGATTTTGCCTTGCTTGTCGGGAGTCCACCTGATTTTTCGTCTTTCCCCATTCCCAGAATGCCCAATCGGCCCTGGCCATGAGATACCAGGTCTCCATGCTCTTGTACGTGCTGCCTTGAAGACTTCCCGAATCGCCGAAACGCTCATAATGTCCCACGGCGCTGACGGTGGGGAAGAAGTCACCCTTGGCCACCTTGACGTACTCTTTGGCCTGCTCCACCTTGAGGGAGTAAGCCTTGATTTCGGGACGTTTATCAAAAGCTGTCTGAAAGCAGGACTCGACGGTTTTCTCGAAGGGCCGGTAAGTCAAGATGTCCTCCACCTCGACGGGATCGTTGATGTTGCGCCGCAGGAGGGTATTGAAGCGGGCCTTGGCAATTTCAACATTGTTTTCCGCTTTGACAAGGTTGTGTTCGCCGTTTGCCAACTGTACCTCCGACTGGAGGAGGTCGTTTTTCGGGATCAGGCCGACATCGAAGAAGTTCTGTGCCTCGTTGCGATGGGACTTCAATTGTTCCACCGCTTGCCGGGCGACTTCAAGAATCTTCTGGGCCTTGAGAATATGGAAGTAAGAGGCCTTGACCTCTTCGACAATATTCTGGGTCGTGGTTGATTCATCAACCCTGGCAATGTCTTCGCCTTTCTTGTTGGCCTGGTAATTGGCAGCGATAGAACCGCCGGCGAAGATTGGTTGTCGCACTTCCAACGCCCAATTGTAGTTGTCCTGAGTACCCATGGTAACCTGACCGCCCGTAGTCGACAGAGGACCAAAGGGGGAGTTTATTGACGACGGAGGCATATTTACCCAGGGCGCTTCATTAAGCCGCATGTAGCTGTAGGAGGTGCTCAGTTTGGGAAGGAATCCCGTGAAAGCCTCTTTCTTCTGGGCCTCTGCCCCCTTGACCCCTTCCTTAGCCGCCTGGATGACCATGCTCTGGTTCAGGGCCAGATCGATGCTGCTTGACAGGGTGAATTTGCCGGGCGATTTCTCTGGAGGTCCGGTCTGAGCAGTTGCTGACATCGCCAGTCCAAGGACGATCATGATGGCTACGGTCAGAAAGAAGGGAGATGTCCCGGCGATTCCCATGTTCCCAGAATTGACCAAGGGCACTTTCTGGAGTCCCTCTTTCTTTCTTCCCCTGGATGTGGAGTTTAAACCAAGTGAACCGTTATCGGGTTTTGGCATCATCATCTTGCGACACCTCTCTTTGTTTCATTTATCCCTTTTCAAGGGCTATTTTCAGGACATCCATCATGTCTTCGACGAGATGAAAGTCGATATCCTTCCGAATCTTGGGGGGAATATCGGCGAGGTCCTTCTTGTTCCACTTGGGCAGAATGATGGTCTTAACACCGGCGCGGTGGGCTGCGAGAACTTTTTCCTTGATTCCCCCAACCGGGAGTACCAGCCCCCGGAGGGTGATTTCTCCCGTCATGGCAAGATCCTTTTTCACCAGTTTGTTGGTCAGCAGCGATGTCAGGGCCGTCATGATCGTTACCCCTGCCGAGGGGCCGTCTTTCGGGATGGCCCCGGAAGGAACATGGATATGAATATCCACATCTTCAAAGAAATCCTTTGCTATGCCCAAGGCCTCGGCATTGGTCCGGATGAAACTAAGGGCCGCTGTTGCCGACTCCTTCATTACATCCCCCAATTGCCCCGTCAGGGTCAGACCCTTTTTCCCCTTCATAGCTGTTGCCTCGATGAACAGTATATCTCCCCCCACCGGTGTCCAGGCCAGGCCCATGACGACGCCCGGCTTCGATGTCCGGGCGGTTATTTCCGAGGTGACTCTTTCCGGGCCCAGATACCGGTGAACGTCTTTATGCCGGATCGTCGCCTTTTCCATAACACCTTCCGCTACCTGACTTGCCACACCCCGACAGACGGCGGCAATCTCCCGTTCCAGGTTTCTCACTCCGGCCTCCCGGGTATAGCTGCTGATAATTAGCCGGATGGCCCCCCTGGTAAAGGAAATCTGTTCCGGTTGCAGGCCGTTTTCCACGACCTGCCTGGGAAGGAGATACTTTTCAGCAATGTGGAGCTTTTCATCGACGGTGTAACTCACTAATTCGATGATTTCCAGGCGGTCCCGCAGGGCCGGCGGAATGGTGTCGAGAATGTTCGCCGTGGTAATGAACATGACGTGAGACAGATCAAAGGGGATGTCCAGATAATGGTCCATAAACGAGAAGTTCTGGGCCGGATCGAGGACCTCCAGGAGGGCCGAAGAGGGATCGCCACGAAAATCGCTGCCCACCTTGTCGATCTCGTCAAGCATGAAAACGGGATTGTTGGATTCTGCCCGGCGGATGCTCTGGATGATCCGGCCCGGGAGGGCGCCGATGTAGGTGCGCCGGTGTCCCCGAATCTCCGCCTCGTCCCGGACGCCTCCCAGGGCGATGCGGACGAACTTCCTTCCCAGGGCCCGGGCAATGGACTGCCCCAGGGACGTCTTTCCCGTACCGGGAGGGCCGACAAAACAGAGGATCGGTCCTTTCGCGTCGGACTTCAGTTTCCTGACGGCAAGGTACTCGATGATCCGCTTCTTTGGTTTCTCCAGGCCATAGTGATCTTCCTCCAGGACCTTCCTGGCCTTCCTGATATCCAGATTATCCTCCGTCCCCTCCCGCCAGGGCAGAGTGAGAATCCAATCCAGATAAGTCGAGGCGACGGTGTATTCAGCCGATGATGGATGCATACGTTCCAGGCGCTGCAATTCGCGGTCCGCCTCCTTTTTTGCTTCCTCGGGGAGATCCTTCTTGGCCAGTTTCTCCCGGTACTCATCCACCTCCACCTTTGTTTCATCCTCCTCGCCAAGTTCCTTTTTGATGGCCCCGAGTTGCTGACGCAGGTAATAATCGCGCTGGGTCTTATCCATATCGTCCTTGACCTGAGACTGGATCTTGTCTCCCAGTTCGAGGACTTCCACCTGATGATTGACGAGGCGAGTTATCTCTCTAAGCCGTTGCTTGACATCGATCAGCTCCAGGATCGCCTGTTTTTCTTCCGTTGAGACATTGATGATGGAGGCGATAAGATCGGCCAGTACGCCCGGATCTGTAATGGTCTTGGCCATGGAACCGAATTCCTGGGGGAGGAAGGGGGTCAGTTTTACGATCCGTTCGAAGAGTCCCACAAGGTTCGCCATGAGGGCCTCGACTTCGATATCCTTACTCTCCTGATCCTGAATAGATTCAATGCGGGCCTGAAGATATGGTTTGCCGGTCACGATTTCTCTGACGTAGAAGCGTTCGATGCCCTGTACGAGAAGTTGAGCTTTGTTCTCTGAAGTCTTGGCCATCTTCAGGATGACGGCGCTTGTCCCGATGCTGTAGAAGTCCTCGGCTTGATAGGTGGTCTCGGGCGGCGATTTCCTTGCGAGAACCAGCCCGATGATCCGGTCCTTCGCCATGGCTTCATCAACGAGTTGCAGGGATTGATCTCCAAAAACCTCCAGTGGCAGCATCATCTTCGGAAAGACGATCATATTGAAAAGGGGAAGAATCGGCAACATTTCCGGGATGTGAATGATCTTCATATCGTTCGTTGTCTGTTGATCCGTCATGGGTTGTTTCCTCCTCTTGGCCCCATTACGGGAATGCGCCTTTCCCGCTCCACGGGTATTTTTCCCAAGCGGACTTCGAGAAGCCCGTTTGCATAAATCGCCTGGACCGTTTCTGTATCCACAGGCGCATGCAAGGCCAGATGCCTTTCAAAGTAGCCGTAAGGGATTTCCGCGAGATGGTAGCGCGTCGTTCCGGAAAGATAATGCTGATCCCGCTTTCCGGAGATTTTGATACTCCTGCGGCTTACCTCGAGACGAATGTCGTCCCTGGCCACCCCGGCCAGATCAAGGAGGACGATAATGAGATCAGGTGTCTCATAGATGTCCGTATGGGGACGCCAGATATGTTCACAAAGGGTAAATGTGGGGCTGGCGATATGAAACATGTCATCCAGCACATCCTGGATTTCCTGCTCGAACTTGCCGCTATCGTTCCTGAATTTGATTTTGATGTAGCCCATACATACCCCTATCCCCTTTCATATTTGTCATCACCATCATATACAATGATCTTGGCTTGTCAAGAAGCAACAAGAGGGTTGCCTGCCGAGCAAAAAGGTATTGCACTGTCTCCATATTTGCCGTATGAATCTTCCTCGGTGGTTTCGCAAAAAGTTTTGTTCCCGCGGATGCGGAGCAGTATTTATTTGGGGCAATCTATCATGAAAACAATTTTTGTCACCGGTGGCGCCGGTTATATCGGCAGTCATACCTGCGTGGAGCTTCTTCAGGCGGGCTATGGTGTCGTAATTGCGGACAATCTCTCCAATAGCAAGATCAGCGTCCTCGACCGTATTGAAACCATTACCGGCCGTCGGCCCATCTTTTACCATGCTGACTGTCGGGACCGTACTGCACTGAAGGCCATTTTCGCCGCCCATCCCTGCGACGCCGTAATTCATTTTGCCGGCCTCAAGGCGGTGGGGGAATCCGTTGCCAGGCCCTTGTATTACTATGACAACAACCTCGGCTCGACCGTTGCCCTCTGCGAGGAGATGGCTGCATGGGGGATCAAACGGATCGTCTTCAGTTCTTCCGCAACCGTTTACGGCGATCCCGCCGCGGTCCCCATCAGGGAGGAATCTCCCCTGGCCCCTGCCAACCCCTATGGCCGCACAAAGTTGATGATCGAGGATATCCTGCGGGATCTCCGAATTGCCGATCCCGCCTGGGAAATCATCCTCCTGCGCTATTTCAATCCCGTGGGGGCTCATGAAAGTGGCCTGATGGGTGAAGACCCCGCCGGTGTCCCCAACAACCTCATGCCCTACATCTCCCAGGTAGCCGTCGGCAAGCTTTCCCGGCTCAGCGTCTTCGGGAATGACTACGACACTCCCGACGGTACAGGTGTCCGGGACTACATCCATGTCGTGGATCTTGCACTGGGCCATTTAAAGGCCCTGGAAAACCTTCAACACACGGCCTTAGCTACCTATAACCTTGGTACGGGCAGGGGATATAGCGTTCTGGAGATGATCAAAGCCTTCGAAAAGGCATCCGGCCGGCCTATCCCTTACGACATTGTTGACCGCCGGCCTGGTGATATCGCCGTCTGCTATGCCGATTCGAGCCTTGCCAAAACCAACCTGAACTGGGAAACCTCCCGGGGACTCGATGCCATGTGCGCCGACAGCTGGCACTGGCAATCTCGCAACCCCGCCGGCTACCCTGAGAAGAATGCAGGGGGCACTTCATGACATCGAATGAGCTCCACCAGGCCCAGATGGAGAACCGTTTTCTGAAGGAAACGATCGCCGCCCTCAGGGAAGAGCTCGAGAAGGAAAGGATTGGGCGCGATAACGTTGTTCAGAAGGCTTTGGCGGATACCCATGATAATATCAAACAACTAAAGGAAACGGTAAACTCACTCCGTAACACAATGGAAAAAATGGCCATCGAGCATGACAGAGATAAGCAGAAAATTATCTCCGATAGTCATGATGAGGCGAATCAATTGCGGGGCATGGTTGATGCCATGAGGTACGAAATGGAAAGAAGAAAAATTCAATATGAAGACGAAGTAGCATCCATTCGCAGGGCTGATCGGGAAGAAATGCAACAATTGCAGGATGCTATTTATACTTTGCGCCAGAAGCTGGAGGGTTATGAAAAAAGATAGTTCTCTCACTAAGGATGTAAGGCTTCACCAGGCGGAACTGCTTCTAAATGTTGCCCAAACCATGGCGACCTATGAGACCCTTGATGAGATGCTCAACGTCCTCGTAGAGATTACCACCAGGGAAATCCATGCCGACAGAGGAACAATTTTCCTGAACGATGCAGAAACAGGGGAGTTATACTCACGGGTTGCCCAAGGGACCTTCCAGAGAGAAATCCGGATAATTAACAATACTGGTATCGCCGGTCATGTATTCACCACCGGGGAGGGCATGATTGTCCATGACGCTTACAAGGATGAACGGTTCAATCGTTCTGTGGATGAGAAAACCGGTTATACAACGAAGAGCATCCTCTGTGTGCCCATCCGCACCATGAAAGGTGAAATCATCGGGGCCGCCCAGATGCTAAATAAGAAAAAGGGGCGATTCAACAAGGAGGATATGAGCCTTCTAGGATCGATGACGACCCAGGCGGCAATAACCCTGCAGAGCATCGGGATTGTCGAAAAGATGAGGAAGTTCCGGGCTAAGGAGATGGAGTTTTTCGATCTTGTCTCCAATGTGACAGCGGAAATTGACTTGGGGAGCCTTCTCAACAAGGTCATGTCGGAGGCGACCAGGATGCTTAACTCCGAGCGATCGACCCTCTTTCTTAATGACGAAAAACGGAAGGAATTGTTTTCCATGGTCGGTGAGGGGCTGGGGGCTATGACAATCCGCCTGCCCAATCACATGGGCATTGCCGGGGCCGTCTTCCAATCGGGAGAAACGATCAATATCCCTCACGCCTACGCGGACCTGCGTTTCAATCCCGCTTTTGACAGGAAAACAGGTTTCTTCACCAGGTCTATTCTTTGTGTTCCTGTCGTGAACAAGAGCGGGAAGACCATCGGGGTCACCCAGATTCTTAACAAGCGGGGAGGGCCTTTTACTAAAGACGATGAATCCCGTCTCCGGGCCTTTACCGCCCAGGTCTCCATCGCCCTCGAGAACGCCAAACTCTTCGATGACATCCAGAACATGAAGAATTACAGTGAGAGTATGCTCGAGAGTATGTCCAATGGCGTCATGACCATCGACGAGGAGGGGAAAATCATCACCTGTAATACTGCAGGGCTCGGGATCATGCAGATTGAGGCTCAGGATATCATTGGTCATGCGGTTCGGGATTTCTTTTCGGGGAAGAACGTCTGGCTGATGGATAAGATCCAACGCGTGGATGAAACGATAAAATCAGAAATGACTATGGACGCCGAACTGGAATTCGGGGAGAACAAGGTTTCAGCTAATATCGCCATTCTTCCCCTGACCAGCGTAGACAAAAAAAAACTGGGCGTCATGATCATCATGGACGATATAAGCTCTGAAAAACGCGTAAAATCAACCATGGCAAGATACATGGACCCGGGCCTTGCCGATCAGCTCCTGGAAGGAGGAGATGATATCCTGGGCGGGAAAAGTGCCCTTGCCACGATACTCTTTTCTGATATCCGCCAGTTCACAACCCTGACCGAAGAACTGGGGGCGCAGGGAACAGTATCCCTGCTCAATGAGTATTTTACAATCATGGTAGAATGTATCCAGCGCGAGGGCGGGATGCTGGACAAATTCATCGGGGATGCGATTATGGCCGCCTTCGGCATTCCGATTGCCCATGATGATGACGAAGACCGCGCCATGCGTGCAGCTATTGCCATGATCAACGCCCTTGATCACTGGAATACAGAACGGGTCTCTCAAGGAAAGCGACCGGTGAAGATGGGGCTGGGCCTGAATACAGATGTGATAGTTTCGGGTAATATCGGCTCGCCGAAAAGAATGGATTATACCCTGATCGGGGACGGCGTCAATCTCGCATCGCGACTGGAAAGCTTATGTAAAAAGTATCATGCCAGTATCCTGATCAGTGAAAATACATACAAGCGTCTACGGGGAACCTACCGAATCAGGGAGATTGACCGGGTAGTGGTCAAGGGTAAAACGGAAACGGTCGGCGTCTATGAAGTTCTTGATTACCACAGCGCCGAGAGCTTCCCCAACCTGATGGAATCGGTAAACTATTTTCAGGAAGGACTTCAGAAATACAGGAATCAGCAATGGGATCGGGCGATTCAGTCTTTTGGCAAAGCGAAGGAGCTTAATCCGGCCGATGAAATCTGCCGGATGTATACCGACCGCTGTGTCTTCTGGAAAGAAACTCCCCCTGCTGAGGACTGGGATGGCGTCTGGATAATGGATTCCAAGTAGCGATAAAATGGGAAGCGTTCCCTATTTTAGCTTGTGAGAACTCATAAGATGGCTCATTTTTTAAGGCAGGTTCACTTTTCAGCAAAAGGAGGGCAGCATAATATGAGATCGTACCACAAAAAAGCCTTTGCCTGGGTCATAATACTCACATCTGTTCTATTTTTTCATACCTTTTCTTTTGCACAAACAGAAAGCATTAAAGGTGTTCAATTTAAAGATGGAAGCATCATATACGGAAGAGTTATTGAGATGAACACTGACGATATCCGCATTGAAACGAAAGATGGCAAAATAATATCCCGTAAGTTCAATGACATGGTCTCTTTTATAAAAGATACTGACGTTGATGCAAAACGGGAGCTCAAACAGGCAGCAGAAGGTCAGGTGAAGAAAGGAATCTTTAGTATCGCCATAGGCACAGAAAGAATGTCAGGAAATACTACTTATCAGATTGGTTACCCAATTACCGCTCCAAACGGGACAAAGTACGATGGTTACTTCCCTTTTAGCGAGCTTGAATGGCCTTTAGATGTCTGGTTGGCCAGGATTGATGCAGGTTTGAATATAGGTGATTCATGGCGGATTAACGGAGTGTTCAAGAAGAATCTCGGCGATCCCGGCGGCAAAATGAAAGATTCAGACTGGGTCACCGATTCTAATCCAAGCCGGCTTGATGTCTACTCAGAGTCAAATATCTCTAAATTTAGCGCCTTGAATATTGATATTGATCTTGAATGGAAGTTTTTGAGACGGCAATCTTGGTCTCTCTATGCGGGCCTTGGCTACCAGTATCAAAAGTTTGATTTTGATGCGAAATTGATCCACCAATATTCACCTTCCGGGTTGTCTGGTTATGATGTGTATGGAGATAATCGAGTAGGAATCACCTACGAGATGACCTACAGCATGCCATACATGAAGATTGGTACAGATTTCCAAATTAATAACAAATTTGCCTTGGCTGGTAGTTTTGCATGGTCTCCGATTGTTAAAGCCAAAGATGAGGATCACCACCTTTTAAGAGAGAATGGTGGCAAAATCATGACGGGCGACATGAATGGAAACGCATATATGATTGATGTGTCGGCAGACTATAAATTTACCCCTTCATGGTTCTTGAAGGGCGGGTTTCATTATACCAAAATTAGTGTTGATGGCGAGCAATACCAAGTTTATGGCAACGGTGACATATTAGGAACAGTGGCTCAAAAAGCTGAGAGTACCCAGACTTCTTTGTATTTGACGGCCGGTTACACATTCTAAAATCAGTGCTTTCCTGTTTTGGCACAAAGACTGGTAAAGATGGGGAACGTTATTTTGTCCAAGATAGAAACCCCGACAGTCAAGGCCAGTTCGGAACTCAATAAGCAATAAATAATTAGGACAAGGATCATTTGAGGTCACGACAAAGGTTTTCTGAGGGTAGCAACGAAAGAAAAAGGGGTTAACCTGATGTTGGCTAACCCCTTGATTTTACTGGAGCCGATGAGCGGATTTGAACCGCTGACCTGCTGATTACGAATCAGCTGCTCTACCAGCTGAGCTACATCGGCGTCATGACGTGGTCCCTTAACTCAACATTCGTATCTTGTCAAGACATAAGCCCATTTGCCTTGACAATACACATGGTTTTCATTAGGATCAGAGAAATTTAATTATACTTCTTTCCGGAGGGATGGCTATGAAGGAACTGATGAAAAAACTGCTGGTCCTTTCACCTATCAAGATTTCCATTTTTCTGGTGATCGTTGCCGTGGCGCTGTTCTTCATGGATCTGCCTTTTCTTCGCTTCATGGAGTTAAAATCACTGGATTTGCGGATGGTATCGCGGGGGCAGTTGCCGACGGGCGGGGAAGTTGTCATTGCCACTGTCGATGAAAAAAGCCTCAGCGAAATTGGCAGATGGCCCTGGTCAAGGAAGGTGACTGCACGTCTTGTCGACACCCTGAAGGGCTACGGCGCCAAGGCTGTGGGGTTTGATATTGTCTTTGCCGAGCCGGAACAGAATGCAAGCATTCAGACCCTCTCTGAAATCTTTAAGGATGCAAAAAAGATAGGTATTCAGGATGACCGCCTTACAGCGCTTTTGGAGGATAAGGCAAAAGCGGCTGATAACGACGCTATTCTTGCCAAGTCCATCGGAAAAGCAAAAAATGTGAGTCTTGGTTACTTTTTCCATACGACGGCAAAGGATGTCGGTTTTATCAGTGAAGAATATATTGACGCCAGTGCCGCCTTGATCGGCGGTTCCATGTATTCCATGGTGCGTGCGAAAGGCCAGACGGGAACATTCAACATCATCCAGGCCTATGCCCCGGTTCCGAGCATCAAGGAGATTGCAGAAGCAGGAGAGAACAGCGGCTATTTCAATGCTTTTCCCGATCCGGACGGCGTCATCCGCTGGTCTCCGCTGGTCATAAAATTTCAGGATAATTATTTTTATCCTCTGCCTATAGCCCTGCTGATGCAGTATCTCGATTTTCCCATGATTGTCCTCAACCTTGCCGATTACGGCGTGGACGGGATCATGTTGGGAGATATACGGATTCCCACTGATGAAAGCGGACGATTGCTGATCAATTACCTGGGACCGGCCAAGACCTTTCCCCACTATTCCATCACCGACATCCTGAACGGTCGTCTTTCCCCCGATCTTTTCAGGGGAAAGATCGTAGTTGTCGGCGCCACTGCCACCGGTATCTACGATCTCCGGGTGACCCCCTTCAGTCCCGTTTATCCAGGGGTGGAACTGCATGCGACGGTAGTCGACAATATTCTGCACCGGAATTTCCTGGAACAGTCGTCATGGACGACCTTTATTGATGTCTGTAATATTGTCGTGTTCGGCATGATCATGGGGATCGCGGTACCGCGGATCAAGGCGGTCCAGGGCATCATCCTTGCCCTGCTCCTCACCGGCGGTTTCGTTGTCGCTAATACGGTCATTTTCGCCAAATACAATACCTGGCTCAATATGATCTATCCCGTGTTGACCATGATGACGATTTATTTAGTCATAACGGTATATCGGTATTTTACGGAAGAGCGGGAGAAGAAAAAGATTCGTGGGGCCTTTCAGTATTATCTGACGGCTTCTGTCATTACGGAAATCCTGAAAGACCCCACTAAGTTGAAATTAGGTGGAGATAAGAAGAACCTAACGGTCATGTTTTCGGACATTCGCGGCTTCACGACGATCTCGGAAAAGTTGACCCCCGAGGAACTCGTCAGACTCCTGAACGAGTACCTGACGGTTATGACTGATATCGTTTTCAAATATGAAGGGCTTCTCGACAAGTATATCGGCGATGCCATCATGGCCGTCTTCGGCGCGCCGCTGGATCAGCCGGACCACGCCCTGCGCGGCTGCCGGACCGCCCTGGAGATGATGGCGGAACTGAAGGTGCTTCAGGAGCGGTGGGCCAGGGAGGAAAGACCCTATGTGGATATCGGTGTCGGCATCAACAGCGGTGACATGGTAGTCGGCAACATGGGTTCGAATATGCGCTTCGATTATACCGTCATGGGTGACCATGTCAACCTGAGCTCCCGTCTCGAGGGGATCAACAAGGAGTATGGAACCCATATCGTGCTTAGTGAATTTACCTATGAGGTCGTAAAGGAAGAAATGTTCTGCCGGGAGCTCGATTCCGTGCGCGTCAAGGGTAAAAAGCTTCCCGTCAAGATCTATGAGTTGATCTGTGAAAAGAAGGATGCGGCAGAACATGAGGAGTATATCAGACGCTTTCACGAAGGTATGGAAAAATACAAACAGGCCCGCTGGGATGAAGGCATCGAGGCGTTTAGAAGCGTCCTGGAGGTTCATCCCGATGATCCACCGGCGAATCTTTACATCCAGCGCTGCCAGGACTTGAAGGGGCATCCCCCGGAAGGCGAGTGGGATGGCGTGTTCACCATGACCAAAAAATAACGGCTTCGTAAAAAGACCCGGATGCTGCGTTGCGCTGCATCACTCGTCCCTGCGGCGTACGCCAAGTACGCTTCAGTCCTCGCGTTCCGGGAGCGCATCACGGAGTCCTGCCTGGGCAGGGCGACGGGGCGCTTATTAGAAAACAATGAGTCCTTGCCGGTGCGCGCCTCGCCTGCGGATCTTTTTACGAAGCCGTCGATTATGGCCAATTTTACGAGTTTATTTATGATTTTATCGAGATAATAGGGAAAGAAATAAACTTATGCCTTATCAGGAAGTTCATAAATACCGGAGTTGGGTCGAGGTTGACCTGGATCATTTTGCCAGGAACTGGAAGGAGATGAAGCGTCTGGTCCGACCGGGCGTGAAGATCCTCCAGGTGGTCAAGGCGGATGCCTACGGTCACGGGGCCATCGAAATTGCCGAGGTGGCCCTGAAAAACGGCGCCGTCTATCTTGGGGTGGCCAACGCCGATGAGGGCGTCCAGCTCCGAGTCAGCGGCGTAATGTCGCCAATCGTAATCCTCAGCCCCTCACCGGAAGGGGAAATCGGCGATATCATCAAGTACAATCTCACCCCTTCCGTCTCCGACCTGCATTTTGCAAGATCCCTCCAGGATCGCTGTGAGAAGGCCCATGTCCGGATACCGGCTCATGTCGAGGTGGATACGGGTATGGGACGTGGGGGGACCATTTACTACGAGGCATTTCAGACCATCAGGGATATCCTCGCCCTTCCGAATCTTATCCTAGAAGGGATTTTCACCCATTTTTCCTCGAGTGAGACGCTTCTGGAGTATAACGAGGGGCAGGCACAGCTTTTCAGTCGTCTTCTCGCGCAACTGGAAGAGGCGGGAATCCGTATTCCTATCCGGCATATGTCCAACAGCGGCGCCATCCTGAACTACCCCCAGTTCAATCTCGACATGGTGAGGCCGGGTCTCATGTCCTACGGTATCTATCCTTCACCGGAGACAAGGGACAAAGCGGACCTGTTGCCGGTGATGTCTTTCAAGACGCGGATCGTGTTGCTGAAGGATTTTCCGAAGGGATACAGTATTGGTTACAATCGTACCTACATCACCGATAAGCCGACCAGGATCGCAACGATACCGGTAGGATACGGCGATGGCTATGGTGTCATTCTTTCCAATCAGGGAGAGGTTCTCATCCGGGGGAAGCGCGCACCCGTCATCGGCCGGGTTTCCATGGATATGTGTACTGTAGATGTGAGCGGTATTACGGATTGCCAGGTTGGAGACGAGGTCGTTCTCATGGGACGGCAGGGACAGGAATCAATCTCTGCCAATGAAATCGCCGGTCGTGTGGGTAGCATCAGCTATGAAATCCTTTGTGCCCTAGGGAAGCGGGCGCCCCGGTTGTTTATCCATAAGGGAAAGGCGGACACTATTCTGCCAAGGCTGAGGCGCATCTATATCCCTGACGAAGAGCGGTCTATCGACAGGATCGACAGCATCATTCGTCAGTGTTTTCAAACCCGGGCCCGGAGCGAGGAATTAGGGGATGCAATCTACTACGAAATGTTCGAGACCCTCTTCGGAAAAGAGGATCGGCAGTTGGAATTGCGGGAAGACTTCCGTTATGATATAAGCGTCGCCGAGATCGATGCAGGGAAAGATGGAAAGGCGGCCCGACGCGAAGATGCCTTGAATGTAACCACCCGGGTCTCTTATAAAAAATCATTGAAAAACGACGCTTTCGTCATTGGCTGTGCCTTTGATGAGGAACAGTTGGCCGCGTTTTTTGAAGATCCCCGGTGTGAATACCGCTGGCTTATGAGCCGGGGGGAAAATCTGGTGATGGAGAGGGATTTTCGCGTTGCCAGGGTAAGTATCGATGACATTGATGTTCCAATCATCCGCACTGAAATGACCTCCCGGGGTTATGAGGTCTGGTGCAGCCATGAGGCCCTGCGGGAAAAGCTCAATATCCAGGTTGAAGTGGCTATCGAGATATTTACGAAGAAATCCCGGACGAACAACATTTTTTCCGTCTATGTTGTCTATCCGACCCGGGGACTCGATATTTCCTTCAATTATGAGAAAACGGGTTTCCGGCATGTCCGAGAGGTGAGTTTTTTCGCAGGCAAGCACCCTTATCCGGAAGTCATTCGGGAAAAAGGCAAATATATACGTCTCCGGGCTCCGAATCATACCTGGATTTTTCCGAACAGCGGTGTGACCTTCGTCTGGGATTCTTAAGAAAGGCAGCTTAAGGTTGATGAACAAATTACGGGTGGGTATCATCCTGGGGGGGATGTCATCGGAGCGGGAGGTATCCCTCAACAGTGGTCGGAATGTCTATGACAATCTCGATCCGGAATGCTACGAGGGAGCGCCGCTGTTTATGGATGGCGATGGTGGTCTCTGGGAGATCCCCTGGCAACTGGTATCCCAGAATACGACTGTCGATATTACGGAACGTTTGGCAAGCGAAGCCAAGAGGATGCCCTATGAAGCGTTGAAAGAGAACATTGATTTTGCCTTCATTTCCCTCCATGGTAAATACGGTGATGACGGATGTATCCAGGGTCTCCTCGAACTCCTCGGGATTCCTTATACGGGACCGGGGGTTTTAGCGTCCGCCCTGGGGATGGACAAGCATATCCAGCAAAAAATATTGGCGGCGGCGGGGATTGACGTCCCGAAAAGTATGGTTGTCTATGAAGATGAATGGTTGCGGGCGCCGGGGCGAGTGCAGGAAAAGTTGCGGGAAAATTTTGTCCTGCCCTTTTTTGTCAAACCGGTCCGGGAAGGATCGAGTGTCGGGGTAGGCAAAATTTCTGATATGGCCGATCTGGATGGGGTAATAAAAGAGGCCTTGCGCTGGGACCGGGCGGTGCTGATCGAGGAATTTCTCGAAGGCATCGAGTTTTCCTGTATCGTTTTGGAGCGGGAAGGCGAGATCGCGCCCCTGGATCTGACAGAGATTTATCCCCAGAGCGCCTTTTACACCTATGACGACAAGTACATGCCGGGACGTTGCCGGAAATTCACGCCGCCCAAAAACATTCCCCTGGAAACAGCGGCGAAAATCAAGGCGGAAGCAGCGAAAGCCTTTGAAGTGCTCGGCTTTCGATCCTACGGACGTATCGATGGTTTCTACCTGAATGATGGCAGGATTTTTATTACCGATCCGAATTCATCCTCGGGTATGGCCCCGTCTTCATTCTTTTTTGAGCAGGCGGCCAGCGCCGGGATGTTGCCGTCGATGATGATATCAGCATTGATTCAGAACGCCCTCGCCATTCACAAGGGGAAAAGAGGGCCGCTTTAAGAAGGCAATAGGCGATATGGGAAATATGCGGACAATTTCCACGTCGCCGCGAGAATAAATTGGGGAAGTGTTTCCATGTTTCCCTCCCTTTAAGGGGAAGGCAGGGTGGGGATGGGGTTGATTATGGCAGGTGAGATGATATCGAAAAAGCTCAGAGTTGCGGTTATCATGGGGGGGGTATCCTCGGAGAAAGAAGTTTCTCTGGAGAGCGGCCGGAATATATTCAGCAAGATGGATCGAAAAAGATTCGATCCCTTGGCAGTGTTTATGGACTCTCAGGCCCGCCTCTGGGATATTCCCTTGAAGCTCCTCATGAGAAACAGTACCAGGGACATCGAGGATGATCTGGAGACGGAAGCCAGACAGATTCCGTATGAATCCCTGAAGGACTGCACCGATCTCGTTTATCTTGGCCTGCATGGCAAGTATGGGGAAGACGGATGCATCCAGGGACTCCTCGAGTTATTGCATATTCCCTATACGGGTTCGGGGGTTCTTGCCTCGGCACTGGGAATGGATAAATATGTCTGCCGCCGTATCCTGTCCATGAGCGGTCTTGACGTCCCCGTGACTATTCCAGTTTTCAGGAAGACATGGGATGGGGTAGGGCGGGAAAAGATTCTTGCCCGGGTGGAAAAAGAGACAGGTTTTCCCTGTATTGTCAAGCCTACCAGGGAAGGGTGCAGCACCGCCGTGAAAAAGGTTGTCTCCATTGAGGGAGTCGCCGCGGCTATAGAGTCCGCCTTCACCTGGGACAATGTGGCTCTGGTGGAGGAATTCCTCACCGGAATGGAAGTTACCTGCGGTGTCCTGGGGGACGATCCGCCGCTGGCTCTCACACCGTCGGAGACGGTTCCGACCGACGACATCCTTTCTTTGGAGGACAAGTTTCTGTATGGTCAGGGAGAAAACAAGACCCCGGCCAGGGTTCCCGATGATGTCCTGATAAAAATTCAGGAAACGGCGATCGCAACCTTCCAAGTCCTGGACCTCAAAGGTTACGCCCGCATTGATATGTTTGTCCGTCCCGATGGGAGGGTATCCGTTCTTGAACCCAATACCCTGCCCGGGATGACGCCTTCGACGGTACTGTTTCATCAGGCCGCCGCCGCCGGCATTACCCAGGCCGATTTCATCAGCCGGGTCATTGACGCGGCTATTAAAGCCCATAACGGTAAAAGAGGGCCTCTGTAAGTGCGACTCCTTGCAGCCATATTCGATTCTTTGGGGAAATCAGTATTACACGCGGTGGAAGAGATGGGCCGGATCATCCTCCTGTTTCTTTCCGTATTGAGTTGGATGGTCCGGCCTCCCTGGCGCCTGCGCAATATTTTCAAACAGATGGAATTCGTCGGTGTCCGTTCTATTTTTGTGGTAGTATTGACGGGCATGTTTACGGGTATGGTTATGGCCCTGCAAGGCTATCATGGTTTCCGGATGTTCAGCGCCGAGAGTATGGTAGGTTCGGCGGTGGCCCTCGGCATGACGAGAGAGCTGGGGCCAGTCCTTACGTCCCTGATGGTGACGGCCCGGGCCGGATCGGCCATGGCAGCAGAACTTGGCACCATGAAGGTTACGGAGCAGATCGACGCCCTCTATGTCATGGCTGCCAATCCCGTGCAATATCTTATCGTTCCCCGTGTTATCGCCGGCGTCATCATGGTTCCTTTTCTGACTGTTATCAGCGACTTTGTCGGAATCCTCGGCGGATATTTTGTGGGGGTGCAGATTTTAAATATCAATTCCGGTATTTTTATTAAGAACATAACGAAAATGGTTGAATTGAATGATATTTATAACGGTCTGATCAAGGCGGCCTGCTTTGGTCTCATCCTGTCCCTTGTCGGCTGCTATAAGGGATTTAATACCAGTGGCGGCGCGGAAGGTGTAGGACGGGCAACCACCGAAGCCGTCGTTCTGGCCTCCATTACAATCCTCATCAGCGATTATTTTTTAACGGCCCTGATGTTTTAAGCGTGAAGATTCATGATAAAACTTGTTGACATCCATAAATCCTTTGGTAAACAGAAAGTCCTCAACGGGCTGAATCTGGAGATAGAAGATGGTAAGACCACGGTCATTATCGGGCGCAGCGGCGGGGGAAAGAGTGTGCTCCTCAAGCATATCATCGGACTCATGAGGCCTGACTCCGGGCAGGTGCTCGTCGATGGTGTGGACATGACGAAGCTCAACGACAAAGAACTCAATGAAATAAGGAAGAAATTCGGGATGCTTTTTCAAGAAGCCGCCCTTTTTGATTCCATGAACGTGGGTGAAAACGTCGCTTTTCCGCTTCGTGAGCACGCCAAGATAAAGGAAAAAGAAATTTGGGAGATTGTTGCGGACCGGCTCCGGGCAGTGGGTTTGACGGGGGTGGAGGAAAAGATGCCGTCAGAGCTGAGCGGTGGCATGCGGAAACGGGTCGGCCTGGCTCGGGCGATTGCCCTGCATCCACAGATTGTTCTTTTTGATGAACCAACCACGGGACTCGATCCGATCATGGCCGAGGCCATCAATCAACTGATTATTGAGACCCAGCAGAACTTCAACCTGACCTGTGTCGTCATCAGTCATGATATTCAGTCCATCTTCCGGATTGGTCATAAGATTGCCATGCTCTACGAAGGGGACATTATTGCGTATGGAACATCCGAAGAAATCCGGGCGTCAGATAATCCTGTAATCGTGCAGTTCCTTGCGGGCAGCATCGAGGGACCGATCAGGATCATGTAAGTAGGGAGGTATGAATGTTTTCAATTAGTTCCGAGGCCAAGGTGGGGCTGTTCGTTCTGGTCGGATTGATCGTCCTTGGCTATATGTCTTTCCAGGTTGGTCAACGGGGGTTTACCTTCAAACGCGGCTACATGGTGGAAGTTGAATTCGATAATGCGGCCGGTTTATCGCATGATGCCGCGGTGCAGATTGCGGGTGTAGAGGTCGGCCGGGTGGAAAAGATCCGACTGAAAAACGGCAAGGCACTTGTCACTCTGCGCCTACCCGCTGAAGTCAAGCTGGAAAAGGATGTGACGGCGGCGATTAAGACACACGGCATTCTCGGTGACAAGTATATTGAAATCCTCCCGGGGACGCAAGGGGGCGCCTATCTTCAGGCCGGCGAGAGCATCTCCCGCGTGGAGCGCCAGGCGGATGTAGATAGACTCCTCAATCAGTTAGCGTCTATTGCCGACGATGTAAAGATGGTATCGAGTTCTCTGAGCAAGGTCATGGGAGGGAAGACGGGTGAGGACTCCATCGGGGCGATTCTGGAGAATACCCGCCTTCTCACGAAAAATCTCAATGCCGTCGTGGTGAATAACGAAGCGACACTCAGGGCCATGCTGGAGAATACGAAACAGTTGACGGGTAACCTGAACCGGGTTGTCGTCCAGAATGATGACAAGATTAACCAGGTTATCGAGAGCCTGCGCGGGGCTTCCAGCCAGATGGAGAAGACCTTTACCTCTCTGAATGACATTACCGACGGTATCCGTCGCGGGGAAGGGACGGTGGGGCAACTTGTTAAGGACAAGGGGATGGCGGACCGCTTGAACAAGACGATGGCCAGTCTTCAGGAAGTCTCGGATAAGATCAACAAAGGTCAGGGCACCCTCGGGAAGCTCGTCAATGACGACGAAACGGTCAACAATCTTAATCAGACCCTCGGCGGGATCAATAAGTTTGTTAATAAGAGCGATCAATTCCGGACCTTTATTAGTTACCGGGGAGAATATCTCACTGAGAAGAGCGATGCGAAAAGCTACCTTGATCTGAGAATCCAGCCGCGACAGGATTATTTTTATCTCCTCGGTCTGGTTACAGATCCTCGGGGAAGGCGGACCGTCAAGGATATCACCCCCGAAGGCGGTACGACCACACAGATTACCGAATGGGACAAGAGCGGTCTTCTCTTTAACGCCCAGATTGGCAAACGTTACCAGGACTTCGTCATTCGCGGCGGTGTGTTTGAATCCACAGGAGGCGCGGGACTCGATTTCATGTCCTTCAAGGATAGACTGAAGCTGACATTTGAGGCCTTCGATTTTGCTGCGGACCGTAATGCTCACCTCAAGGCGGGGGGGGAATTGCGCCTCCTGAAGAATATCTATCTCAACGCTGGATGGGATGATTTTATCAACAAGAGTAACCAGTCACCCTATGTCGGCGTGTCACTCCGTTTTGAGGACGATGACCTGAAATATCTACTGACATCGGTCCCGATTCCGACAAAGTGATGAAATCATTTATAAAGATATCTCTTGACAATTTGGGGAAAATGCATAGATTGCCACCGTCAGTATTTATTACGGGGTTTTTACTTGGGTTAACAAATGGCGGTATATTTTGACAGAATCGTGGTGAGGGGCGATGGGCCGGTATTTCAATCCTGCACAAATATCCCTGGCGGGTTCGGTCTTCCAGCATGCTGAGAGACTGACAAGCGGGTATTTCCGTCTGAGCCCGGAGACGATCAAGGCCCATCGCTATGACGTGAAAACCCTGGCGTTCTTGGAAGAACATGAGGTCAGGAAAGGTGCCTTTGCCCATCTCTGTAAGTACCATTATCATAAAGATGAGCATAAGGATGAAGGGGAGCAGGGGCAGGAGCGGGGATTTCATTTTTACCGGATCTGTCTCCAGGACGACCGGATTCTCGACGCCGTGGAACGGGCCCACTCCTTTATCCGGTTAAGCCCGCTAATGCTTTATATAGCGGCCCATGAACTGGTTCATGTTATCCGTTTTGACAACGGGCAGACGGCATTTGATCTTTCTGTCGACGAGAAGCGACAGGAGGAAGAAAAGGTTCACAGTATAACCCGCGACATGTTGCAATCCTCGCTGAATCCGGACCTGAAACTGGTTCTGGATTGCTTCAGTGGTCGCTATCATATCGGAGAAATATTTTCGTAGAATAATGATTGGGAGGGCAGCTTATGCCAATTTATGAATACAAATGCAGGAAGTGCGGAAAGGACTTTGAGTTGTTTCAGAGGATGACGGATCCTGCCGTCAAGTCTTGCCAGTTCTGCAAGGGACCCGTTCAAAAACTGATGTCCCTGTCTTCTTTTCACCTGAAGGGAAGCGGTTGGTATGCCACAGATTACGGTGGAGTCAAGGCGCCGCACAGTGAGGCGAAGCACGAAGAATCGGTGTCAACCGATACGACGGTTACGGAAACAACGAAAACGGAATCATCCGTAGAAACTAAAACCGCAGAATAAAAATCATTCTAAAGTCAAGGATAAACAAACCGGAGACGGCCATATATAGCTGATCTCCGGTTTGTTTCTATGACAAGAATCATATCCCACCTGTTTCCTGTTCCCTTGGTAACGTGGCGATCTCTCCCGGCCCCTGCATGTCTGTTCAGATTTTTCAGCGCGAGGTGGTATTATCCCCCTTTTGTAACGAAGCATCCGGAAATTGTTACTGTCAAGATAACTTTGTCCTGTTACAGATAAGGACCGCTCAAGTATCTTCAGTTAGTGGCCGGGGAGCATTGAATATTCATATCCTTGCATATTCGCAGGATACCGTTCACAATAAAGGCAGGGTCTTCCATCTTCCCCGATGTAGTAACCGAACTTACGAGAATTTGTGCAATATTATCCTGTAGTTGGCTAACTATCATAACCGCCTCCCTTTTGCCATCGGTGAAATCGATTTTTTTACTTCCATCATCCCTGGTTATGATATGGAGCTTCGGGTTTTCCTGAACGATCCGCAGGGCAGTTGCGTATACCTTGTTCGCATCGGCCTCCAGGAGAACAGAACCAACTTCCTGTTGCTGCGCTGCGCCGCTGCTGCCGGTAACGGAGCTGGTCAGATGTTGCACGGCCCCCAGGGCTTTTCTTGCAAGAAAGACAGCCTGCCCGTGACAAACTGTCGCAAACAGAAGTGTAAAAAGCATTATTGATAAACAGAATTTAGTTTTCTTGAGCATTTCTTGTCCCTCCATCCTTTACAGAGTCGAATTTCTATCTTCTTTGATTAACCCCATTCTGCCAATTGATACAATCCATTGAAATCACTTACCGACTGATTTCCCATCTTTATCATTATCCTGAAAAATCACCCTCCCTAAAACCACGCACGGCCAGTCGCTATCACCAAAAACAGAGGAAAGTCAACGATTTTATCGTACACCCATCGAAGTCCATCCTTCCAGATGGTCTTATTTCTACCACCGTGCTCACAAGCCAAGTTAGTAGAGAAATATTTGACACGGTAATTATGATTCTATAATGGGTAACGGATGAAGAGAAAAGGAACGGAAGCGGTGACGGAGCAAAGACCTACCCTGCTGGTGATGGATGACGCGGCAGCAAACATCGACATCCTCCTTGAGGCTCTGAGCGAAGACTATACCGTCCGCGTTGCCACCTACGGCGACGCTGCCTTGGTCAGCGTGCAAAAAGCCCGGCCCGATCTGATCCTCCTGGACATCATGATGCCGGGCATGGACGGCTTCGAGGTCTGCCGCCGCCTGCAGGATGATCCGACCGCACGGGACATCCCGATCGTCTTTCTTACCGCCCTGAACAAGGATGCCGACGAGGCGCGGCCTGGAGCTGGGGGCCTTCGATTACATCACCGAACCCTTCAACCCGGCCATTGTCAAGGCCCGCCTCCGCAACCATCTGGAGCTGCTGAAAAAACACCGGGATCGCCTGACTGAGGAAACCCGGCCCTGCAAGGAAATCCTGGGGTCGTTGCTGCAAAGGCGTTGGCCCGAGGGCCAAGAGGCCGTCCTGGTGGAACTGAATCGCCTGGTTCAGCACTACCGCCTCACGGAGGCCCTCACTATCCTCGATATAGAATTTAAAGGTATCATGGAAAACGGGGATGGTGCAGAGGGCCTTCCATAGTCGTGCGAACTGCGGATGTTGAAATTGGGGAAATCAGGTCCGCTTAACTCATAATAAAGGAGAGGAATCATGAACAGCATGCTCAGCAAAAACAAACAAAAAAGAACTTTGGTCGTATTCTGCACAATCCTGTGTCTATTGTGGATTTCTGCAGGAAGCACCGCAGCGGCAGGAGACCTCCGTGACGTTAAGAAAAGCGGGGTCATCAGACATCTCGGAATACCCTATGCCAACTTTGTTACCGGCAGTGGTGACGGTATGGATGTTGAGCTGATTCAGCTTTTTGCCAAGCATCTCGGGGTTAAATACGAATACGTAAAAACAGACTGGCCGGAAATATTCATTGACCTGACCGGTAAAAAAGTAAAACCGTCGGGGAGCACGGTCGAAGTCACGGAGGTCGTCCCTGTCAAGGGGGATGTCGCGGCCAACGGTATTACCGTCATTCCGGGACGACAGAAAATCGTGGATTTCTCCATTCCCACCTTCCCTAATCAGGTCTGGCTGATCGCGAGGGCGGATTCGCCGCTCAAACCGATCAAACCCACGGGGGAAATTGAGAAGGATATTGTCGCCGTGAAAAGTTTGCTTAACGGGAAAAACCTGATTGGTAAGATAGAGACCTGCCTGGATCCATCACTCTATGATCTGGATAAAACGGGGGCGAAGATTTCCCTTTTCCCCGGTTCCCTTAATGATATTGCCCCGGCCGTCATCAAGGGAGAATCCGAACTGACACTGCTAGATGTACCGGACGCCCTGGTCGCCCTTCAGAAGTGGCCCGGCAAGATCAAAATCATCGGCCCCATCAGCGACAAGCAGGATATGGCCGCGGCGTTCAGCAAGGATTCACCGGCTTTACTTGGCGAATTCAATAAGTTTATGAAAAAGATCAAGAAAGACGGTACGTACCTGCGGCTGGTAAAGAAGTATTATCCCTTCGCGACGAGTTATTTCCCGGAATTTTTCAAGATAAAATGATCATGTTGCACTGAAGTTCAGGAGCGCCGAATTTGCGAAAGATCACGTTGAAAAAGAAGAGGTCATTTTACCTCACCTATGCGATCGCCCTTGCCCTCCTCGAGGGGGAATTTAAAGATATCATTGGAATTAGGGAGGAAGGCAAGGTGACCGCAATCTCCCGTGAGTTCGACGGTTTCTGATTTCAGAGACCGGGTGAATGGTCGGGGCCTTGAACCGGTTTCTTACAAGCCGTTTTTTCTTGTAACTCTTTTATTTTCCATTGTTTTTCAGCGACCTGCTCTTTTACTACGTCAATGGTTTTATTGATGATTTCAACCATTTCGCTATTTAAATCTCCTTTGGCTTCCGCCAGAATGCCGTCAATGATCTTCCCGGCGAGTTCATGGAGAACCCGGTCGTTTTCCGGCGCGTGAATGTCCCTGAAAATCTTTTCGACCGTATTAAAGGCAATATCTGCCGCCATATTTTCGACCCGCCGGGAGATCATTTTCCCCGCTCCGGGGATCTTTTCCAGCAGGCGAATATCATCGCTGCTGTTTAAGGCCCTTCTGATACAGCCTTCGACGTAGAGACGCATTTCCTGATCGAAGATGTCATTCATGTCTCGGGCCACAGTCCGCAGCTTATCGACGAGAAGTTCCGTCAGGGCCCGCCGCTTGGGCCTGACTACCTCCTGGATGACCCTTTTGAATAGCGGTGTTCCCGTTTGCAGTTCTGTCTGCATGTCAGTGAGGACATTGACCACGACGCGGTCGGAAATCTCTTCCATGAGGATGTCCCTGTATTTATGAAACTTTCTGAAGACGATGTTGTCGATCCGGACCAGCCTGTTCAGGCGGGCGGAAAAGGCGACGATCCGGAAGAGTCTCAACCAACGGAACGGACCGGGAACGCAACCGATAAAGTCATAAGCATGGATGGCGGGGTAGAAAAACCAACGATGATATTCTTTCCAGAGGACTGACAGACACCAGCGCAGAAAAAATTCAAGGAGGTAGATCGTGGTAAATACCAGGTCGTAGGACCAGTATTTCAGATGAACAGGTTCATAAATCCGGTAAAAAATGGGAAAACTGGCCTGGAAGAATTCGTGAAAGGGGGGGAAGGCAAAAAACCAGTCAAAAACCATCCAGGCAAGATTGCCCAAGAGCAGGATGATCATTACCCCGTCAAGGATAACCAGGATCCTCAAGCGTTTCTTTCCTTCTTCAGTATGGTAAAATGGCAGGTTCAACGTCGATCCTCAAAGAGACTTTCCGGCTGTCTGCATGGCCCTTAATTTCCCGCTTTCACAGGTGCTATCGTGGCAACATGTTCGATCGTTGTCAATGGAAAAAGAAGAACATGTCATCTTGAATCAAAGGCGTATTTTTTGATCCCGTCCTGGATCTCCCGGCGTTTGGCCGCGGGCAGGAGGCAGCCGGCGAGGCATTTTGCCTTTTCCTCGCAGCGACCGTCGCAGGGCTCCACGTGGATCGTGACGCTCGTGTCCGGATATTTTTCTTCAATGGCCGCCGTCAGGTCTTCCGTAATCTGGTGTGAACTCAGGACAGTCATCATGGGATCTACTTTAAGGTGACACTCGACGAAGCGGAAGTGACCAGATTTCCTGGTCCGCAACTGATGGAAGCCGTGGATCACCGGCTGATGTTCCCGGATGCGCTGTCGGATCCAGGCCTCCTCTTCGGGGGGAAGATTGACGTCCAGCAGGTCCCGGGCCGCCTGTCTGGTCAGGTCCCAGGCGGCTTTGATGATCATGAAGGCGACGCCGATTGCCGCCGCCGGATCGAGCCAGTTGAGATTCATGGCCGGAAAGAGCCTTCCGGCAATCCAGATCATAGCCAGGCCGGTCATGACCCCGGCGGAGGTATAGACGTCGGTCCGGAGGTGCCAGGCGTCGGCCTGCAAGGCGATGGAATCCGTTTCCCGACCCACCTTGAAGAGCATGTGTGAAACGCCGAGGTTTACAACCGCAGAAAGGAGCATGACGCCGATGCCCCAGCCAATGGTCTCTATGGGTTCCGGATGGAGGAGTTTCTTTACAGCCTCAGACATAATCCAGCCGGCGGCGAGAAAGATCAGCAGCGCCTCGATTGTCCCGGAAAGGTTCTCGATTTTTCCGTGGCCGAAGGGATGATGGGCGTCGGCAGGGATGCTCGATGTCTTGACGGAAAACAGGGCGATAACGGCGGCAATTAGGTCTACGCCGGAATGCATTGCCTCGGAAAGGATGGACACGGAACCGATGAACAGCCCGACGATCAGCTTCATGATGGTCAGGCTCGCATTGGAGACGACGGACAGGGTGGCGACGCGAACTTTACGTTGTTGGGTATCCATAGGGGAACGAATAGCTGCCTCGGTTGGGTAATGCAAGTATTTTTATTTGACTATAGCGATGTCATGATGTAGAAGTGGGGAAAATTAGATGTTTTTCCGGGTCTATCACCATAATCCATTTCAAGGAGTGTTTATGGTTAGAAAGTTTCCCTCAAAAAGCTCCACGATTCGTATTATCGATCGTGGAGCTTTTTTTTGGGTTCTACAAATCAGATAAGGAGGAGAATCTATGGCAGAAAAGAGAGAGGCGGCTAAAGAGGCGCCGGCGGAGAGTGTCCTGGAGCGTTTTGGTCTCGGGCTCGCCGCTTGGAGCGAGAAATGGTTTCCCGATGCATGGGTGTTTGCTTTATTAGGTATCGTATTTGTCTTTTGTTTCGGGCTCCTCATTGGAGAGAGTCCGTCCAAGCTGGCCGTCGAGGGCGGCAAATCCTTCTGGATACTCATCCCCTTCACGATGCAGATGGCCTTGATTATTATCGGCGGTTATGTGGTGGCGACAACTCCGGCCGTTTACTGGGTAATCAAGAAGGTGGCCCGCATTACCGACAATCCCCGGGTGGCGATTGCCTGGGTTGCCTTCTTTTCCATGGCTACGTCCCTCATCTCTTGGGGCTTGAGCCTGATCTTCAGCGGCCTGCTGGTTCGTGAGATGTCAAGAAACATCAAGGGCCTGGACTACCGGGCTGCCGGCGCCGCCGGTTACCTGGGATTGGGGGCCGTCTGGGCACTGGGTCTTTCGTCATCGGCGGCCCTCATGATGGCCACCAAAGGTTCCATTCCCCCCAAGCTGTACGCAATCAGCGGTTTGATTCCCCTGACCCAGACGCTGTTCATCTGGCCTAACTTCTGGTTTATCGTCGTTCTCATCGCCGCTTCCGTTCTCATGGCCTATTTCTCGGCGCCGTCGGCGGAGCGGGCCAAGACGGTGGATCAGTTCGGTCTCAAGTTCGAACCCATCGATCAGACCCTGGAACCCCGCCAGAAACCGGGGGAATGGTTGGAGTACAGCCCCCTGCTGATCATCATCGTTGGGGGGATGCTCCTGTGGTATCTTTTCGATCTGTTTCAGAATGAGCCCCGGGGCCCCATTGCGGCCCTCGATCTCAATAATTATAACCTGATCTTCATCACCGTAGGTATGATTCTGCACTGGCGTCCTAAACGGTTTCTCAAGGCGGTGGCCCAGTCCGTTCCGGCCACCGGCGGCGTGCTGATTCAGTTTCCCTTTTATGCCGTGATTTTTGGTATGATCGTCGGTACGGGGATCAACAAGTGGCTGGCCGATCTCTTCGTGGCCATCACGACTCCGAACACCTATTCTCTCCTCGTGGCCGTCTATTCGGCCGTCCTGGGGGTCTTCATCCCCTCCGGCGGGAGCAAGTGGGTCATCGAGGCGCCCTACGTCATCCAGGCGGCGATTCAGCACCAAGTCAACCTGGGTTGGGTCGTCCAGATCTATAACGCCGCCGAGGCCCTGCCGAACCTCCTGAACCCCTTCTGGATGCTCCCCCTCCTCGGTATCCTCCACGTAAAGGCCAGGGATCTGGTCGGATACGCTGTCTTACAGCTATTTGTCCACATCCCTATTGTTTTTTTCCTGTGCTGGTACTTTGCCATGCAGATACCGTTTGTCGCACCCATCAAGTGATCATCGGTATTAATGACGAGGTATAAACAAACGGAAAGGGGCGCTGTGCTTGTACAGTGCCCCTTTTTTGGCCAAACATGATGGTTTCGTAAGCTGCTGCTAAGTGCGGTGCTGGCGAAAGTATTCGATGACACCGGGCATTACGGAGATAATGATAATGGCCATGATCACGAGGGTAAAGTTGTTCTTCACCATGGGCAGATTTCCGAAATAGTACCCGCCAAAGATAAAAATGGCCACCCAGGCGATGCCGCCGAGGATATTGTAAATGATAAACTTGGAATAGGTCATGGCGCCGATCCCGGCGACGAAGGGGGCAAAGGTACGGATGATGGGCATAAACCTGGCGATGACAATTGTTTTCCCCCCATATTTCTCATAAAATTGATGGGTTCTCTCCAGATATTCCTTTTTGAAAAAGCGGCTTGTCTCCTGCTGGAACACCTTCGGTCCCACGTATTTTCCAATGAAATAATTCACCGTATCACCGGCAATTGCCGCTACGGATAAGAGGACAAACAGCCATAACACATGAAGATCTCCGATGGCCGCCAGGGCGCCGAGGCCGAAAAGCAGGGAATCTCCTGGCAGGAATGGAGTGACGACCAGACCGGTTTCACAGAAGACAATGATAAAGACGATCAGATAAACCCAGACGCCGAAATGTTGAATAAGCCAGATCAGATGCTGATCGAGGTGAATAAAAATGTCAATGAATGTAAGCAGCAGATCCATAAAAAGATTCCAAGACGTCAGATATAAAAACAGGGGCGGCTACCTGTTATTGTTAAGGAAAAAGGTATCTGTCCCTGACCTTCCCGATGTTTCGAGGGGGCGAATCTATCAGGGTGCAGAACTTAATGCAAAGCATTTTATCTTTCCGGCAACATCTTGCCCTTGATAATGAAAACATTGTGGCAGATAATTTCACTGAGAGCTTTGAATTTCTCCGGATACTCGGCAAATCGTCATTCCGGCGAAAGCCGGAAAACGAAGTTTAATGTTCATAATCCAGTTATTTCACAATTTTATGGACCACGGCTTTCGCCGGGGCGACAATACAAGGTAGCTTTTCAAAGCTCTCATTATTAAGTCAACAAGGGAAGCTGCCGAGTTTTTATAGTAGCTTTCAACCCGAACTGCTTGACCTAAAAGACATAGCTGGTTATTTTGTTCACTTAAAGCGATAAAGAGATTACGGCGTGTCTATTGAAGATTGCCGTTTGAAAGGGAGGTCCCTTGCGGGAGAAGGTTCTTCTTGTTTTGCTTTTGCTCATACATCAATTTATCCGCAGAGGCCATGAGTTCGTCAATAGAACAAGGATTTTCAGGATCATAGTAAGAGCAGCCGACACTGATTGAAAGTTTGTATTTCCGGTTTTCCTGATTGTTTCGTGTGTCAATCAGAGACTGCAACCGGGCAGTAAAGATCTCGGAGTTTGCTTCGTTTATATCAACGGCAAGAACGGCATACTCATCTCCTCCCAGACGCGCAATGATGTCGGAGGTTCTGAAGGTCTCTTTGAATACGGCTGCTGCTTCAATGAGCGCTTTATCTCCTTCATCATGACCCAGCGTATCATTGATCCATTTCAACCCGTCCAAGTCAGCAAAATAAAGCTGCATTCTTCTCTTATTCCTGTCCGATAATTTTAACTGTTGTACCGCAAGAGATAAAAATCCCCTTCTGTTATGCAGACCAGTAAGCGGATCTGTTATCGAAAGGTTAAGGAGGTCTTCCTCAAGTTTTTCACGCAGAAGCGTCTGGCTCTGCAAACGCCGTGTACCGGCACCGATTCCGAATAGGCCAATTATCCATAGAAAACTGTGGGCGAGTGTTAATTCAATCATACGGGATCGCTCAATAGCCCTCAGGGGTGCCATGGGGATTGATATACTGATCCCCCCTCGAATATCCCCTTCTTTATATCCTTGGGTGGCATGGCATTTCAGGCAGGCCTTTTCCGTAACAAAGGGGCGCATGAAACGAAAATATTCTTTCCCCGATGCCATTTCGATGGAACCGGTCTCTTTCATTCCTCTCTCAAAGGATTTCAGAGCCTCTGACTCCCAAAGATCCGGACGATTTTCGGCCCGGATAGGATTCAGGCTGGTGATGTGTCCCTGGAAGTGATTCATTTCCAGGGCTAGTTCATTGACCTGGCGGGTCATGTAGGCCGGATTAACCAGCGTTAGCGACAGACCGTCGGAAGTCATGATGTCGCGGTTGGGTACCTTGAGGTAAGGATTGGCAGGGGTCATCTCTGAAACTGGCACATACACCCCCCCTTGTTTTGAAACCCATCTTCGATAGATGATATCTTTGTTGTAAGAGATCTCGGCACTCGTTCGTGCAATACTCAGGATGGACTGTCTCAGCTGGTATATATTCCATCCCAGAGATGCAATGATGCCTAAAGTCCAGATCAGGACAAGCGTAAATAAATATTTCTTAAGATGTGCTGATCTTGAGTTCATCATATTTGTTTCCCTAATTTGTTGCTCCGTAGATAACAAGAGGATTAGAAGCAATTACGTATAAAATATCACTCGAGCTTATAACCCTTCTCCCGGAATAAACTCAGGCATGCATTCACTGCATCGGCGTCGTAAATCGTTCCTTTATTATTTTCGATCTCTTCCAGCGCCGCATTCAATCCCAAGGCAGGTCGATAGGGACGGTGCGATGCCATGGATTCCACAACATCCGCTATAGCAAGGATACGGGCCTCCATGATAATTTCTTCCCCTTTCAGATGCCTTGGATAACCGGAACCATCCATCCGCTCATGGTGTTGATAGACCATCTCCGCAAGGGGCCAGGGGGATTCCACGTCCTTTAGCATCTCGAATCCTTTTTGGGCATGTTCTTTAATCAAGCGTAATTCGAGTTCGGGCAGTTTTGTCGGTTTGGCCAATATCTCCGCCGGGACGGACAGTTTCCCGATGTCATGGATGGAACCTGCCATCCTGATTCCTTCAATTCTTTCCTGAGATAGTCCCATCTCCGCAGCAATGGCGCGGGCAAGGTCCGCAGACCGGTTCTGGTGACCGGCGGTATAGGGATCTCTTGTCTCTACGGCGGACACCATCACTTGGATGGTCGTTCCAAAAGCCTTCCGGAGACTTTCGAGGGTATCTTGGAGTTTTTTCTCAGCCTGCTTGCGGACGGTGATGTCCAACGCGAGTCCGTCAATAATGGTATCAGTGCCATCCATTTGGTATCCAAAGGAAAGATCATCGAACCAGTGCCAGTTGCCGTGTGCATCGCGGATGCGATATTCGACGCGAAACGGGTTGCCCGCAGCTGTCTCGCGAATGACTTGTTCTATGCGTAGAAGATCGTCCGGATGAATCGAATTGTGCCACAGCAGTGGCTGGGCACACAACTGCTCCGGCGAATAGCCCAGCAAATTCGTCACGTGTGATGAGTAGTACACACCGCCGCGTTTGCTAGAGAACGAATATACAATGCCCGGAATGCCTTCGACCAGAGATCGATAATGCGTCTCGCTCTCCAGTAACGCCTTTTCTAGCTGCTTGCGGGCAGTAATGTCCACCAAGCCACCATAGAGTAAGAGACACCCTGGAAGCTGTGTTTCAGAAACACATTCCGCGAAGGAGGAGATCCAAACAACATCGCCGTTTTTGTGCCGGATGCGAAGCTCGCATGAACCCCGCGAACCCGGGGCCAAGGCGATGACATTTTCCTCAAAGAGAGCAATATCCTCCTCGATAACCATGAAACGCCAACAGCCCTGCGCCTTGATCTCCTCACTGGAGTAGCCGGTGATGCTGTCTGCCGCGCCCGTCATCCAGGCAATCGAAAAGCGGCCATCATTCTCGGTACGACAGGAATAGGTAATATCCGAAGTCATCGTCGAGATACGTCGGAAACGCGTCTCACTCTCCTTCAGTCTCTGGTGTGCATCAGATAACTTGAATGCCATCTTTATGGACGTGATCAGTACGGTCTCGCCGGAGTCCTTTACCACGTACCCGTAGGAGGTGATCCGCTCTGTCTTCTGAACTACTTCAGCCTGGGTATAGCTAGACAGGAAGAGGACTGGGATGTCACGCTCCTTGAGGATGATCTCTGCCGCCACTGTCCCGTCCATCTTCCCTTTCCCCAGGTTGATGTCCATGAGGATGAGGTCAATATCCGGGGTATTCTTTACTATATTGATAGCTTTTTCTCCACTGGAAGCGATAATGACATTGAAGCCGTGGCTTTTTAATGTCTGCTCCTCGATCATGGCGATTACCGTTTCGTCTTCTACCAGGAGGATAGTTTTCTGTTTTTCTGGTTGGTCGCGCATTGATCTTTTCTCCTAATCACGGGAAAATGTAATGATGAATATAGTGCCATTCTCCCGTATTAATTCCATGCTCCCATTAATCTGCTCCACCAGTTTGACAAGCAGTGAAAGTCCCACCGATTCTGTGTTTCTGAAGTCTATATCGGCAGGGAACCCGATGCCATTGTCTGAGACGGTGAGGATCAAAAGTGGAGAGCGTGGAGCTTCGCTGTTTTCTGTCATTGCTTCGCCTGCAAAGACAGGTTGGGGAGCCGGACGCTCTTTCAGAGTAATAGTTATCTTGCCCTTTCTGTCTCCGTCCTCTGCACCCAGGGAAGGGAATGCATGTTTCATGGCATTGCTGACAAGTTCGTTCACGATAAGACCTGTAGGGATTGCGGTATTGATGTCGATGGAGATATCTTCTATATTGGTAATCATGTTTTCAGGAGAGAACCCGTAGGTGCGGGAAAGCTCCCAGACAAGTTCCTCTATATACCCCTTGAAGTTGATGAGAGAATAATTGTCTGACTTATAAAGTCTGGTATGTATCCTTGTCATTGCCTTGATTCGGTTCATGCATGTGATAAAGATATCCTTAGACTCCCTGTCCTTTATACGCTCTAACTGGAGGGCAAGGACACCCGAGATGGTAAGAAGATTATTCTTTACCCTGTGCTGGAGCTCCTTCAGGAGGACCTCCTTTTCTTTGAGGGAGGATTTAATCTGTTCCTCCGCCTGCCTGCGCTCAGTGATATTCTGTGCCAAGATTGCGATGTCACTCCCCATCGAAACGACAACGAGCCGGAACCAAGTGGGAGTCGGTATGCTTTCACCCTGGTACTGAGCCTCCATGATCCTGGATTCACCGGATTCGGCTACTTCCTGATAAGTATCAAGGATAGCGGTCCCGCGATGACCGGGAAACAAGTCCAGTAATCGCATTCCCACTATTGAGTTGGGATCGGTCCCGTTCAGGCGAGCAATCGCGGAATTTTCATAGACCCAAGTGAAATCAATGACACGACCTCTGCTGTCGCGCACAGGTCGTAATATGGTGAATCCGTCCGGTGAAAGTTCCTGAGCAACACGGAAGCGTTCCTCGCTCTCCTGCAATGCTTTCTCTGCTCGCTTGCGGTCGGTGATGACATCAAATACGGCTACAAAGTGTTCTTTTTCAGGGCCGTACACGGAGACAGAGAACCACATCTTCAGGGCCTCGACAAACATCTCGAACTTTTCTGGTTTGCCGGTCAGGGACACCCTGGCGTAGATATCGAAAAGTTGTGGATCGGCCTCTCTTATGCCCGGAATAACCTCGCTGACTTTTTTGCCGGTTACATTCCGTAACCCGGTCAAGGTCTCGAATGCGGTGTTGGCAGCAAGAAAGATGAAGTCATGCGGTTCGCCGTTCTCGAAGATCATCCTGCAATAGGCAAACCCTTCGGCCATGTGCTCGAACAATCGGCGATACCGGACCTCACTATCGCGTAGTGCATTAAAGGTCCGCTCCAGTTCGATCGTCCGTTTGCTGACCCGTTCCTCCAAATGCTGATTGGCGGCACTGACTGCTGCCAGCGCATCGGTCACCTGCCGGTTGGCCTTCCGCAACCGCTCAAAAGTGAAGGAAAACAGAATGCCCATGCTGACAAAGACTGCCATTGTGAAAGCATATGCAGGTTGCTCAATGATAAATGAGTAGCGGTTGGGAATGAAAAACCACCAGATCACCAGACTGGAGAAAACGATGGACGCCAGTCCGCATCGCAGGCCGCCGATCCAGACGCTAAAGAAGACCGCGGGATAAAAGAAAATCCAGGCGAACGGCTTAAATGAATTCCAGAAGATCCACTGCAGCAAAAAAGCAGCCGGCAGAACCAACGCGACCAGTATCAGGCGGTAGGTGTCGCCGCGTGAGTGTTGTTCAGTTCTGTTTTTTTCTCCACTATTCATGAGCGCATTATTCCTCTTCCGCTAACCGAGACACCAATAACAACCACGACCGGGGGTGTCCGTGACAATTGGTGTCATGTCCCCTCCCTTGCCACATCCTGTTCAGCACCGCGGTTGATTGGTGACGCACCAGTAAGGGTTCGATCTGCCCGGCAACGACGACACCGGTGGACACGATCGAATAAGGCTTGGCAATCCAATCCCTTGGATGTCCGTGGCCGGAATGAAGAGAATCAGGATAGGAAGATCGGTCGAACGTTTCCATGATCATAATCCTCTCGCTTATTGACATTGGAGGACGACATGGTTTGTGGGAAGGTTTACACTATGACGTAAATTATCATGTTAGACTATATCGTAAAAATATAAAAATACAAGATATTTCTATTTACAATTGAATATGGGACGTCGAAGATGAATACGTTACGTTAAAAAAAACTGTTATTGATTAGCAATCGAAAGTAAGCGATGATTATCTGACCAAACCTTTCGCCTTTTCCGAGCTCCGGCCCTGTCGTTTTAATGGGACGTTGCAAAGAACTTCCGTGGCCAGTTATTCCTTTGACTTTTATATGTTTTATCTCTATCATACGGTCAAATAATCGTTGAGAGGAGGCGCCACCGATGGCCACAACATTTACAAAGGGAAAGATCTATAAGATCAACCCCGCCGATCTGCTTTCAGACCCCCAGCAACCTAGAACATTCATTGACCCGATCGGCCTTGAGGAATTGGCGGCGTCAATCCGCAAGCACGGCGTCCTGGAACCCATCTTATTTAGGCAGGACGAAGAAGGCAAATTGTTTGTCGTCGCCGGAGAACGGCGGGCGGCGGCGGTAAAGATAGCGGGTCTGGCGACAATCCCCGGCATTTACGTCAATAGTGATTATCGGGAAATATCGCTGGTCGAAAACCTCCTGCGGGTGGATCTGACGCCCATAGAGGAAGCAGAGGCGCTGGAGACGCTGATGAAGGAAAAGGGTTACAGCCAGTACAATCTGAGCGATATGATCGGGAAAAGCCAACCCGCCATTGCCCAGATCGTCTCCCTCAACCGCCTCCCCGCCGATGTCCGGGAGCGGTGCCGGAGCAACCCGAATATCCCCCGCTCCGCCCTCCTGGAGGTCGTGAAATGCAAGACGGAGCAGCGGATGCTGAATGCTTTCAACAAGATGATAGCCCAGCGTATCGCGGCGGAACAGAGCGCCGGCAAGCCCGGTCCGGTCCGCCTTTCCAAAGCGCAAGCAATGATCAAACAGGTGGACGCCCTCAACGGCCGTCTGGTAGACCTCCCGGTCAGCGAATGGGAAGAGGTTGATCGTCAGGATTTCGCCCAGGCGTTGCGCAATATTCGGGTCACAGCGCGGGATCTCCTGGTTGCCATCGACCCCGGCAGTATGGAAGGGGAGGGGGAAGCAGGGGGAGCTGAGTCCCCGCCTTCGCAAGAATTGCAGTGACGGATTTTAAAAATTTTTAGGTCATAATCGTCAATTTATAAATTATATTAATTACATGAGAGTGATTACAATTGTAATCACTCCCTGACGGGGAGCTATTTTGCACCTCCTTTGCCTGCCTCCTGAAAAGACCATCAACCGCTCCTGGCTGCGGAAATCCATCCCCCGTGAGGAGATGAACGTCTTCAAGAACGGTTTGTCCCGCCTCTTTGACCGCCTCCGCACGGATGAGGGGGAGGAACATCTAAAAAACATTGTCGCCGATTTCCTCAAGGACGTCTGGTATCGGGATATTGCCGAGATCAACACCAAGGGCGACGTGGACCTGGTCGTCCACAAGGGGAAAAGTTCCCGCGACCCCGTTGCCGTTATCATCGAGACAAAACGTCCCGGGAACGTCGCGGAAATGGTCTCCCCCGGGCATCCCAACGTCAAGGCCCTCCACGAATTGATCCTTTACTATCTCCGGGAAAGATCCGCCGGCAATATCCACCTTACCCGGCTAATCGTCAGCAATATCCACACCTGGTATATCTTCGACGCCGCCGATTTTGAACGCCATATCTACGGCAGCAAAGAGCTGATCGGGAACTTCCGGGACTGGGAGCGCCAGCGCCTTATCAGCTCCCGGACCGACGCCTTTTACAAAGAAATTGTCCACCCCTTTCTTGAGGGTCTGGAAGTCGCGCTACCCTGCGCCGTTGTCGATCTGCGGCAATACGAAACACTCAGCCGGAATCCCGCGGGGACCGATGATGAAAAGTTGACCGTCCTCTACCAGCTCTTTTCCCCGCCCCACCTTCTGAAGCTTCCCTTCCCCAATGACAGCAACACCCTCAACCGGGAGTTCTACAACGAACTGCTCCATATCCTCGGCCTGGAAGAGATCAAGGAAGGGGGGAGAAAGCTCATCGGCCGCAAACCTCCGGTCAGGCGGGATGCCGGATCGCTCCTGGAAAATACCATCAACGTCTTGCGGGTGCGGGGGCATGGTGGACCCGTTCAGATTATACCGCTGGGGGCAGGGGCTCTCGAAAGAGAACAGAGAGGAACGGAGGACAAAGGGGGACAGGACTCAGGCTTGCCCCACCTCCCGTTGTCGATGATGTCCGGTGAGGAGGAAGCAGGAACGGCAGCAGGGGAGGCAGCCGCCGCCGCGGAAGACCGCCTCTTCAGCACCGCCCTGGAACTCTGTATTACCTGGATCAACCGGGTCCTCTTTCTCAAGCTCCTGGAAGGGAGGCTCATGGCCTGGCATGAAAGCGCGGGCGGCGCCCATGCCTTTCTGCAACCTCCCTGTCTTCGGGACTTTGACGAACTGGAAGAACTCTTTTTTGAGGTCCTCGCCGTCCGCCCCGGGGAGCGCAGCGCGTCCGTAACGGAAAAATACGGGACCGTCCCCTATCTGAACAGTTCCCTTTTCGAGGCGACGGACCTGGAGCGGCAAACCATCCGGGTGGCCGATCTCAAGGACCGCCTGGAGCTGCCCCTATACAGCGCCACGGTTTTGAAGGATGACGAGGGACGACGCAGCGCCGGAGCGCTCCCGACCCTGGCCTACCTCCTCCGCTTTCTCGACGCCTTCGATTTCAGCGGCGAGGGGGCGGGCGGCATCCGCGAAACGCCCCGGACCATCATCAATGCCGCCGTCCTCGGCCTCATCTTTGAGAAGATAAACGGCTACCGGGAAGGATCTTTTTTCACCCCCGGATTCATCACCATGTACATCTGCCGGGAGGCGATTCGGCAGGCGGTGGTGGAAAAATTCCGTGCCTCGGGCCTGCCGGGAATGAAGAAGATCAAGACCTGCGCCGACCTCAAAGAGCGCCTCAACCCTACGGACCCAGAGGCGCGGCGGCAGGCCAACGGGGTCATCGATTCCCTGACCGTCTGCGATCCCGCCGTCGGTTCCGGCCACTTTCTCGTCTCCGCCTTAAACGAAATCATCGCCCTGAAAGGGGAGTTGGGGATTCTCTCCTATCCCGACGGGACGCGGATTAAGGAATACACTGTCGCCGTGGAGAACGACGAACTCGTCGTTACGGACAACGACGACGACCGGCCTTTCGCCTACCGCCTGAATAAAAACGGCCGTCCCATCCCGGCGTTGCAGCAGCTCCAGGAAGCCCTTTTTCACGAAAAACAACGACTTATCGAAGGCTGTCTCTTCGGCGTCGATATCAACACCAAGTCCGTCTCCATCTGCCGGCTCCGCCTCTGGATCGAACTCCTCAAGCACGCCTACTACACTGCGGAAAGCGACTATGGGCAACTGGAGACCCTACCCAATATCGACATCAACATCAAGTGCGGCAACTCCCTGATCAGCCGTTTTGCCCTCGCCGGGGGGGATCAGATCCTGCCGGGAGACCGGGGGCGACTGAAGGCGCTGACCGACCGTTACCGGAAGATGGTCTTTCACTACAAGCTCTCCCCCGCCAACAAGGGCCTCCTCCGCCGGGAGATCGACCAACTGAAGGAGGACCTGCAAGACTTTTCCATCCCTACCGATCCGGACATGAAGATGTTGCGGAAACTGGATTTCGACCTCTCCCAGACGATCTTTGAATTTGACCGGGCGGGAGCGGAGCGGCGGGAGCAACTCCAGGTGCGGGCGGAAGAACTGCGGCGGCTCATCGCGGAAAAGCAGCGGACCATCTACCGCGCCGCCTTCGAGTGGCGCTATGAATTCCCCGAGGTCCTGGACAAAAACGGCAATTTTACTGGCTTCGACGTCGTCATCGGAAACCCGCCCTACATCCGGCAGGAACTCCTGGGCGGGGAATTCAAGGGGTACGCCCGGGGACGCTATGAAGTTTACCACGGCGTCGCCGACCTCTATGCCTATTTTTTCGAGCTGGGTCTGGCCATTCTCGGCGCGGGTGGCTGTTTCTCCATCATCGTGGCGAATAAGTGGATGCGGGCCGGTTACGGGGTGCCCCTGCGAAAATGGCTGAAGAATCAGGGGCTGGAATTGATCGTCGATTTCGGCGACCTCCCCGTCTTCACGGAGGCGACGACCTATCCCTGCATCGTGACCATCCGCAAGGCGGCGCCCGGGCGCGCCCGCGGGGCGGAAGGCCGGGCGGTTTCACGGCGTCGTGCCGGGGAGGGCGCCGCGCGGACAGAGGAGGAGATAGAGAGGGACAGCGGGGAAGATAACACCCTTTGCGGAGGGCAGGCGCGCAGGCGCGAAGGAAAAAGCACCGGCGACGGCTCAACGGCGCCGCGGGAGAGCTTCCGAGCCTGTACCGTCTCCACCCTGGAGGCCCTGGATCTGGTGGAACTGACCAGGACCGGGACGGTGGAGGTTCAGTTTTCCAGTCTGGGCGACTCCGGCTGGACACTCGTGGGCGGGGCCGGGCAGGGCCTCCTCGCAAAACTGCGGGGCATCGGCAAACCCCTGGGGGAATACGTCGATGGCAAGATTTATCGGGGCGTCCTGACCGGTTTGAATGCAGCCTTCGTCATCGACGCCGCGACCCGGGACCGCCTCGTTGCGGAAGACCCCCGGAGCGCCGAGGTCATCAAGCCCTTCCTCCTGGGCCGGGACATCAAAAGGTATCAGCCGCTCGTCGCCGGGCAATACCTGATCTTCACCCGGCGGGGCATCGATATCGCCGTCTACCCCGCCGTCGAGAAATACCTGGGACAGTTTAAAGAGCGCCTCATGCCGAAACCTAAAGACTGGCGGGGCGCCGATTGGCCAGGACGAAAACCGGGGGCCTACGCGTGGTACGAAATCCAGGATACGGTGGACTATTGGCAGGAGTTTGAGAAACCTAAGATAGTTTATGCCGAAATTGCCATAAATGGCCAGTTCACATTTGAAGATGATGGCCAATTCAGCGATACCACCGCATATATTCTCGGTTCAACCTCCTCTTACCTGTTAGGCATTCTGAATTCCAAGCTTTTTTCCTTTATGTTTTCCAAGGTGAGTTCAGAAATCAGAGGGGGCTACTTTCGATGGAAAAGACAATATATAAACTCCATCCCCATCCGCGTCATCGACCCTGACGACCCCGCCGACCAGGCCCGCCATGACGAAATCGTGGCCCGCGTGGAAAAGACACTCCGCCTCCACCGTGAACTTAAGGAGTTGCCGGAAAAGGAAGAGGCAGCATCAGAAAAACATAAACAATATCAATCAGATATATCAACTATTGACCGGCGGATTGACGCCCTCGTCTATGAACTCTACGGCCTGACGGAAGAAGAAATCCGCATCGTCGAAGCTGATTGACTTGTCATGGCAAAGCAGCTAAAATAAAGCATCTAAGAGTTAAATTCGTCTTTGATTATTTTTTCAAGCAGGGAGGGACATATGACGCGGGTAATTATTGAAACAAGTGACCAATGGGTGGCGGAAAGAATAGGCGTCATGCTGCAAAACGAGGCGTATTGATTGAGAAAAACAGTTCAAAACGTCAGGTCGAAAATCAGGAACTTTGAAGAAAAATATGGTTTTTCGGAAACCATGAACCTTCTTTACGGTAAGGTGGACGATATGGAAATGATCGAATGGGAGGGAGAATTGGAGACGCTGGCACGTCTTGAAAAAAAACTTTTCGCCCTTGAAGGTGTCCATGTCGAAACTGAATAAATATATACGCCACATAGAGGACTCGATTCAATCCTCGCTTCTGATCCGCGGGCCAAGAAACTGTCATCGTTTCCCCATCATGTTCATTTGCCGTCTGATACTATTGCAGAGTCTTTATCAAGAAATATCAATGACATACTAAGCGAAATCGAAGAGATAATTGTAAGAAAAGCTTAAAAGAAATGCTCAGTGGCGGAAATGAATTATATCTGACGAGGAGCTATTTTACACCTCCTATGCCTGTCCATGTCTTTCCCTTAACAATGAAAACATTGCGGCATGTGATTTCACTATGAATGAAAACTATTGGCATGCGCGCTGGATGAAGGAGGTTTTATGAATATTCAAAAAGTCAATTGGTTCTGGCAAAGCGCAAATTTGTTTATCGCCCCGGTATTGTTGGTCATTCTAATTTATTATAGAAATTCTATGTCTTTTTATCAATTTCTTTTATGGCTTCATTTGCCCTTTTTAATGATTCATGAATGTGAAGAATATGTTTTATCGCCTTTAAGTTTTAAGGAATATTTCAATTTAAAATCTCCTTTTGGTTCCAAAACCGATCCCGATTTTCCACTTGATGAAGGCTATGTGTTTCAGGTAAACATTGTTATTGCATGGCCGGCGGTAATTATCGGCGCTATTCTTGCCAATATTGCACCCTGGATTGGTTTTTCCATGATGTTATTTGAGTTAACGATTAACAACTTTATGCATACAATAGTTTTTCAATCCGGTAAGCCCACCTATAATCCTGGTTTGATTACAAATTCTGTGTTATTACTACCGCTTGGCACAATAACATTCATTACAGCCCTTCAATTCTTTCATTGGTACGATTGGATTTTTTCGATTATTATGGGCGCAGTAATATGTGGATTATTGTTCTTTAAAACAAGAAGCCGCTTAAGCAAATTAAAACGCCAATAGAATTTTTTGGTTCTTCCGAATAAGCGTCAGTGGATGAGAATCGATATTGCGATAGAAATCATGTCCCACTTATAAGTTCCAGCAAACAAACGCTAAGGGATCCAAAGACGGAGGATCAACAAAATCTCTGGAGTGCGAAATCATTTACAGAGCAGATATGTCAGCGATTGACCGACGGATCGACGCCCTCGTCTATGAACTCTACGGCCTGAAGGAAGAGGAAATCAAAATCGTTGAGGAAAGGAGTTGAAAATAATCAATGGATGCACTTGATTTTATTAAAAATCACATTCAGAGCGGTCGCTTGTACTGGACATATCATGTCAACATGAGATTAAAAGATCGTCATATTCCCAGGCGGGAGATTTTGTCTTCCCTTGAAACATATGAGATAATCGAAGAGTACCCGGAAGACAAGTACTTGCCAAGTTATCTTGTTTATGCGAAGCACGGGAAGAAAAAATTTCATATTCTGACAGCAATCGACAAACTGGATGATAAGATAATTATTATAACTTGTTACGAACCTGATTCAAATAATTGGGAGGCGGACGGAAAAACACGGAGGAGAAAATGAACTGTTACATGTGCGGCGGACAATATAATGAGGGCATTACGAGTCTTCCTTTCAAAGTAGACGACAATTCCATCGTCATTATCAAGAATCTGCCGGTTCTCCAGTGCGGCAGTTGCCGGGAATACCTGCTTGAGGATGCCGTTATGGAGAAGATTGACGGTATTATTGGCTCTCTTAATAATCATGCTGAATTGGAAATCCTCAGCTATGCAGCCTGATGAAATTTATCAGAATTTGAAAGAGGAAGTAGAACCCCGTGAAGCAAGCCGGCTTATCGCCACGGCAATCAAGAAAATGATCGGAGAGCGACTTCAGAAGAGGCTGGCTGCGGAATACCGGGACGCAAACGTAGAGATACAGGGGCAATACAACGATCTTGAGGGAACTGTTGGTGACGGTATCAATTGGAAAAGGGCACCGATGATATTGGACATTGACCTATTGTCCACCAAGATATGAGGCCATGAACTGGCAGCGTAAATTCGCCGATTTTTTTGGATTGAAAAAGAGCATCGTCGCCCTCCTTGCCATGGTAGTTCTGGTGGGACTGGGCGAGAAGATGGCGGAGCGGTTCCTGCCCATCTACCTCCTCGCCTTGGGCGGCGGTATCTTGTCCGTTGGCTTCCTGAATGCCATGGACAACCTGCTGTCCGCCCTTTACTCCTACCCCGGCGGCTATCTGAGCGATCGCTTCGGCTACAAGAAAGCCCTCTTTGTCTTCAACCTTATTGCCATGTTCGGGTATCTGATCGTCATCTTTTTCCCCTACTGGCAGGCGGTCATCATCGGTTCCGTCTTTTTCCTCTCCTGGACGGCCATCTCCCTTCCCGCCACGATGAGCCTCGTATCCCGCGCCCTTCCTGCAGACAAACGGACGATGGGGGTCTCTGTTCATTCTCTCGTCCGGCGGATTCCCATGGCGCTGGGTCCCATTATCGGCGGGGTGCTGATTGCCTTCTACGGCGAGAAGACGGGTATACGTCTGGCCTTTGTTGCCGCCTTGCTCCTCGGACTCGTCTCCCTTGTCCTGCAGCAGGTAATGATCGAAGACGACCCGTACCGGGGAAAGCCGGAAAAACGGCCCTCGAAGCTATGGCGTTTCATGACTCCGGCCCTCAAAAACCTGCTTGTTTCCGATATTTTGATCCGTTTCGCCGAGCAGATCCCCTACGCTTTCGTCGTGATCTGGTGTATGAAGGTGAACAGCATCAGTGCCGTCCAGTTTGGCGTTCTCACGACGATCGAGATGGCGACGGCTGTACTCGTTTACATCCCCGTTGCTTACCTCGCCGACGGGGGCACAAAAAAACACTTTGTCGTCATCACCTTTTTCAACTTCACCATCTTTCCCTTGGTGCTGCTTTTCTCCCACTCCTTTTCGATGATGGTAATCGCCTTTATTATCCGGGGCCTCAAGGAGTTCGGAGAGCCCACCCGCAAGGCCCTGATCATGGACCTTGCCCCGGAGGACAATAAAGCAGGGATGTTTGGGCTCTACTATCTTGTCCGGGACGTTATCGTTTCCGCCGCCGCCTTGGGTGGGGCGTTTCTCTGGCAAATATCACCGACAGTTAACCTGCTGGCGGCCGCGGGGTGTGGTCTCGCCGGGACTATTTATTTCTGGGTTTTCGGAAGAGATCTCAGATGAGTTGAAACGGGATTTTTTATTATTTAGAGGAAGCTGCCATGCCGTCATCCACTGTTAAATCTAAAGAAGAGTTTCCATTCTGGCAATTGCCGATTGCTACGCTTTTGGAGCGGCTGCAAGCCAGCCCCGACGGGCTGAGCAACGCAGAGGCCGCTGCACGCCTGATCCGTTTCGGCCCCAACCTGATTCATGGGGATCGAAAACAGGCGCTCCTCCTTCAATTTCTGTCCAAGTTCAGAAATCCCCTCGTCATAATTCTCCTCATCGCCAGCGCCCTTTCCGCCTTCACCGGCGACGCCGCCAGCTTCTTCATTATCAGCGTCATCGTCATTATCAGTGTGACCCTCGATTTCGTCCAGGAATACCGGGCAGGACAAGCGGCGGAACGTTTACGCCAGTCCGTGTCAATTCGCGGCAAGGTGCTGCGGGAAGGCAAACCCCTGGAAATACCTCTTGCGGAGATGGTGCCCGGAGATGTGACGCTTCTTAGCGCCGGCGACCTGGTTCCCTGCGATGGCCGGATATTGGAGGCAAGGGACTTCTTCGTCAACCAGGCCCTTCTCACTGGGGAGCCGTACCCCGTAGAAAAGGTTCCCGGAGAATTGCCCGGCGAGGTTGAGATCCTCTCGGCCGGCAATACCGTGCTTTTGGGGACGTCAGTCATCAGCGGCTCAGCCAAGGTGTTGATGTGCCGCACCGGGCAGAATACGGAACTCGGCGAGATAGCCGATACCCTTCTTGCCAAGGCCCCGCCCACCGCCTTTGAACAGGGGACGCGCCATTTCGGGTTCCTCATCATGCGCATGACCATTCTCCTTGTCCTGTTTGTCCTGCTGGTTAATGCCTTCTTTCACCGCCCCTGGCTCGAATCGTTTCTGTTTGCCGTTGCCCTGGCAGTGGGACTGACCCCGGAACTTCTCCCCATGGTGGTCTCCGTGACCCTGTCCAAGGGAGCGCTGCGCATGGCGAAAAGTAAAGTGATCGTCAAGCGGTTGGCGGCAATACAAAACCTGGGGAGCATGGATGTCTTATGCACGGACAAAACCGGCACCCTGACCGAGGCCCGGATCCACCTGGAGCGCCACATGGACCCCCTCGGACGGGAAAGTGAGCGCGTTCTGGAGCTTGCCTATTTCAACAGTTTTTTTGAAACCGGCGTGAAAAGCCCTCTGGATGACGCCATTCTGGAGCATAAGGAAATCGACGCGAGCCGCTGGCGCAAGATCGATGAAGTGCCCTTTGACTTCGAGCGCCGCCGCGTTTCCGTCCTCCTGGACGATGGCAAGACGAGGCTCCTCGTCGTGAAGGGGGCCCCCGAAGATATCCTGCGCCTGTCGGTCAGCTACGAGGCGGACGGGGAAGCCGTCCTGCGTCCCCTGGATAAAGCGGCGCTCGGAAGTGTCAATGCGCAATTTGAAGAGCTCAGTAAAGAGGGGTTCCGGGTCCTGGGAATCGCCTCACGGCAAGTGGGGATGGACCACCCCCATGCGGTCGTGAGCGACGAAACGGAGCTGACCTTTGCAGGCTTCGCCGCCTTCCTCGATCCCCCCAAGGAGAGCGCCAAAGTGGCTTTGGCCGGACTTGCCGCCGACCGGGTAACGGTCAAGATCATCACCGGCGACAACGAACTGGTGACCCAGCATGTCTGCACCCAACTCGGCATCCCTATCATCGGGGTGCTTACGGGCGCGGAAATCCAGCAGATGGATGATCAGGCGTTCATGGCGCGGGTGGAACAGGTGAACCTCTTCTGTCGCGTGGCCCCCGCCCAGAAAAACAGGGTCATCCTCGCCCTGAAACGACGCGGCCATGTGGTGGGGTATCTCGGCGACGGCATCAATGACGCCCCGTCGCTTCATTCGGCCGATGTGGGCATTTCCGTGGACAGTGCTGTGGATGTGGCAAAAGAGGCAGCGGACATGATCCTTCTGGAGCACGACCTGGGAGTTCTCCATGCCGGCGTTCTGGAGGGACGGCGCACCTTCGGCAACATCATGAAATACATCATGATGGGGACAAGCTCCAATTTCGGCAACATGTTCAGCATGGCGGGGGCCTCGCTCTTCCTCCCCTTCCTCCCCATGTTGCCCGTGCAGATTCTCCTGAACAACCTCCTCTACGACGTATCGGAACTGCCGATTCCCCTGGATCGCGTGGATGATGATTACCTGAGTCATCCCCGGCACTGGGATATGAACTTCATCCGCAACTTCATGCTGGTTATCGGCCCGGTCAGTTCAATCTTCGATTTCCTCACTTTCTACATCATGCTGGCGTTTTTTCATGCCGGAGAGGCGCTGTTCCATACCGGCTGGTTCATTGAGTCCATGGCCACGCAGGTGCTGGTAATCTTCATCATCCGCACCCGTAAAAACCCCTTCAAAAGCCGTCCGAACCCGTGGCTGATCGCCTGTTCGCTGGCAGTGGTAGCAGTGGCCGTGCTGCTGCCGTTCACCCCGGCCGGTGTTTACCTCGGCTTTGTGGCGCCGCCGGCCTTCTTCTTCCTGATCCTGACCGCCATGCTTGTCGCTTACCTGTTGGCAGTGGAATTGATGAAACAATGGTTCTTCCGGCACTATGCCCGAGAGTGAAATGGATGAGGAAATTATCGTCATCCTGGGCGTTGCAAAGAAGTTCTTGTTTTCCTGAAAACGGTACTATATAATGCCCCTCACCATTCAAAGAGGCGGGTTCAAAATGTCGTGGCTCCGAAGGCGGGTTGTCCCGCAAATGCTTCAGATACTGCTGCTGTTCTTTGCCGTTGGTGTTGTAACCGACGGCCTGGCGGTGCAGAATGCCTTTCTGACCGTTACTCCGACCTTAAGCCAAACATTGTCCAATGATGACCCCGGCAATTCCGAAGATCACATCTGTAAGTCGCCCAATTACCTGCGGAGAGTTGAGGATGACCTTCAATTCCTGCATCTTGCCGGCAGGACCTATATGGGCCAGGCTGCCGAACGTTTGATTCCTTCCCCACCTGGTATGTTTTTCCAACCCGACCGGGCGCCCCCGGATTCATTTCAATAACTTTACCCCATCTTCAGTGAACCCTTGAGAATAGTTACGGTATTGCCAATTATGACCTGGCCTTGAAGATTGCTATCGGTAAATGATTGATATATTTAAGAATATAAACATTTAAAGTCTGGGAAAGGAGCTAACGTGTCATGGATGAAGCCGCAAGCTTGATTCTTTTCTTATCGTACGCCCTTTTGATCTCCATAACCAAATTGATGGGTAAAAAGCCCAATCATTTAAGCTATAGAAAGGAAACCCCGGGAAAGAAGGTTTTTCTTATGAAGGGGGAGGATAAAAACACAAAAACAATTAAATAGAGCTATAAAAGAGTCAAGATCCCTCCTTGACCGCCCTCCTCCCGCCCCTGTTGATTAAGGTCGGGGGGAGGGATTTATTGAGGTTACTTTTTAAGGAGATTACATTATGTTTCAAGGATTGTTTCAGCCCATGCACCTGGTGGTGGTCCTTCTGATTGCCCTGATCGTGTTTGGCCCCGGTAAGATCAGTGGTATCGGGGATTCCCTTGGCAAGGCGATCAAAGGATTTAAAAAAGCCATGGATGAACCGGAGATAAAATCGGACAATGCGGCAGAAACTAATAAAATCAAGGGTAAGAGTGAATGACGATCAAACTTACATTTCGATGCGGGTGACGACGCCATGGAGCTTGCTGGCGGGGAGCTTGTAGAACTGGACGAAATTGGTTGATTGCTTCCGGATCGTGCTGAAGATCCACCAGACGGGGTTTTTCGCAATGATGTCCTCCACGCCGTAGAAAATGATCTTTGCCTTGATCCCGTAATGGTTCAAAAGGGCCTCCACATTGACAAAGGTCATGTAGCCGGCTTGTATTTCGAAGTAATCCAGACCAGTTCCTATATCCCGACGGTAATCGACCTTCATCCCGTAGGGTTGATCTGTCCGGATAATGGAGGTGAGGATGTTTCGCTCGTAGATGATATTGCTGCTCAGGATGCAATGAACGATATAGGGCGAGACAAAGTCCAGACTGCGCACGAAGAAGAGGGCCGTCCCGGGGATGGTCCTTCCTTTGCCGTACACCTGTTCATAACTGACCAGGAAGGTATCGAAAGGAAGAGGCATAAGGCGCTGGTAGAGACGTTTCTGACCCTGGGTCCAGATGAGCATGATCGCCAGGGGAAAGGCGGCAATGACCAGTGACCAGTAGGCGCCGTGGGGGAACTTGTAGAAGGTGGACGTCAGATACATAAGATTTATAACTGCGACGGCGGCGGCGATGGGAACCTTCCACTTGGTCTTATGGTAGAAAACCATGGTCATGACGATGGCCGTGATAGTCATGGAGCCCGTAACGGCCATCCCGTAGGCAGCGGCAAGGTTCGAAGATTTCTGGAAGACAATCATCATAAACAGGACTCCCAACATAAGGATCCAGTTCACGGAACCGATGTAGATCTGAGACTGCATGGCTCGGGATGTGTAGCTGATCTTCATCAGGGGCATGGCCCGGGTCGTGATCGCTTGATAGACCACGGAAAAAACGCCGCTGATCATGGCCTGGGAGGCAATGACGGTGGCGGTGATGGCCAGGATAAGAAAGGGGATGTATAGCAAAGGGGCCTGGTGTTGAACCATTCCGAAGATCATTACCTTTGCCTCCGGGTGTTGCAGGGCGAAGACCCCCTGGCCGAGATAGTTAATCATCAGGGCGACCCAGACAAAATACCAGGCATGGACGATCGGTTTGCGGCCGAGGTGACCCATGTCTGCATAGAGGGCTTCTCCTCCGGTAGCACAGAGGATTACCTCGGAGAGGACAAAGAAGCCCGCAACCCCGTTTTCGGTGAGAAACTTGATGGCGTACCAGGGACTGACGGCCTTGACGATCTCGGGCATGGTAAGAATGGAGGCAAGTCCCGAGGCGGCAAGGGCGATAAACCAGATGAGCATGACGGGACCGAAGGCCCAGGCGATCCGGTCTGTGCCGCGATATTGAAATAGAAAGAGGACCACGGTGATGCACATGGCAATGGCAAGCAAAACATGACTCCCCGTTCCTTCCATTCCCGGGATGATATCGATGCCCTCCACGGCGGAAAGGATACTGATGGCAGGGGTGATGACCCCGTCTCCGAGGAGAAGGGAAACGCCGACGAAGGTCAGAATACCCACAAATGCCGTTGCCCGGCCCGATTTGAGGAGGGGAATGAGGATTCTTTGGAGCACGATCGCCCCACCTTCCCCTTTGTAGGAGAGGCTGGTGGCGAGCCAGGCGTATTCAATGGTGACAAGAATCGTGAGGGTCCAGATGACGAGAGAGAGAATACCCAGTACATGGTCGTATGTGGGCTTCGTTAGGGCGAAGACCACCGCGAGGGTATAGATTGGACTGGTGCCGATGTCTCCGAAGACAAGCCCCATGGCCTTGACGACACCACCCCAGAAGGAATCAGCTTCCCCTCTTTCCGGGGTGATGAGCGGTTTATTCAAGCGCCCCATATTATGATTTTAACCGTCCGGTTGTATCGCACATGGTCATCAGGCGTGACGCCAGCCCTCAACGATGAGCCATTTGAAGCCCATGAACGAATTAATGGTGATACGAAGGGGAACATTGGGCAGCTCGCGAGGAACAAAAACGGTGATTCCCTCCACTGCCGCCGCATGGAAGCGCGCCGGATCACGGGGCCTGCCGAATCTGACGGTTGGGCCTGGCTGATAGGGAATGCAGCAGCCGCTCTGCAAGACGATATACTCCAGATAGAGCTCCCCTCCATTCTTCATGGCATGATCTTGGGCTTCCTGGCTAATGGTAACCATGCGACAAACTCTCATTTTTTAATGTGGAAGGGAGGATCAACGATCCTCCCTCCGGTTAAAAAGCGATTAAGGTATTAACAATCTAAGGTCTCGCGTCGGGTGGCGCATCAGGGGAAATCTCCGCACAGTAAACCACATCACGGTCAACATTCATGCCGATGGGCTTGTCGGTCTTGAGCAGCCTCAGCCAGGCGCGGAAGTTTTCTTCAATGATGATGACCACAAGAATGATAACTCCGATACTCAGCCAGGCGTTCAGCAACATGCCCTTCGCAAGATACATCTGAACATTCATGATGCCGGCCGTAAAGGTGGTGACCGTGACAAAAAGGCAGGGGATCAACGTAACCAGGGCATAGATCTTCTTGGTCCCAATCCTGAGGATGATCGTGGTTCCAATCGCCAGGGCCAGAGCGGACAGGGTCTGGTTCGTGACGCCGAACATCGGCCAGATGGAGGAAATATCGCCCGTGTAGAGCAGATAACCCCAGGCTGAGGAAACGAGGGCGCTGCAGACCACAGTGCCGGGAATCCAGTCTTTTCTGCCGAAGGGCTTGTAGGCATAGCCGAGGATGTCCTGGAGGATGTAGCGGGCCACGCGGGTGCCGGCGTCGATCGTCGTCAGGATGAACAAGGCCTCGAACATGATGATGAACTGGAACCAGTACTTCATCGTATGCCGGAGCCCCTCGCCGACATTGGCAAAGATATGGGCCATGCCCACGGCCAGGGAGATGGCGCCGCCCGGGCGATGAGCTACGTCCAGTCCGACCAACTGACTGAGGACCGGCAGATCGATGACAGCCATCTTCAATTTCGCATAAACGGCGGCAGAGGTATTGATGGCGAAATAATCGCTCGGATTGAGGGTAATGGCGGAGAGGAGGGCCATGACGGCTACAAAAGCCTCCGTCAGCATGGCGCCGTAGCCGATCATGGTGATTTCCGTTTCATGTTCGATCATCTTCGGCGTCGTTCCCGAGCCGATCAAGGCATGGAATCCCGAAATGGCGCCGCAGGCGATGGTAATGAACACATAGGGCCACCAGGGACCTGGGATGATCGGTCCGCCGCCGGACATGAACTCCGTGGTGAAGGGCATCTTTATCGTCGGGTTCACGAAGAGAAGGCCGATGCCCAGGGCGGCGATGACGCCGATCTTCATGAAGGTGCTCAGATAGTCCCGGGGAGCAAGGAGGAGCCAGACGGGAATGGCCGCCGCACAGAAGCCGTAGACGGGCAGGAGCACGGAAACTTCCTTCTTGCTGAAGGTAAACCAGGAGGCAAGGCTGGATTCGGCAATATAGGGGCCCATAAGCACTGCGAGGATGACCATGATGAATCCGGCGATAGATCCGGAAAGAATGGCCCCCGGTTTGATCTTGAACATGTAAACGCCGACGATCATAGCGATGGGAATCGTCATGGCGATGGAGAAGACGCCCCAGGGATTATTGAAGAGGGCGTTGACCACGGCCACACCCAGACCGGCCAGGGCGATGATGATAATCAAAAGAATTACGATCGCCGTGACGCCGCCGGTGACCTTGCCGACGTCCTTCTCGGCGATGACGGACAGGGATTGCCCCTGGTGGCGATAGGATGCGAAAAGAATGATCATGTCGTGGACGCAACCGGCAAAGACGCTGCCCAGCAGAATCCAGAAGAAGCCCGGTCCCCATCCATACTGGGCGGCCAGAACCGGTCCGATCAACGGTCCCGCACCGGCGATGGCGGCAAAATGATGGCCGAAAACAACCCACTTGTTGGTGGGGACAAAATTCTGACCGTCATTACAGGAAATGGACGGCGCGATATTCCTGTCGTCCAGCATGAGGACCTTTGCTGCGATGAACGCCGCATAGTAGCGATACGCAAGAGCAAAGCAGCACAACGAACCAAGCATCAAATATAATGAACTCATAAAATCTTCCTCCCTTTCTATAAAATATTATAAAATATAAAAAATTCGGGGTTTGAAACGTCCATCTTTATGGGTGGATTTCTCTCTCCCCCCCTTTTATCTGCCCCCTGATGATACGTTATTTGAAAAGCTGATGTCAATTATTTTTCTCGAAAAGTTACATAGGGTTGCCACTCATACCAGTTGTTCAGTTCCAGTTCGCCGGCCCAGCGATCGATCATGCTGCGGTCGCCCGCGTGATTGTTCTGATTAGAGCTTGCCGTGATGCGGGCCAGGGGGGCGCCGTCGAGAATAAAAATCGTCCCGTGATAAGGGCCGATGAAGTCGCCGTGAAAGTGATCTTCGAGGCATTTGAAAAAAACGAAGTTCATGATGTTGGCGGCGCGATAGATACGGGCGGGCGTCGCCCTCCGGACATCCGGCGACAGGGAGGGGATGGCTTCACGCCGCTGGGCCGCGATGCCCTGAAGGAGGAGGGGACGCAGCTCCGGCCAGTCATCATAGAGCCACCTGTTGACCATGATGTCCGGGGGCATTCTCGTCAGTTGATAGACCACCCCCTGATACCAGAGGGAGATCATCTTTCTGACTTTATCCCGTCCCAGAAGAGAACTCAGTCTTTCCAGTTCGCTTTCCGTTTCCATGATGAAGCGGGCCATGGTCTGGCGGTTGGCCACGGAGACAAACCGCTCCTCCGGCGGGGCGGCAAAGAGTCGGAGGATATGCCCGGCCTGATTCGCGACTGCATAATTGACGCCTTCATCATGATGGGGATGGTAGAAAAGCTTGAGTTGGGGGTCGTCTTTGTCGGTAATATTGAGACTGACCGGGGCAGGAAGATCCGGCCTTTCGATATAGGTTATCGTCTTCCCGGATGATTTCTCCACAGCGGCCAGGATCTGTCGAACGCTGTCCATGAGTTGCAGAGTCATGGACAACTCCTAACGCCGCAAGGTGAATAATGCAAATAAAACATTTATAGACCATCCCTACATCCGCCCCTAAAAGAGAGGGAGCAATTGAGATATTCGATTCATCCAGGTTATGCGCACTTTTGAATAATCTTTTAAATTGACACCCTCTTTAATTTATGCTTCTTTCCGCGTATTCTTCTGGGGGCCGCGCCAAATTACCGGCCTCAGTGGGCATACCGGGACCAAGAACATTCTTAACAATATCGTCCATTGAGCCCATTACTGTAAATAATAAAGGAGGACATCTTGTTTCTATCCGTCATTCTTACCCTGCTTCCGATCGTTCTTATCGTATTTCTGATGATCAAGAAAAACTATGCTGCCGATACAAGCGGGGTCATCGGGTGGTTCTTCACCCTGGTGATTGCCTTCTTGTTCTTCAATACGAGCGTTGAAGCCGGTCTCCGCTCTTCCATCGCCGGTATTATCGCCTCTTTTCCCGTATCCTTGATGGTGGTCACATCTATATTGCAGATTACCTTCATGGAGGAGACAGGAGCTCTCCGCAGGGTGGCTGTATTTGTAAAGACTTTTGGATCCAGGGAGAAAGCAGTACAGATCATGCTGATCAACATCGGCGCCGGAACTCTTTTAGTCTCTGTGGGCGCTACCCCGGTTTCAATTCTGCCTCCTATTCTCGTGGCATTGGGATACTCAAAGTTTATCGCGGTAGCGCTACCGGCAATAGGTTTTGATGCCCTTTGCACGTTTGCCCTTCTCGGTGCACCCCTGGTGGTTTACTCCGATCTCACCGGGACACCCCTTGTTCAATCTGCGAGAGTATTTGCCAAATTTCTTCCCATTATTTCAATGTTAATCGGTTTCGGGATGCTCTGGATCGTGGGAAGATGGAAGTTGATGAAGGAAGGCTTCGCGCCCTGTGTCATCGCCGGGCTCACAAACGGTGGTATGGCAGTAGCCGTCAGTTATATTCCATTTCTTGAGGGAGGTGTGGTGCTCACAGGCGTTATTTCCGGGTTTACCACGATGATTGTCATGTTACTTTACCTAAGGATGAAGGGGCAACCGATTATCGACAGGACACATTTAACAGACAATGATCTGAAAATTGAAAAAGAGATGTCTCTTCTGACAGCCCTTTCTCCCTGGATTATATTGATTGCCGCTTCCTTTGCCGTCAATTTTTGTCCCCCTGTTTTTGATCTTCTTTACAAGACCATAGCCATGCCCGTTTCGATCATACCGGGTCAGGTCCTTAGAACCAGGATGCTCTGGAATGCCTACACATGGGTGCTGATCAGTACGGTTGTCTCCATCATATTCATCAGACCAAAAGGGGGATCTTTGCAGGCGACTTTCGCTAAGTGGATCAAGCGGGCGCCCAGGCCGGCCCTTTCCGCAGCAATCTTTTTTGCCATCGCCTTCGTGATGAATAACTCCGGAATTCAGAACCTGGGATCCGCCTGGAAAATCGTTGAGCCTTCTTCCAACATGATCTGGACGCTGGCGCAAGGGTCTTCCCTGGCATTTGGATCCCTCTATCCCTTCATAAGCGGCTACCTCGGGCTATTTGGCGGTTTCTTAAGTGGCAGCGAGGCCTCCACGATTGCGATGTTTACCAAATACCATCTGTTGACATCCAAGCTCCTTAATGTAGATCCATTGATAGTAACCGCCGTAACCGCCATAGGTGGGGGATTAGCCAGTGTCATTTCCCCGGCGAAGCTTCAAAACGCTGCGGCAACGATAGATGCTTTGGGAATCGAAAGCCAGGTCATAAAAACCGCATTCATCATCTCTGCGTTGATTACATTTGTGGCGTCGGTGATGGCCATGTTTTTTGCGTAGCCCAATGTTCCTGGTTCCTCGGCAGACGGGAATGTTCTATAGACCCCACCCCAACCCTTGCAGGGGCAGAAGAAATCTTTTCTTCTCTGGCAGAGGGGAGGGAGGGAAGATATCATCAGGGAAATCCTCTTGAGTCGAGAGCCGTAATCAGATATGTAAGAAGCATGTCAAAAACCATTCCCATGCTTTCTATCGTCGGGAAGTCCAATTCCGGCAAGACAACCCTTATCGAGAAGATGATCCCCGAACTGATCCGCCGGGGCTGGCGGGTGGCGACGATCAAGCATAACCGCCACGGTTTTGCCATCGATCACGAGGGGAAGGACAGCTGGCGCCATAAGCAGGCGGGAGCCCGGACGACCGTCATCGCCTCGCCACATCAGGTGGCGGTGGTGGAAGATACAGAGCGGGATTATGAGATAGCCGAACTGAGGGACCGCTACATCCGGGATGTGGACCTGATTATCGTGGAGGGATTCAAGCAGAACCCCTATCCAAAGATCGAGGTCTTTCGCCCGTCCCTGCGTCGGGAGCGCCTGTGTGGGGAAAACGACAACCTCATTGCCTTGGTCAGCGATGAACCATTAGGGGCGGGAGTTCCCTGTTTCGATGTTAACGATATTACCGGGCTTGTCAACTGGCTGGAAAAGAGTGGATTCATAACCTTCAGGTAGAATATTATGTCCGACCTCCTGGATATCAGAACCTGGTCAATCCTGCAATGGGCCTTGGTTGTACTGGCAGCCGGATTCATTGGCCAGTTCGGAAAGAGTTTTGCCCAGTTCATTATCGCGAAGATCAAGAGTAGGAGATCTGTCGCCAAGACATCGGCAACACTCTCTGCCCCTGCCGAAAGAGGGAAAATGACGCCGGAAACTCCCTTTGTACCCACCGGGAAAGGAGATATACTGCCTGAGAGCAGCTACTTTTCCCGTGACGTTAGCAGTGCAAAGGAGATCATCACAGACAAAAAAATCCTTAAAGCGATCCTGAAGCGGCAGAAAAAGGCGTCAAAGTAAGGGTACTGTGCAAAGGTTGTATAAGAAGGAGCCCATGCAAAAGGTCTATGGTTTGATAGCCGTTAGCGCCATGGCGGCGGCATTCTTAACTTTTTTATGATAGGTTGTCACGCTAAAAAACTTGGGCTTACTGATCTCTTTTAAAATAGGAACTGCTTCCAACGAGCCTATTCTTCCCAAGGAAACACAGATCATCTCTTCCAGATCAATTCTTGCCGAAGATACGACAAACGGACGTCCCTTCAAAATCTCCACGAGGGCTGGTGTTGCCTTCTTGTATTTAATCTTACCCAACATTTCGATGATACTCATTTTAAAGGCATCGTCAACCGCCGGCAAAATAGCCAGGAGGACCGGCCCTTTTTCGTTTTCCCCCACGCGGTGAAGACTGTTCAAGGCTTCCTGCCGAACCTTGTCATGCTTATGCATTAGCATAGTCTGTAAAGTTTCGATGGTAGTCGGGCCCTTGATATGCCCCAGTAAATAGGCTAAATTCCGGTGAAAAAACCAGGGATGTTCACGAAGGGTTTCGTTTCTGATGACGGACAGGGCCGGCTGACCAATTTCTATCAATAGATGTAAAATTTTAACACGCTCATCACTGTCAGAATGATCCCGCAATATGTCCATTAACCGACTCAAAGAGGCAGATCCCAACCTCGATAACACACGCCCGAGATCTTTCTGTTCTTTTTCTCTGGCAGTTGCGTAATCTCTAAAGAGCACATCCAGTCGTTCGGGGGAAGATAATTCCATGATGATATCCGAAGCGATTTTTTGGGCCGTCTCATTCTTGTCCAGCAGACCGTAGTCGATGAGATGAAAGATACTCAGCAACGGCAAACATTCAGCATAGTGTTTCTCACGAATAAGGGCCAGTATCTGGTCTTTTAACCGGTAACAGATCTTTTTATAGGCCGTAGTAGTTGATGTTTCCAGGTTGATCCATTTTGTCAGCGTCTCTGACAGCTCATAGATGACCTCTTTTTGCCGCCTTTCCGGAAGATTGTCGATAACCTTTACCAAGGTCGCAGCAGCCTGATCGCGCACACCTTGTTTGTCACTCAGCAGCGCTTCCGCGAGACGGTCAATAAGGGCATCAGCCGTTTCAAATTCTTCATGATCAGCCAGATTATCGACAAAACCGGCTATGGAGGCCATCAAGGAGGGATTCATAAAGCTTTCTTCATGTCCTCTGAGGATGGGTTCGACTTCCTGCTTTAGGGCACGAATCTTTTCCTCCTTCTCATCTTTTTCTCTGGTCTTTTTCTCTTCGCTTCTTTGCTGAAGTTCTACGCCCTTATCTGAACTCATCAATTGCTGATAGGCACTAACGAAGCCTGGGGGAGCAGTAATTGTCGAATTTATGCCTGTCAGGGACTTATCACCTTCCATTACCCCAATCATTTCTAAAACCTGCTCAAATTTTGTGCCATCTATTTCATTTATAATTTCCTGGAACAATTTCCCGTTGAATAACTGGTCGATGCCTTGTGTTAACACGAGGCCGATCATATCCGCATCCAGCTCGGCAATGGATTTCGCAATGAGTTGGGCGAACTTGTCCTGGTCCATTTTATCGACAATCTTGTCAAGGATACCCAGCATCCGCACCATGTTCTCCGACAACTGAATATTCGGCAGTAAATTTTCATTATTGATGAGCTTACTCATGCCGCTCTTGAAGACTTGCTCTAGCCAGTCTGCATTCTGCGCCAATTCCCTGACTTGCTGGATATCCAGTTCCAACCCCGAATCAGCGCCCCCTATAAGGTATTTAATAATATCATCATCCTTGATTTCGAGGTTGGCAATGAGTTGATGGTTACCATCCGTTGCAACGTATATTTTATGATCTAGGAGAATATGAGACACATTCTTTTGTGTCATTACATTCGGCAAGCCCCCTGCCTGCTTAATAGTTTCCGGCTTTTCCCCCATGATTTCCAGAAAGGAGGAGAGATCTTCCCTGGTCAGATCGTTCTTGAAAGTGATGCTTCTTACGCCAAAATTTAGCAGCAATCCGAGAAAGGCGGCTACTTGCGGCCTTTCCAGATCCTTCTGGCTCAGCATTTCGTCTCCGATCAGAAGATTTTTATCCGCTTCTGAAATAATCAAAGAAGGTTCCCTTTCAAATGCCATTTGCAGGTTTTGGTAAAGCCGATCGACGGTGTTGATGATCATGGAGCTAGTCGGGGGATAGAGTCGTAAATTGACAATGGCAGTGTTCATGATTACGAGTATTTCCAGTGCCTTTTGTTTCATCCAATTGTCTATCATAATGGCCTCGATTGATAAGTACTTGCTTCAAAAATCACATGCGCCGCAATTTGATAATCATCCGTTATATTTCCGGATGAACCACTTTTCATATCCTCAGCCTGTCAGGGAACCAAAAAAGGTCTTTATAATACTGACAATTTCCCGCGGTTTCTCCATGGGAATGAGATGCCCGGCCCCCTGGATCACCTGATGGGTCCCCTTTGGAAATAATGACGTCGCTTTCTGCAGATCGATAAAATGCCGGTTTTCGCTCATTTCGCCTTCCAAAACCAATACCGGACAGGTAACTTTACTCAAGTCCGGCCAGGGATCATATTGCATCCCCCCCATGAACAGGGCTGCTTCCCGCTGCGGTGAACAAGCAAGTTGAAGTCCTCCGGATTCACCAGGTTTCATTCCGTATTGTATGTAGAGATCCATCATCTCTTCATCCCAGTTCTTAAAGAGAGGACGGGAGCGGACATAGGCTCCGGCTTCTCCTTTCGAATTCCAGTAGTTTTGTCTTTTGATGGATTTTGAGGCCAGGGGGTGTTGTTCTATGGTAATCTGGAGACCGTAATAATCCTGGGGTAGAAAAATGGGTTCGATGAGGATCATTCCCCGGGCCTTCAGGCCGAAACGGGAGTTGGCGAGGGTCATAATCGTCGCCCCCATGGAGTGGCCGACCAGAAATGGCGGTTCAAGATCCAAGGCGTTATAGAACGCGGCAAGGTCCTGGGCGAGCAGCAGCCAACTCAGCCCGCCGTTTTCATTAGATGTTTCCCGATGGTCGCAGAAGTAGGGGGCAATGACACGGTAAGGGGGTGAGAGCTCTCTTGCCAGAGGATGCCACAGCCAGGGCAGAAAGCCGGTGGCGTGAAGAAACATGAGCGCAGGACCATCAGCATCATAAATCAGATAGGGTATCTCAACCTCTCCAAGGTTTAGACTCGTTTCTTGGGGCAGAGATTCTTTCCTGGTAATCTTTTGCATGGCCGGTAAAAATGGTTCACCAACGTCTAAGCGCTATGTACTGCTTTGTCCTTAGCGCTTTAAAATGGTCATTTCCGCTCTTCGCGGTATCCAAGTCCATTCAGAAGACGAAAACGGCGGCAGCGACTACGGTGGTGTAGCCATCGTTTTTGGCGATGGATGACTGAGTTACATTGCGGGTACGAATGATCTGGCCGCTAATCTTGAAGATTTCCTTCTTTTCGTCCCAGCTTTCGTCGACGTTGAAATCAATGCCTAGAGTCGAAGCGAGCATGGCGGCGGCCAGGTCTTCGGCATATTCTCCGGCCTGTTTTTCCGTCTGGCCGAAGGCGTGATGTTCACTGATATAACCATACGATGTCTTATCGGCCGGGATGGCGCAACCGACGGAGGCGGCGAGAAGACGCTTGGGTTCATTGCTGCAGGCCCTGCTCATGACGCAGAAAGTGATCGCTCCGGGGACAAGCATCGGCAGTCCCTGGGCCCGGGAGATCATTTTTGCGCCCGGAGGAAAAATACTGGAGACCTGAACGAGATTGCACTTTTCAATGCCCGCATCCCGGAGCGCCCGTTCAAAAGAATGAAGCTCATCCTTATGGGTGCCAACCCCTTTGGTGAAAAAAACTTTAGTAGGGACAAGGGTTTTCATTGTTAACCCCTCCTTTGCCACAGTATAATGTTATCGACGCAGTGCTTATCAGGTTGTTCAGGTCGTGTCAATGAGGAGAAAAATATTTTGTTCATCCCCCCGCTGTTTGGGGAAACGCCGTATTGTCGTATAGATATTCCATCTTCTCCTTGTGCTTGAGTTCCTCCTGGGCCATACGCAAAAGGAGTTCCCTGACCTCCCCTGAGGGATGGATGTCGGCGAGCTTCTTGTAGAAGTTGTAGGCGATGAGTTCCCGATCGGCAGCCGCGAGAAAAACATCCTTGGCCTGCGATGTTTTCTTGATGCCAGGGTTTTCCGCGAATTCCTTGATTGCGGCTGTCGTTTCTTCCGAGACGGTCATGGCATTTTCCGGATAAACGCCGTCACGATATTTGATAAGATAGTCCCGGTGTTTTTTTTCTTCATCTGCCAAAAAAACCAGCGTATTCTTGGCGACCTTGTCTTCAACGGTGTTGTAGAGGTCCATGTAAAACCGGAAGGCTTCTTCCTCGTTCCTGATGGCCTTTCCCAGAATCGTCTCCAGACTCTTGTTTTTCATGCAAATTGCCCCCTGAATGGTCAAATGTTGCCGGTTGGTGGTGGCCCATCAACGATGGGTCTTTATACGCCTCACGTGCCGCCGTAACCGACGGTTACCTTTTCCCCCTCCACGATGACGGGGACCTGACGCTTCCCCCCGGAAAGCCTCAACATCTCCTGAAGCCCGGAGGCGTCCTTTTTCACATCCACATAGACCGCTCGGTTCCCATAGGCCGACCTGGCCTGGTCTGTGTATGGACAACCGCCTTTGCCGTAAATCAGGACCTTGCTTTCCATCTGTGCACCTGCCTTTCAGTATTCCGTCAGGTGTGACAGGCCTCTTTCCCCCACCAGAATAATGCGCGTATGGCTAAGGCGGGAGGCAATGGTCTTGGCGATGGCCTTCATCACTTTGTATCCCAGGTCACAGTCTTCATCCATCAAACCACGCATTTTTGCCGCATCTAGGGCAAAGAGCCTGGTGTTGTCAATACATAAAGCCCCCAGGGTAAAGATGTAAGGCTCAACGACGGCGGACCAACCCATGGTTTCTCCCCGGGCGATGGTATCCACCGTCACCTGCATCGGCGGCCGGTGTGGTCCCAGGTATGATTCGAGGGACATGACCACTTTCCCCTCCAGGAGGATGTAAAGGCTTCGCGCCGGATCACCCTTTTTATACATCTGGCTTCCTGCTGCGTAGGTCTCCTCTGTGGCGATGGAGGACAGTCTCTCTAATTGCTCATTCGTAAAATCCTTAAAAAAATTGAATTCTTTCAGCATATTTGCCGTAACCATAGCGCCCCTCCTTCAGAAATAATCTTATTTGATGATGTTATTATCAAGATTCGTGAGAGAATGCCATAAAAAATTAATGTCTTCGATTGATAATATCGATTGCCGAATCCTGGAAAAAAGCTTACCATAAATCATGACAAGTTACAGTAGTTTGAATATGCAAAATGGCGGGGCAAGGCCTTATGGCCTTATTTTTGCGGCCTGCCTGGCCGTCTGGTTGTCCGGGTGTAACAGCAACCCGGATGTCATCAGAGATATTCGGGAATTCAGTCAGGATCACTTTTCTTACGTGGACAAGGCGCAATGCGAGCGTCCGCTGGTGAGTATGGAATGGCAACGAAAGATGGATGAACAGTACCTTGCCAACTTTTTCATGCCATGGCATCAGGCAACGTCGCGATTTGCGAAGATCGATGTGGAACAGGCATGGGTGAAGTTAAAAAATGATTCGCGGGATGGTAGAAAAAGCAGCAGGCGCCGCAGTGCCTGGATTAGGAAAATGGCAGCCAATGCCGGACTCCCATCTTATCCCAATGCGTCCGTGAAGGCTATAACAATTGATGCGGCCAATTTACGTCATCTTCCGGCAGCCAATCCTGTTTATTTCCGGACGCCCCTTGCCGGGGAAAAAAATCGCCCTTTTGATAAACTCCAGGTTTCGTCGATTGCCCCCGGCACGCCCGTATATGTCTCCCATGTTTCCAAAGACAAAGCCTGGGCGGTGGTTGAAACCGGTTATGCCTTGGGATGGATGTCTTTGAAGGAACTGGCTGTCGTCACCCCCGAGTTTGTCAAGCGCTGGGAGCAGGGACCACATGCCGCTGTCATTCGCGACAAAACGCCGATTTATGATGATAAAGGATTCCGTTTCCGAGCCTCTTTGGGGGCCATGTTCCCGAAAACGGCGGAAAGCGAAGATACCGTGGAAATCCTTGTGCCGGTGCAGAGTGAACAGGGACAGGCGGAGATGCGTAAGGCTACCCTGCTGAAGGAGACAGCAATGACGAGGCCCCTCTCCCTGACCCTCTGTCATTTAGCGTCCCTGGCTAACGAAATGATCCGTGAACCCTACGGTTGGGGCGGGCTGCGGAACAACCGCGATTGTTCCGCCATGATCCGCGATCTTTTTGCCCCCTTCGGTATCTGGCTTCCCAGACATTCTGCCGACCAAGCAAGCGAGGGCGGCCTCTACGTGGATCTGTCCAACCTTTCCGCAGCAGAAAAAAAGAAGATCATCATTGCCCGGGGGGTTCCCTATTTAACCCTTTTGTGGCTGAAGGGACACATCATGCTCTATATCGGTTCCCGAAACGGGGAGCCCCTGGTCTTTCACAATTTCTGGAGCGTCAGGACGACGAGCGAACGGGGACAACAGGGCAAGAAAGTCGTGGGTCATGCGGCGATCACGACTCTTTATCCGGGGAAAGAATTCAACGGCATGGGACCTCCGGAGGGAGTGTATTCCCGGTATCTGCGAGGGATGATCCTGATCGTTCCTGCGGACCAGATGTCGTCATTTTCGCCTCCAGGAACGGGAGGTTGAGGGTAGATCCGCTTGTAAAATAAAGAGGTATTTGATATTCAGGACGAGTAATTCAGAGAGCATAGAAGAGGGAAGCAGATGATTATCCAGGCAAAAGATAATCAGAACAAAAAAATTGTGGTTTTTGTGGATGAGGATCTTCGGGATCTGATCCCGGGATATCTGGAGAATCGTCTTAAGGACATTGCGGCGATCCGGGCAGCCCTCGCACAGAGAGATTTCGACGCGATCCGTTCTATCGGGCACAAAATGAAGGGCTCCGGCGGCGGGTATGGGTTCGATCAGATTACCGATATTGGCAGGGCAATTGAAGATGCGGCGAAAATTGATCATGGAGAAGAAATAAGCAGGCAGACGGAGGCTTTAAAAACATTCCTGAATCGGGTGGACGTCGTTTACCAGACCTGACATGAGATGGTGATGAGCGAAGAAAAAGATAAATTCGTCCGGGTGATTTCTCCGATCTTGAAGTGCGGGGCGTCGAATGATCGATAGTTCCGGAAATTCACCCGCAAAAGAGGCGCCGGCGTCTCAAGGATTTGTTGACGGTCGGCTCCTGCATCCCGATTTTGGCAAGTTCAAGAAGTACATTGCCGAGCGCCTTGCCCAGTCCGAAACAGAGAGACAGGCGCTCGCAAAGGTCAAGATTGCCGATTTTTATGCCTTCGCGGGGATACTCGGCATGCCGGGAAGTGATTTTGCCGTGTTGGTAGCGGAATTCCTGAATCTTCCCCATGTCACGGTTGTCAGTTATGATGAGGTAAATACCCAACTGATGCCCATCGAATTCTGCCGCTGGAACATCGTTGTCCCCGTTCTTGACGATGAAGGCAAGCCCGCATTTCTCCTCAGCAATCCTTTTGACTGGGAACTTCTCGATGCTCTGAAAAAAAATACGTCAACCGATCAACCCTTGCGTCTCATCATTGCCGATCCCAGCCACATTCGTGGCCTCCTTGATCAAAACCTTAAACAGGGGAAAAAAAGGCCCCCGGGGGAGGCGGGCGGCGAGTCGCCGGAGCTGATGGAGGAGGAAGGGGAAGATATTCCGATCACTACCACTGTGATTGAAGATGTGGGACCTGTTTCAGACGCCGATATAGAAAAGCGCCCCGTCGTCTATGTGTCCAACAATATCCTGTATACAGGGGTTATTGAAAGGGCCAGCGATATCCACATCGAGCCCAAGGAAAAGGATACCGTTGTCCGCTATCGCATCGACGGCGACCTGCAGGACATCTTCCACCTGAAGAAGCAGACGGGGACAATGGTCATCTCCCGTCTCAAAGCCCTGGCCGGGATGGACATTACGGAAAGGTTGAAGCCCCAGGATGGTTCGGTGGAGATCATGGTCAGCAAGAGGAAATTCAAGCTCCGTCTGGCGACGACATCGACGCCGAGCGGAGAAAGCCTGGTCATAAGAGTACTCGAACCCACCGCCAAACCAAAGGAGTTGAGCGAACTCGGCATGACCGACGCCCAGGTCAGGACGATGGCGTATTTCTCCACGCGCCGCTACGGACTAATTCTCGTAGTCGGTCCGACCGGCGCCGGAAAGACAACGACAATCTACAGTTTCCTCTCCCACGTGGATACAAAGTCCCGGAGTCTCATCTCCGTCGAAGATCCGGTGGAATACCGGATTCCCAATGCCAACCAGCAACAGGTCAATGAAAAGGCGGGGGTTACCTTTGACGCCCTTCTGAAGTCCTCGGTTCGTCAGGATCCGGATACCCTTTATATGGGAGAAATTCGTGACACCTTTTCGGCAAGGATAGCTGTTGATTTTGCCAGCACAGGTCACATGGCCATCTCGACCCTCCATACCAACAATGCCACTACGGCGATTTTCCGCCTCGAACGCCTCGGGGTGGTTCGTGAGGTCATGGCCGAGGCCCTTCTCGGCATAATTGCCCAGCGGCTTTTGAAAAAGCTCTGTCCCTTCTGCAAGCAGATCGAACCTATTACGGAGGCAGAGGCAGAAATACTCGGTCCCTTTACCGAAGATCTGCCGACCCATGTCGCCCATCCTGTGGGCTGCGCAAAGTGCCGGGAAGGCTATTTTGGCAGGGAAGGGATCTATGAGATCATCGCTTTCGATCAAGAGCTTTTGGACAAGATCCGGGCCGGAATCCCGATTTCCGAGTTTCGGGACTTTATACACCGCCGAGGTGACTATCTCATCAGCCACCATGCCGTTGAGAAGGTGAAGACCCATCTATTTCCGGTGAAGGATGTCTATGAAAAGGTCCTGGTGGAGGAGATTTGGAGTCTCACGAAGGAAGAAGATATTACACAAGACAGGAGAGAGACGCCGGATCATCCTCGTGGCGCCGTCTCTATCCTTGTGGTAGAGGACGATCCGGATAACCAGCTGCTCATCTCCCGAATCCTTACCAAGCAGGGCTATGATGTGTCTGTGGCCGGCGATGGTATCGACGCCCTGATGGTGCTGGCAAAAAAACAATTTGATTTGATATTGTCGGACATCAATATGCCCAATCTCGACGGGTTCAAATTTTTGGAGATCATCAACCAGAAGGGGATTAAGGCCCCCCTGATGTTTCTTACAGCCAGATCGGAAGAGGAGGATGAGGTCAAGGGCCTTGAATTAGGGGCACTGGATTATCTGAAGAAACCGGTAAAAAAAGACGCTCTGCTCATGAGGGTCAAAAAGGCATTGGAAAGGCGCGATCTGAATTGATTGACAGAAAGAGATAGGGAAAGAAGATGAAAAGGGATAACCAAGGATTTACCCTGGTTGAACTGATGGTGGTCATCGGTGTGGTTATGGCGCTCTTATCCATCGCCGTGCCGGTGATGTTGCCCTATGTGGATCGGGCCCGGGCGACGGCCTGTCTCTCCGAGCGCTATAATACCGAGCATGCGGAGTCCACCTATGTAATGGAGAAAAACGGGCCCAGTTCGACCTTCAGTGACTTGGTCGGGTCGGGGCTCCTGACCCATGAACCGACGTGCGCCAGCGGCGGCGTTTATGTATGGCTCCAGCGGACGCCGACGCCGATTCTCGGTTGCTCACTCCATTACGCTACCATCCTGGCGGGAGAAACGGCCAATGTCCTGTTTTCAAGTAATTTTGACAATATGGATAATCTGAAAAGCCTTATGGGGACCTGGAATATTAATAATGGGAGCCTTACCAGTACCTCAACGGGAGAATCACGCCTGGCCTTTGGCGATAACAGTTGGACGGATTACGAGATCAAGGTCAGTGCCGATCTCACTAAAGGTAATGGCTACGGGATTTATTACCGTGCCGACGGCAACCCGAATATTACCGGCTATATTTTCCAGTACGATCCTGGTCTGGGGAATAAATTCTTGGTCAGAAAGGTTATAGCTGGCCAGGAACAGTCTCCCTTCCAGAGCGTATCCATGCCGGCAGGATTTCCCGTCTTAAATCAGGCCCACGATATCAGCATCGCCGTTGTAGGCAACCGGCAGATCATAAAGGTGGACAACCAGGTTATAATGGATTTCACGGACAGCAGCTTTGCTTCCGGTTCCGGTGGGTTTCGGACCTGGGGAGGGACGGTAAATTTTGATAATCTGACCGTTGTCAAGTAGATACAGCGAAATTATCGGATAAGGAGAGGTTATGGGAGACCAGGATAGACAGGAAATTCTCTGCAAGGGGTGCGGCAAACTCGTAACCGGCAGTATCGAAAAACAGTCCTGTGAGGACAGGGATGTCTATTGCAGCCAGTGTATGATGACTCGGGCGGAAAGGTATATCAAAGACACGCCGGTCGAAAAGCCAAAATTGCAACGGCTCCGGGAAACCGTGGCTTGGAAGGTCGCCATGATTTCGGTAATCATCATTTGTTTCGGGGTTATTGCCTATCAGGCTCCCCGGATCATGTCGGCGACCAAGGATCCCAAACCGATCCGGATGGGAAGCTACGATACCGATGAAATAACCGACAAATGTATAAAAAATCTCTGGCAGATCGCCTATCTGATTCAGCAGGGCCGCCCGGCCGCCGGTCAAGCTCTTGCCTGTCCGGCGACCGGCAAGCCTTATCTGATCAGGGCGGGCGCCAATGCGGAAGTTCATTGTCCGAATCCGGGGGTCCACGGCTTCCGTGATATCCTGGTTACGAAAAAGAACCCCGTGCCGGAGTTGAAAAAATAGCCATGAAGGCATCCTCTCCGAGGAATAATTATGGATTCACCCTTGTCGAGCTGATGGTGGTGATTGCCCTCATCGGAGTGCTCTTGAGTGTCGCCTTGCCCTTGCTTGCCGCCTATCTTGAACAGGGTCGCAAGGCGAATTGCCTTTCCAACCGCTACAATATCGAGCAGGATGAGCGGACATACTATCTGAATAACACCAGCCCTTACCTGGCCATTGACAGCCGTTACCAGTGCCCTTCCGGAGGTGTGTATGCGTGGATGGTCGGTGATCCCACGTACCCGACGTATCCGCTGGTCGGTTGTTCGCTCCATTATGCACCTTCATCCTCATTGTCGAAACCTCCCATGGAAGGTCTGGTGGCAGCCTGGAATATGGATGAAGGTCGGGGAGCTACGATCGGCGCAGGAGAATCCATCGGGACCGTGTACGGCGCCCTGTGGGGCGATGACCCTCAGCGAGGTACTGTATTGAACCTTGACGGTAAGAATGATTATGTGGCGATTCCGGGAGACGGGGTGCTGAAAATGCCATATGAGCAGATAACATACAGCGTCTGGTTCAAGTCGGGAGAGGATTTTACTGATGGGATAGCTCCCCAGGGTCAAAAGCTTCTTTCGAAAAATTCTAATTTTCACCTGAGTTTGGGGCCAAGCGGGGACGGTCTTATGCCCGGCGCCGATATGTATCTGGACGGGAAATATGTTTCCGTTACCGGGACCTATGCTGCCGGGAAAGGGTATGCTGATCTTGTCATTAAGGATAATGCTTGGCATAATCTTACGGCTACCTACGATGGTTCCACCATGAATCTGTATAAGGACGGAGAGCTTTTATTGGTGAAAACCGGTTTAAGCGGAACTGTGGGTAGTGCCGGAACCAGTAACAGCAAATTGCCTGTTTATCTCGGTGCTGAGAACGGAAGTTCGAGCTTTTTTAACGGTTCTCTGGATGGAGCTAACATCTTTAACCGCGCTCTGACGGATAAGGAAATCCGGGACCTCTCGGCAGGAAAATAATTTTGCTCCAAAGGATAATCCGGACCAACGCTGCTTGATGTGCCGGATTCCCTGGTCGCGCTTTATTTATTTCCCGGAATTTATCAAAATGAAATGATCATGTTACACTGAAGTTCAGGAGCGCCAAACTTGCTAAAGGTTACACTGAAAAAGAAGAGATCATTTTATCTCACCTATGCGATCGCCCTTGCCATTGGTCTGTCCCTGGTGGCCTATGTGGTCTATCTGCTCATTTCAAACTACACCTCCCAGACCGAATTGCAGAAAAACCTTGTCACACAATTGAAACAGGATAGCGAAATACGGGCCGCCTCTGTCGATTACTTTTTTTCCGAAAGGAGAGACGACGTTGTCAATCTGGCATTGAGCAGGGAAATTTCTGGTTTCTTTGAAAACAAGGCCCTGGGCATGAGCATGGAATACGGCCTGAACCTCAGTCTGATCCCGATCAGGGAACTTTTCATTGATTTGATGGAACGCAAGCAGGTGGGAAAGGATAGAATCTACTCAAGAATCGTTCTGATCGAGAGAGATGGCTCAACCATCGTCGATGTTTCGGGTCAAGATCAAACGGGATCAGGCGCGAAGAAATGGAAATCATTTCTTAACCATAAGTTCAGAAATGGTGTCATTACAACCTCCCCGGACCGGAAAGAGCTCCTGGCCTCCGTTTCTTATTACCATAAGGATAAATATGCAGGGCAGATTATCGCGTGGATCAGGCCGGAGATCGTAGATCAGCATCTACTCAAGGAACAAGCACCCGGCAATCGACTGATGTTTCTCGTTGCACCGGAAGGAGATCATTTCCTGTCTATCGGCGCCGCGCCTTTCTCCCTGCCATTGTATCTGCCGGAACTCCAGTCCCTCGCCGTAGGAGAAATCAAATCGTTCGAGACCAGAAATGAAGGTTCTGTAAGCAAGAAAAGAATCGCCCTGCGTATTTCCGTGAAAGATACTCCCTTTTCCCTGGTGCGCATCGTCGATGCAAAGGACGCTTTCGGAGAACTTAATCCTGACCAGCTTCTTATCAACATGGCGATTCAGGCGTCGGTCATCTTCACAGGCGTCTTTTTCATTTTTGGATTAACGGTACGATCTCTGATTCTGCAGACCAGGCTGGTAGATTCCACGATCAAGGAACGAGATATGGGCGAGAAGAATCGGCAGCTTGAAATCGAGATCGTGGAACGAAAACGGGCTGAAGAAGCTTTCAGGGAGAGTGAATCCAGACTGAAAGCTATTACCGGTTCTGCCCGGGACGCCATTCTGATGATGGATCCGGAAGGAAGGGTGACCTACTGGAATCCCGCCGCCGAAGGTGTTTTCAATTACACGAGCGACGAAGCAATGGGGCATAACCTCCATGGCCTGATTGCGCCGTCGCGTTACCATGCGGCGCACCTGGCCGCCTTGCCGGAGTTCAAGCAAACCGGCCAGGGGGAGGCGGTGGGCAAGACGCTTGAATTGCAGGCTCAGCGAAAAGATGGTCGCGAGATCACAGTGGCCCTGTCCCTATCTGCCGTCAATATCAAAGGCAGCTGGCACGCTGTAGGCGTCATAAGAGACATCACCGAACAGAAGATAGCGGCCGAGGTCCTTCGCCAGGCCAAGGAGGACGCAGAGGCGGCCACCCGGGCCAAAAGTGAATTTCTGGCCAATATGAGCCATGAAATCCGGACGCCCATGAATGCCATCCTCGGCATGGCAGAACTCCTGGCCGAGACGCCCTTGAGCGGAGAGCAGGAGAAATATGTCCAACTCTTTCATGATGCCGGAGAGAATCTCCTTAACCTGATCAACGATATTCTCGACCTTTCCAAGGTGGAAGCAGGACAGATCAAACTAGAGGCTGTTCCCTTCCACCTTGGCGAGCTTGTCGAAAAGATTGTTGAAATCCTTGGCATGAGAGCCAGAGATAAGGGGCTTGATCTGATCTTTCACATCCAGGCCGATCTTCCGTTCGAGGTCATTGGTGATCCCTTCCGCCTGCGGCAGATCCTCACCAACCTCATCGGCAACGCCATTAAGTTTACGGAAAATGGAGAAATTATTTTGGAGGTGAAGACCTCCGCACCCGTCGACCCGGCGACCAGAGAGATGGAGGTGGTATTTTCCATTACCGATACGGGAATAGGCATTTCGGCGGATCAGGTAGAGAATATCTTCGAGAAATTTACCCAGGCCGACGCCTCCACGGCAAGGAAATTCGGCGGCACGGGATTGGGGCTCACTATCACCAAGCATTTTGTCGAGCTGATGGGGGGAACCATATCGGTCCAGAGTGAGCTTGGCGGGGGCAGCGTCTTTTCCTTCACCGTAGCCATCGCTAGACAGGACCAGCCCCGGCCCAGGGAAGAAATCTTCGCCCCTCCCGACCTGCAGCATCGCCCTTTAGAGTATCAGAGTAAGGGAGAGGGAAAACTGCCCCCCGTAGCCACGCCGGAGCCGTTGTCGAAGCAGCCCCTCCGAATTCTCCTTGTTGAGGACAGCGAGGATAACCGGACCCTGATCCGAATGTACATGAAAAACACCCCCCATGACATGGAGGTGGCGGAAAACGGCCAGATTGCCGTGGATAAATTCATCAACGACGGGCCCTTTGATCTCGTCTTCATGGATATCCAGATGCCCGTCATGGACGGCTATGAGGCAACCAGGGCCATCCGTGCGTGGGAAGCGGCACAGAATAGGGAACGATCGCCTATCGTCGCCCTCACGGCCCATGCCTTCAAGGAGGACCTCCGGAAAAGTCTCGAGGCCGGCTGTGACGCCCATCTGACCAAGCCCTTGAAAAAGGTGGCCTTTTTAGAAGCCATCGATCGGTACGCCGCAGGAATTCTGCCTCGCATAAGGTACTGATAACGTTAATAAAAAATGCTAAAGCATCAAACAATAAGGAAGTCCGCATTTGCTAAAATATCGCGTAGTCAAAATTGATTCCGCCGAAATATTTTTAAGGGGATTTTTGAAACTTTGTTTCTCAATAAAATGTATGGTTTCATGATGATTATAGAGATAAGAGCCTCATCAGATCCTGCCGATCAAAAGGAATGATAATATCATGAAAGTCATTCAAACTTGGGATGACGGCATTGTTTCAGATATTCGGCTGATAGAAGTACTACGTCGCCATCAAGCCAAGGCAACCTTTTGTCTCAATCCCGGTCTTTATCAGGAAAACAGATCATTCGGGTGGATTCATGAAAACAGGGAAGTCTGGCGCCTCAGCATCCATGAATTGGTTGATGTGTACAATGACTTTGAGATTTGCAGCCACTCAATGACGCACCCGTATTTGACCGATCATTCTGCTGATCATTTACATTGGGAATTACAATCAAGCAGGCACATCCTGGAGAATATATTTCAGAAGCCGGTTCTGGGGTTCTGTTACCCATTCAATACTTATAACGATTTCGTAAAAGATGCAGTTCGTTCAGCAGGTTATAAATGGGCCAGGGGAAACCAGCATCAGGAAATTGTTTATCCTCCCATTGATCCACTTGAGTTCCATCCCTGTTGTCATTTTCTTGATCAGGATTTCTGGGGGAAATATGATCGTCAAAAGGAAAGAAACGGCGTTTTCTTCTTTTGGGGTCACAGTTATGAGTTGACAGATGAGACCATGTGGGAGAATTTTGAAATGAGGATAGGAGGTATTTCTTCAGATCCAGAAGTTGAATGGGCTTTTGTAGCAGATTTGTTTGTTTGAGCAGGCAGGGAGCATTAGGGTTCCTGTAAGCTGAAAACCATATTGAATAGGCAGCTACGATTGGTGTTGCATCTTCATGCCTCGTTATATAGCGTTTATCGACACCGTCCCTCTTGTTTTGCCTGATACGATACATGGCAAAAAAAGGGGATGGTAGTTTTTTATGTAAGAAATTATTTTGTTTCAACATTCCCCATCGAAAGCAGCAACTTTTTAGCGAAATCTGCACACACCTGAGAGTCCATACAATGGTTGAGAGAAAAGCATCGAAGATTAACAGTTGTATGGATGATTTTTAGTACTCCAGCCTTTTTGTTCATTGAACCACTTTACCCTATCTTCTGCCGCCGTTCGTCACTTTACTCCAACATTACCGTAAGGTAAATTGATAACCCTTCTCACGGAATAATCTCAGGCACACATCCACTGCACCTGCATCATAAATCGTCCCCTTATTGTTCTCAATTTCGTTCAGGGCGGCGTCAAGCCCCAGGGCGGGACGATATGGTCGATGGGAGGCCATCGATTCCACCACATCCGCCACGGCCAGTATCCGTGACTCCAGGAGGATTTCTTCCCCCTTCAGGTGTCTCGGATAGCCGGAACCATCCATCCGCTCATGATGTTGATAGACTATCTCTGCCAAGGGCCAGGGGGACACCACTTCCTTAAGCATCTTGAATCCTTTATGGGCATGTTCTTTAATCATGGAAAATTCGAGTTCTGTCAGTTTAGTCGGATTGGATAATATCTCTGCCGGAACGGACAGTTTCCCGATGTCGTGAATGCTTCCCGCCATGCGGATACCGTCAATCCTACTCTGGGAAAGACTCATCTCCGTGGCAATAGCGCGGGCAAGGTCGGCGGCCCGGTTCTGGTGACCGGCGGTATAGGGATCTCTTATCTCCACAGCGGACACCATGACCTGAACGGTCGCGCTGACTGACTTTCTGAGACTTTCAAGGGTATCCTGGAGTTTTTGTTCCGCCTGATTGCGCTCGGTGACATCGCGAGCAATGCCACGAAAACCGGTTGGTTTCTCACCTGGCTTTACAATAAGAGATACCGACACCTCGATGTATGTCCTGGCGCCGTCCTTTCTAATCGTCTCCCACTCAAAGCCCTTTGTAGGAATACCGGTTGCATAGATCTCGTTAAAAGCCCGAAAGACCTTCTTTGCATTCTCGTCGTCCATGAATACCCTGTTGTTCATACCCGGCATTTCTTCTCTGGGGTAACCAAGGATACGGCAAAGAGAAGGGTTGAAGAATGTGAAATTGCCTGCCAGATCGACTTCGAAGTAGCCGTCTTCAATGTTCTCCAGGATATTTCGATATTTCTCCTCGGATTCGAGAAGTTTTCCCTCCGCCCGCTTGCGCGAGGTAATATCCCTGATGCATACAAGGTTCGCAGGATCGCCGCGGAAAATAATTTTCCCGCCCACGCTTTCCACCAAAATGTTCCGACCCGTTACTGTACATAGATGATATTCTGAGAGAAAACCCATTTTGTCAGCTTTGACTGCTTCGAGATCCTCTGCTGCATTCTGGAGGGAATCGGGGTGAATATATTCAACCATATTGTGACCAACTAACTCTTCAGCCCGCTCGTATTCGATGATTCTTGCCGCTGCCCGGTTAGAGAAAAGGATGGAACCATCCCAGCTGAGAATTATCATTGCGTCGTGCATATAGTCAACGAGGGAACGGAAAAGGTCTTCACTTTCCCGCAGCGTCTCCTCCATTTGCTTCTGATCGGAAAAGTCAATAAGCGTTCCAATGGCTCCAATAAATGTGCCGTTTCCTATCCTGGATTTCGTTTTCGTCCGCACCCATCTGAACTCACCTGATTTGTTCTTGATTCTATAGATCAACGGGTATTCCACCCCGGTGCTGAGTTCCATAAACCGAGTTATTAGAATGTCTCGATCATCCGGATGAACAAATTCAATGAAGTTCTTACCAATGATATCTTCCTGATCATATCCCCAGATATCTTTCCCAATTGGGCTGAAGTATAGAATCACCCCTTGATGATCAACCTCAAAGATGACATCGCCGATGCTTTCCACCAGTCGCTGGAATTGCGTTTGTCTCTCTCGCATGACGTCCTTCTCTGTCATTGCCTCTGATAGGATGCGCTCCAACTCAGCAATTTTGTTGTGAAGCTGCAAGAGTTCATCAATATATTGGGGTGATTTATTTGCTGCATCATTCATGTTTTGAATCCCCTGGAATTGCTTAGTGCAATAAAGCAACCGTGGAAACATTGATCAGACGCATGTAAATGAAAGAAATAATGTGGATAGTACCATATGAAAGGTTGGATGTCAGCTAAAATTACGTTACGCTTGATAAAAGAGGAAACAGAACTTGGCCCTCCGTACTCCCGCTTCTCTCCTTCCACTGTGGACGTCTGCCTTAACAGAGGCTGAGGAGTCAGACAACAAAAACAAGGGCCGCCGGTTCCCGGCGGCCCTTGTTTTTGTTAGCCTCAGTTTTACGATCTATTTCTTATCCCGGATCTTAGCGTGGCACTCGCCGCACTTACCCTTGATCTCTCCCAGTTTGATCTTGACAGTGTCTCCATCCTGCTTGGCAGAGGCAGTGGAGATGTCCTTGGCGAGCGATGAAATGGCCAGGGTCAGCTCTTTGCCGAGAGGGTTTTGAATATTTTCGCCAACTTTCTTGGCCTGGACCGCCAAATCGTCGGCATCCTTGGCAACGGCAACAAAATATTTAGCGTCAAGGTTTTTGTTCATTGCGGTCAGCCAGGCTACTCGGGCTTGCATTATCTTTTGGGCAGGGCGTAGTTCCGGCTTGGTGTCTTCGGCAGCAAAGGCGAGGATAGCGACTGCAAAAATTGCAACGGACAGCAGGGAAATAATCTTTTTCATGGGATACTCCTTTCAGTGCGGTATGATGGTTCGGTGTTGTGAAGCTGATACTGACGAAAAACGCGCTTTGGTATTATGGTTCCTACGATGGACGGCCTTTTGTGTCAATGAAAAAGGAACCCATGGAGAATAAAGCCTACTTGATTCTATAAATAAAATGTGTAAGATAAACACGATAAAACATTTTTCCGGAAGATATTAGGAGCCATTACGATAAGACCAGGAGAGGTTTGATATGGCGATAGCGCCATCGATTAAATACAAAGTGACTTTGGAATATGACGGCACAGGCTACCGTGGGTGGCAGACCCAGCAGAACGCCCGGTCTGTGCAAGGGACGCTGATTCAGGCTGCGGTCGATTTCTTCGGCCAGGAAGTTGATATCCAGGGGGCGGGACGAACAGACGCCGGTGTCCATGCACTGGGTCAGGTAGCGCATTTTACCGTAAAGAGTGTGCGGCAGCCCCGAAAAATCAGAGAGGGATTAAATGATCTGCTGCCCGCCGGTATCAACATCCTCAAGGTGGAGCAGGCCGCTGCCGATTTTCATGCCCGCCATGACGCCGTGGCGCGGGTCTATGTCTATGTCCTTTCCCGGGTCCGGACCGCCTTCGGCAAGCGTTATGTCTGGTGGGTGAAAGACGCCCTGAATGCCGAAAAAATGAGAGAAGCCTGCCAATTGTTCCATGGTTTTCATGATTTTGCTTCCTTTGCCGACCGGCGCCTGGAACGGAATGCCTCGACAAAAGTTTTGATTGACTCCATAAGCATTGAAGAGGCAGGCGACCTGATCGTCTTCCGGATGGCAGGCTCTCATTTTCTCTGGAAAATGGTACGGCGTATGGTGGGTGTCCTAGTTGAAGTCGGCAGGGGAAACATGACGAAGGGAGATGTGGAGGTCATGCTGACCTCCCGTTCCGAGGCGCCTGCCAGGCTTACGGCTCCGCCTTCGGGCCTGTTCCTGGCGCAGGTGTTCTATAAGGGAGATTCTGAGGAAAGGTTTCATCTGCCATTGCCGCTCCTGGGTAATATTTCTAATACGACAAAATCGCGAGTTGCTCGTGGAGGGTAATATAAATGAATAGTTACAAAGAGATACAGTCAGGAAGTAAGCCCTTTAAGCGGGCCTACGTTGCCCTGATGCTGTGGTTCGTAGGCCGGGCCATTGAGGCTGCGGCCAGGGTTGATGGGGTAGTCAAGGCGGAATTTGACGGTTTGGCGCCGGGATTCACTTTTTCCCTGGGAGTGATGCCCCAGGGGCCGACAATGATTGTCGGGAAGGATGCCCAAGGTCTTGTAAAGTATCGTGGCTGGAACACGGAAGGACAAAAGATCGATCTCAAGATGAAGGTAAAGAATCTGGAAGGGGCCATTTTGATGTTCACTTTTCAGGAGAGCACCGCTCTGGCCACGGCGCGGAACCGTCTCATCGTCGATGGTGAAGTCCCCGCGGCCTGCGCTATCGTCCGCGTCCTTGACATTGTGGAGGTGTATCTCCTGCCCAAGCTGATCGCAAAGCTCGCCGTCAAGCGTTATCCCGACTGGTCTTTCGGAGAGAAGGTCCGGAACCGGATCCGGATATATGCCGGCGCCGTCTTAGGATTGTAAAAGGAGGGAACCGTGTTGCAACCGCAAAGCGCGTACGCATTTTATAGCCCCACCAAGATCCTCTCGGGAAACAAGGCCCTGGAGAATCTGCCGGTGGAGTTGGACGGCATGAACGCCGTCAAACCCCTCATTCTAACCACCCCGGGACTGTCCGCACGGGGGATGGAAAAGGTCGTGGCGTCGGCGTTTGCCGATTCAAATCTTACCATCGGCGTCTTTGCCGGCATCCCTGCCCAACCGGACCTGAAGCTTGTCCGCGAATTATACGGTCTTTACCGGGACAATGGCTACGATGCGATAATCGCTCTCGGCGGCGGGCCGGTGATGGATACTGCCAAGGCCCTTAATGTTGCCGTCTCCGGCCGTCCGGAAGACCTGGAAAGCCTGGCTGACCGTAATCCTTTGACGAAGAAGCTGCGACCCCTGGTGGCCATTCTGAACCTTGATCTCTCCGGTTGCGAAATGACCCGCTATGCCTCCCTCGGTCCCGTCTCCCTGACTTCTCCCGCCCTGATCCCGAATCTGATGATTATCGATTCCCGTACCGTTCCGGAGGAAGAGCGTAAGACCCTGGCGGCCACGGCCCTGATGAGCATGACCCAGGCCGTCGAGGCCTGTCTCCATCCCGCGCGGAACCCCCTTACGGACGCCTACGCCTATGGAGCGGCCAGGTTCATCATGGAGAATATTATTAACGTCCTGAGGAATCCTTCCGACCGGCAGGGGAGACTTGCCCTGGCCAACGCGGCGTTTTTTGCCCAGACCGTCTTTGACAATCTTGCCCCGGGAATGGTGTACGAGTCGGGGATGGCCATGTCCCGAAGCTGTCGGACCAACCCGGGTTTGATCATGGGATTGCTTCTTCCCCACTTCCTGCTCCTGGAGATGAAAAAAGAAACAATCGTGAGGAACGATTTATATCTTTTCATCGGGGGTCCGGAAGCCTTTGCCGGAACAATGGCGGAGGCAAGCCCCAGAAAGGCTGTTGACCGGATCGTGGAAATATTACTGGAGATCCAGGTCCTGGTTGCGGATTTTCCAAGAAGCATCAGGGATGTGGGCATTAAAAGGGAGGACCTGGAGAGCCTCATCCCACCGCTGGGCACCGCCGGGGTAAGGGGCGGATACGGCCCCCAGGATATCCGCGACATTATGGAGAAGGCATGGGAAACAAGATTTTAGCGAAGGAGTAATGGTATGGACCTTCCTGGATATTATGAATACCACTGTAGTGTGAAAGTCATCGCCGGCCACGACGCCCTGGAGAAGATTCCGGGAATTCTTCAAGACCTCCATGCCTGTCGACCGATGATTGTAACGGACAAAGGCGTCGCCGGGGCGGGTCTGGTCGATATTGTGCTGGGGGCCGTCAAGGACCAACTGGTCATCGGGGCTGTCGCCGATGACGTCCCTCCCGATTCGGATCTGCGCGTTGTCAATCGCCTGGCTGCCCTTTACCGGGAAAAGGGCTGCGACGCACTAATTGCCGTGGGCGGGGGGTCCGTTATGGATACGGCCAAGGGGATCAACATCGTCGTTTCCGAGGGGGCAGATGATCTCATGAAATTCAGCGGCGCCGGGGCCCTGAAGCGGCCATTGAAGCCCCTCGTTGCCATTCCGACCACGGCGGGAACCGGATCGGAGGTCACCCTCGTGGCCGTGGTCAAGGATCATGAACGGCATCTGAAAATGGCCTTTGTAAGCTATTTTCTCCTTCCTGACGTATCGATTCTCGATTCCCGCATGACACTGAGCCTGCCGGCGGCCATCACGGCCGCCACGGGTATGGATGCCATGACTCATGCCGTCGAAGCCTACTACGGTTTGAGCAAAAACCCCCTGAGCGATGCAACGGCCCTTGCGGCGATCCGGTTGATCAGCGGGAACCTCGTCAAGGCTACCAGGAACCCCTCTGATCGCGAGGCCCGCCTGGCGATGGCCAACGCCGCCGCCCTGGCCGGCATGGCCTTTTCCAACTCCATGGTGGGCATGGTCCATACCCTGGGGCACGCCACTGGTTCGGTCTGCGGGGTTCCCCACGGGGTTTGTATGGCCATACTTTTGCCCTATGGGCTGGAGTATAACCGCCATAAACGGGAGGCTATAATGGGGGAACTTTTTTTCCCCATGGGAGGCTCCGATGTTTTTGCCAGAACCCCTAAAGAGCAGCGGACGGACCGGGTTATTGCCTATGTCCGCCAGATGAATCAGGATCTCCATGACGCATCGGGGGGGAGGCATGCACGCTATTTCAAGGAAGTTTCGGATCGCGAAGGGAAGCCCGCCGTGCCCAGAGAAAGATTGCCGGATATCGCCCGGACTGCCCTCGGCGACGGATCAATCTTCTACAACCCGGAAGAACTGGACTACGATGACTTTTTGATGGTCCTGGAGGCGGCCTGGGAAGGGGTTGCCCTCGATTCCGGTCGCATCAGAGAATAGGGAGGCATTTATGAACGGAGGGTACATGGGCAAGATCCTGTGGGTGGATCTGACGGTTAATGAGTTTCGGGAAGAAGCGATTCCCGCTGAAATCTATGAGAAATACCTCTCCGGGACAGGGCTGGCGGCTTGGTTGCTTTCTGAACGTATCCCCACCGGGGCCGATCCCCTGGGACCGGAAAATATCCTCGCCTTTGTCTCTGGGCTCCTGACCGGGACGGGGTCCCTCTTCACCGGTCGCTGGATGGTCGCAGGGAAATCTCCGCTCACGGGAGGCTGGGGTGACGCCAATTGCGGCGGGACTCTCTCGCCGGCCATCAAACGCTGCGGTTTTGACGGGATCTTCTTCACCGGTGTCAGCGAAAAACCCGTGTATCTTCTTATCGATCATGGCCGGCCGGAACTCAAAGACGCCGGCCATCTCTGGGGAAAGGACACAGCGGAAACGGAGGAATACCTCATTGCGGAGTCCGGGGGGCACGCCCGGGTAGCCGTTATCGGTCCGGCGGGAGAAAACCTTTCCCTGATCTCCGGGATCTGCAATGATCGGGGGCGGATTGCCGCCCGCTCCGGTCTGGGGGCAGTCATGGGTTCCAAGCGCCTCAAGGCCATGGTTCTCAACGGCAAGAAACGTATTCCCGTTTATCAGCGTGCGGAGGTCCAGCGCCTGAGCCGGCAATGCAATAAGTGGGTCCAGCTTCAGCCCCCTTTTATTTCCGGTCCGATGGCAGCCTATGTGGGAACCATCATGCGCATCCTGCCTACCCAGATGGCCATGGAGGGGATGGTTTACAAGATCCTGCTGAAGAAGTGGGGGACAGTGAGCATGAATCAGATGTCCGTCGAGATAGGGGACGCTCCCGTCATGAACTGGAAGGGGAGCAATCGGGACTGGGGAATAAGGAAGTCTCTATCCGTCAATCCCGACGCCTTCAAGTCCCGGGAAAAGGTCAAATATCACTGCTACTCCTGTCCCTTGGGCTGCGGCGGCGTCTGCGTTACGAAGGGTCCCTACGGAGATGTCCACAAGCCTGAATATGAGTCAGTCCTGGCTCTGGGCGGCCTCTGTATGAACGGCGATCTGGAGAGCATCTTTACCATGAATGAAATGCTCAACCGGGCGGGGATGGATACGATCTCCGCTGGCGGAACCATTGCCTTTGCCATGGAATGTTATGAGCAGGGAATCCTTACCAGGGAAGACCTGGACGGTCTCGATCTGACCTGGGGGAATGCCGCGGCCATGATTACCCTGGTCGAGAAAATGATCAAGCGTGAGGGTGTCGGGGACCTTCTCGCTGATGGTTCCCTGGCTGCAGCCAGGAAAATCGGCAAGGGAGCCGAATCTTATGCCGTGCACGCCGGGGGTCAGGAACTGCCCATGCATGACGGACGCAATGATCCGGGCTTCAATGTCCATTATTACGTGGAAGCCGCGCCTGGCCGCCATACCATCGGGGCCCAGCTCTATTACGAGATGTTCCAGCTTTGGAAGCGGGTCAGTGGCCTGCCGCGACCGCCTCTGTTTTACCATAAGGACCGGAAGTACGTTGCCGACGAAGAAAAAGCCGTCATGGCGGCGGCGTGCAGCAGGTTTATGAATGTTGCCAACGGGGCGGGGTTATGCATGTTCGGCCTCTTCCTCGGGGCAGCGCGGATTCCCGCCTTTGCGTGGCTCAACGCCGCAACGGGCTGGCGCAGGACGCCGGAGGAATATATGGCCATCGGCGCCGCTATTCAGACCCTGAAACAAAGCTTCAATATCAAACACGGTGTTGAGCCTCGCTCCTTCCAGGTCGTGGATCGTGTGGTCGGAAGGCCGCCCCAGAACCGGGGGGCCAACAAGGGCCGGACCATGGATATCGAAAAGATGAGGAGCGATTACTGGCGTCAATGCGGTTGGGATCCCAAGACCGGTCATCCGGACGGGGAGGTAACCCCATCCCGGCCCTCCCACTGAAGGGGAGGGATAATATTTGCGTTCCTCCCCCTTCAAGGGCGAGGTTGGTGGTGGATGGGCCAATTTGACAGAGCAGTATTTTATCCCTGGACCACAAAGAGGTTATGATATGTCCTACAGAATTACTGAAACATGCAACGGTTGCGGGGCCTGTGTTAAACTCTGTCCCGTTGGCGCCATTACGGGAGAGAAGAAAAACCTCCACCTGATCGATTCTCTGCTTTGCATCGACTGCGGGGCTTGTGGGAGGATCTGCCCGGTGACGGCAGTCAAGGACTCTTTTGGAATTGTTTGTGAACGGATCAAACGAAATGCCTGGGAAAAACCGCAAATTGACTTGAAAACCTGCATGCCCTGCGGCATCTGCATAGAAACCTGTCCCGTCAACTGCCTGGCCTTTGCCGAGCCGGTATTATTAGTCAGGGAACTTCACGCCTATCCCTTCCTGAAGGAAGACAAACGGTGCATCGGTTGCGGTTTCTGCGCAAGCGAGTGTCCTGTCCATGCCATCACGATGAGCTCGCCATCTGTCACCGATTGACCGTCCAGAAAGAACTTGATGTGCATGCAAAAAAAGAGATAGTGACATAGGCATATCTAGGAGCAAATTCTTATCAATTGATTTGATACGAGGAAAAGAAAACGGGTAATATAGGAGGAGTGAGATGAGAGTGCTGATGGGATTACTGGGACTATTTCTGCTTGCGGCTCTTCCGGCTGCTGCCGCGACAATCGAGCTGACTGAAAAGGACAGCGGGGCCTTTGTGAAAGTGCAGCTAGGGGATCAGATCAAGGTAACGGTGCCGGGAAACCCTACCACCGGCTATACCTGGAAGCTGGCTGCCATACGCGTTGACATTCTGGAGCCGGGATTGGAGCCGGAATATGTGCGGGATTCGACCCTGCCGGGAGCAGGGGGGAGATTCACCTTCCGGTTCTCAGCACGCAGTCAAGGATACACCAAGGTGATTCTCGCCTATCTCAGAACCTGGGAAAAGGATATGCCGCCTGTAAAGACCTTCGAGATAACCGCGGATGTGAATTCATCAAAGGAAAGAAAGCCGCTGACCACGGTTCATTACCTGTCGGACAAGGGCGCAACACTGACAGCATCATTTGACCCGAATACCAACCAGGTGCAGGTGATCCTGCCGGACGGGCGAACTGTTTTATTACCCGCGGCTATTTCAGCATCCGGAGCCCGCTACAGCAATGCCTACGAAACATTCTGGGATCATCAGGGAAAGGGCACCTACTCCAAGGGGGATAAGGTTATCTTCGAGGGAACGGTCCAAGCCGGGAAATAGTCCGGCCGACCGCACCTGAATCCTTTTTTGGACTGTCCACAATACCGGGTGTCGAGGCGATATCTCCATATATGTTGGACAGTGCAACATCAGCTATATGCATGTTTTTATTAAAAAAGTGTTGCTGATTTCCAAAAGAAAGGTGGATGTTTATGAAGGGTGATTTTTCGTATAAGCGCGGGTGTGAACAACTTCCTTGTTTATTCCAGTCAAGATATTATTTCTGCATTTTAAGGTTTTTTTATAGGCGGTTTCCCCATCATCAAGTGAGCGATAACGGCCACCCTTGACATTTTCATTCATCTTGCCTGATCACTACCGGTTGAAAGCTGCTATGCAACCAACTTCCACCAGAATCACGTAGCGCGTGAAATCAATTATGGCGCTGATATCAATCCTGATCCGCCTCCTCGAAGAAGAAAACTTTGAGCTTCCTAAATCACATATTCAGGATACCCAAATAAAATTAATATGATCGGATATCTGACCAGTCCATCCAGCGGATCGCCGATACTACCGGCTCCCGCTGGTGCCTGCTTTAGTTAATCTCACATCACAATTCTTGATCCTGATTACTTTGTCCCTATCCGTACCATGTCGGTTTTGGTGACCATTGACATCGTTGAGACTCGAGGGGCGTTGAGAAGATGCCAGACGGTATACTGTTCCGGGTAGAGGCTATCTGCGGAGATACCATCCACAGGGATTACCACCTTGATGCCCCTCAGTGCGGCCCCGCTGGCCGTGCAGATCACGGCCCCGTGCGCTGACGTCCCCGTGACGATCACGGTTTTGATATTTCGGTCTTTCAGGATTTTCTCAAGATCCGTCCCCAGGAATTTATCCGGTCCTGAGATAACGATCTGGTCACCGGGACGGGGCGCAAGAGCCGGAGCTATATCCTGGGGAGAAGAGCCCGTCGTATGGCTGTAAACAATCAGGATATTAGCTTTTCTTGCCTCGCCGAGAAGGCGGCTGACGGCGGGGATGGAGGAGACGCACCGGGGACGCTGCTCATTGTTGCAGACCTGTTTGTTGAAATCCAGCAGGAGCAGCGCTGTCCCCTCCGCCGGCAACTTTACCTCCTTGAGTTGTGGCGCCGCCGGGGTGACAACCATGCCCCACTCGTCGATAATCGTCGCGCCGGAGACCGGAGCAGCAAGTACCAGGCACAGACTGAGAGCGCTTAGAAGCAAAACCGACCTTTTGACAAAAAAAATCTTTTTCATAACCTTCCTCTCTAATTATTCATATTGAAATATCTGTTACATTAGCCAAGATAAGCGCTATGCATATCTTAAGCAATAAGCCCGTTCCTCATTTTTCGTTCTCCTTGTACATCAAAAACTTGCCAGTGCTACATCGGCCTATAGATCCGGTGGGTGTTTTTCCCTGCCTGTTTGGCCTCGTAAAGGGCTATATCGGCGCAGCGGATCAGTTCCTCCGCCTGGTCCCCGTTTTCCGGATAGCAGGCAACGCCGGCGCCGGCGGTTATGTCCAAACGCTGCCCCTGGATGGTAAAAAGTGCCGATTTCAAGCCTTCCATGACCTTTGTTATGACAGTAACGGCGTCGGAGATGCGGAGGATGCGGGGCAGGAGGATAAGAAACTCGTCCCTGTCCATACGGGCCAGGGTGTCCCCTTTCCGCAGGCCACGACGCAGTCCTGCCGCGACTTCCTTGATCAGCTCATCCCCGGCCCGGAGACCGAAGCGGTGAACGACGTTTCTATACTCATCCAGGTTGAGGATGACGACTGCCGCCCTTTCCCGTTCCCGTTGGGCCTGGATTATAGCCATGGAAAGCCGGTCGATAAAGAGCACGCGGTTCGGAAGCCCCGTCAGGGTGTCATGGGTCGACCGCCAGGCCAATTGTTTCTTCCATCTCAAGGCTTTTTCACGCCAGTCGTTCTGTTCATCGGTCATAACGAAAAACCCCATTCTTTGTAGCCATTATCATAACCTGTAATCTTAAAAAACTATTATGGCGTCTCAAAATTCTTGCCAGCTGCTCCTTCCCCGGCGTTGTAATGGCCGAGGGCCTCTAAAAATGTTGCCTTTTTCACTGGTTTTGTCAGATGAGCGTCGCAGCCCGCGTCCAGGCTCTTCTGGAGATCTTCCTTGAGGGCATGGGCGGTCAGGGCGATAATGGTGGTCCGTTTCCGACCCTGCTCCTCTTCCCAGGACCGGATGGCCTGGGTTGCGATATACCCGTCCATTACGGGCATCTGGATATCCATAAAGACGAGATCAAAGGGCCCGTTCTTGATGAACATATCCACGGCGAGGCGTCCGTTTTCCACCATCTGCATTTCATGGGGAGTGTTTTTCAGATACATCCAGATCAGGGTCCGGTTGTCCTCGTTGTCTTCGGCAAGGAGGATACGTAGCGCCCGTTGCGGGGATGCGATGGGCGCCGCGGTCGTTGCGGGAATTCGTGTTTTCTCTCCTTCCATATCCAGGGCGCCCAGGGCTCTCGTGACGGCCTCTCTCAGTTCCGCCCTTTTCACCGGCTTGTAGATTATGCGGGCAAAACCGATTTCTTTGGCCCTTTCCATGTCATCCTTACGCTGGACCGAAGTCAGGAGGATCAGGATCGTTCCTTGCAGTTCCGGTTGCCCTTTGATGAGTCGGGCCGTCTCGAAGCCATCCAGATCCGGCATCTGATAATCGAGGATGGCCAGCCCGAAAGGTTTTCCAGCCTCACAGGCCCGGTGGAGCATGGCCAATCCTTCCTCGCCCCCGGCCGCCTCCGCTACCTTTGCCCCCCAGGAGGCGAGAGATTCTCTTACGATCATCCTGTTGGTGGCGTTGTCGTCCACGATGAGGATGCGGGCATGATACAGGTCGGGGGGCGTGGCCGTCTCCTCCCGAAGCAGGCCCTGATCCTGCATAGCCAGGGAGACGGTGAAGGAAAAGGTACTGCCCTGGCCCGGTTCGCTCTGAACCGACAGGGTTCCCCCCATAAGCTCTACAAAATGTCTGGTGATGGTAAGGCCCAACCCCGTGCCGCCATATTTCCGTGAAGTGGAGGCGTCGGCCTGGGTGAATTTATCGAATATATGATCCCGTTGCTTAGGCAAAATGCCAATCCCCGTATCGGCGACGGAAAAGATGATCTCAATCTCTTTGGCTTCCGGATCTATGGGCGTGGCTGCCTTCACCGTCAGGACAATCTCCCCCTTTTCCGTAAACTTGATGGCGTTGCCGATGAGGTTACTGAGGCTCTGCCGCAGGCGGAGGGGATCGCCGATGACCTCGAGCGGGAGATCGGGCTGGACGTGACAGACCAGGTCAAGCCCCTTGTCACCGGCCCGCATGCCAAGAATTTCACCTGTCTTTTCGATAAGTTCACCAAGATGAAAGGGGAAGGACTCTAACTTTATCTCTCCCGCTTCCACCTTGGAAAGGTCGAGAATGTCATTGATCAGGGTGAGGAGGTTCTCCCCGGCGTCACGGAAGATCTGGACGTACTTTTCCTGGTCCCTGTTCAGGGGCGTCTCCGCCAAGAGTTCCGCCATGCCGAGAATGGCGTTCATGGGCGTCCGGATTTCATGGCTCATGTTGGCCAGAAATTCACTTTTAGCACGATTGGCTGCTTCCGCTTCATCCTTGGCCTGGCGAAGAGCATCCTCCGCCCGCTTGAGGTCCGAAATGTCGATAAAACTTTCGATATAACAATCCCTTCCCTTGATGGTAATGGGATGAACGGTTTTCACGATGTCTATTAGATGTCCATCAGCATGGAGGAGTTTACGTTCAGAGTGATCCACACTTTGGCCAAGATCTTTGACCGGACATTTACCTGCCTGGGCAGGACAAACCAAGGAGTGACAAATCTGTCCGACAATCCGCTCTCGGGACTGCCCGGTCATTTTTATGGCAGTCTGATTAGCTTCAATTATGATCTGAGTGTCCTTGTCAATGATCAGAATACCTGTTCCTACGGTGTTGAATATTGTCTGTAGTTTTATCTCACTATCCCGGAGCGTCTCCACGAGGTCACATTTTTTCTGGCTACTCTCCATAATATCTATCCAGTGGCTCCTTTCCCAGAGGTGAACTGGGCGACAGCGTTTAAAAAGGTCACCTTTTTCAGTGGTTTGGTAACATGTCCATCGCAGCCGGCGTTGAGGCTCTTCTGGATGTCCTCCTTGAGGGCATAAGCGGTCAGGGCGACGATGGGGGTCCGTTCCCGACCCTGTTCTTCTTCCCAGGAACGGATGGATCGGGTTGCGGTGTAACCGTCCATGACAGGCATCTGGACATCCATGAAGACGAGATCAAAGGGACCGTTGTTGATGAACCTGTCCAGGGCAAGCTGACCATTTTCGGCCATCTGCATCTCATGGGGGGTGTTTTTCAGGTACATCCAGACGAGGGTCCGGTTGTCCTCGTTGTCTTCGGCAAGGAGGATGCGGAGGGGCTGCTGGGTTAACGGGGCCACTGTGGTTAGGGGGAGCTGTTCTCCCTCTCCTTTCCCGGGAAGGGGGCCGGTGAGTTTACGGCGTCCCAGGGCCTGAGCGACGGCGTCGCGAAGATCCGCGCGTTTGACTGGTTTGAAGAGTACCTGGACAAAACCAAGTTGCTTGGCATTTTCGATATCTTCCGTGCGCTGGAGCGAGGTCAGGAGGATCAGGATGGCAGAGCGCAGGTCCGGATGGCCCTTGATGCGGCGGGCGGTTTCCATTCCATTCATAATCGGCATCTGATGATCGAGGATCACGAGGTGATATGGTTCCCCGGCCTCGTGCATAAGGCGCAATCCTTCTCTGCCATCCGCCGCTTCAGCCACCGTTGCCCCATCGGGGGCAAGAAACTCTCTCACGATCATCCGGTTGGTTGCGTTGTCGTCCACTACGAGGATGCGGACATTCCGCAGGTCAAAGGGGGCGCTATCTTCCCGTGGTTGCGCCTCAAGCTGCCTGGGCAGTCGGATGGTGAAAGAAAAGACGCTGCCCTTGCCCAGTTCGCTCCGGACTTTCAAAGTCCCCCCCATAAGTTCCACGAGATACCTGGCGATGGCCAATCCCAGGCCCGTGCCTCCGTATTTGCGAGAGGTGGAAGTGTCCGCCTGGGTGAACTTCTCAAAGATATGCTCCACCTTATCCACCAGAATGCCGATCCCCGTGTCGGCTACGGAGAAGACAAGGTCGATTCCCTCGGTGCTGATTGCATCCGCCCCTGGGGCCGCTTGAACCTCTAAAATGATTTCACCGGCATCGGTGAACTTAATGGCATTGCCGATGAGATTGGTGATAATCTGCCGCAGCCTGAGAGGATCGCCAATGACGTCCCCGGGGATGTCGGGCTGAATGTGACAGATCAGGTCGAGTCCCTTGATTCCCGCCCGCATACCGAGGATTTCACAGGTTCTTTCAATGGTTTCGACCAAGTCGAACGGTACGGTCTCCAGCATGATCTGCCCCGCTTCGACTTTGGAGAGATCGAGGATGTCATTGATCAGGGTGAGTAGATTTTCCCCCGCATCCTGGAAGATCTGGACATACTTTTGCTGGTCCCGGGTGAGGGGCGTCTCCGACAGCAGCTCCGCCATGCCGAGGATGGCGTTCATGGGTGTCCGGATTTCGTGGCTCATATTGGCCAGGAATTCACTTTTCGCAAGATTGGCCGCCTCCGCCGCTTCTTTCGCCCGATGCAGGGTCGCCTCCACCTCTTTTCTCTCCCCGACGTCCCGGCCGACCCCCCGGAACCCAACGGGATTTTCCTGGCCGTCCCGGATCAGGGAGATGATGGCCTCCACGTAGGAACACTCGCCATTTTTTCTGAGGATCTGCCATTCCGTTAGTTTCGACGATTCTCCCGTCTCATAGATGCGATGAAAGACTTTGAATAACCGCTCCTTATCCTGGGGGGCCACAATATTACTGAACTCCATACCCTGAGCTTCATCCTCACTATACCCCAGGAAGCGGGTAACCGTCTGATTGAAGAAGGTCAGCCTGCCTGCCAGATCCAGTTCGAAGTACCCGTCTTCCATGTTTTCGAGGATCGTACGGTAACGCTCCTCTCTTTCCCGGCGCGCCTCTTCCATGATTTTTTGTTCCGTGATATCCAGGGAATTGCCGATGATTGCCGGTCGACCGTTGAAGACAATGGGGGCCACGGTCTCCATTATCCAGCGGGTCGTCCCGTCCTTGGTCTTGATCCGGAATTCGTAAGGGGCGGTGCGGACCCCCGCCATCATGGCCTTGGACAAGGTCTTCGCCTTGCCGGTGTCCTCCGGGTGGAGGAGGTCGGTTGCCGCTTTCCCGATAAGTTCCGGGGGGGTATAGCCGGCAAAGGCGGCGGCATTGTTGTTGAGGTACTGAAAGACGCCGTCCTGAACCACATAGACCCCGGCGAATGATCGCTCCGTGAGGCTCCGATAGAGGGCTTCCGCCTCCCGGAGCTGATTCTCCTGCTCCGCCAACCGTTTTACCAGCTCGCGGAAAGCCAGGGAAAGCTGTCCGATCTCCCCCGTCCCTTTGATTAAAATCTCAGGGGCGTCGGCAGTCTGTGCCGCCTGTCCCATTCCCTGGATCTGCCGTGTTAGTTCGGACAAGGGCGTGAGGAAGCGGTCCATGACCATCCAGACGACGAAGATAGAGATGGCAGTGCCAATTATGATGAACAGAATCAGGTAGCCCCGCGCCTGGGTTACCGACGCGTAGGCCTCCGCTAACGGATAATTGGCGGCGAGAATCCAATCGGTGATCTTCAGCTTCTTGAAGGAAGCGATAACCGGTAGCCCTTTGGATGTAACCGTTTCCCCAGATCCCTCGAAACCGGCGATGGAACGGTCAAAGAGTTCATTGGCCCCCGGCGGGACATCCTGTTTGAGAATCCGCTCCTTGTTCGGATGGATAAGGAGCGTCCTGTCCACACTGAAGAGGTACATGTAGCCGGTTTCCCCAATTTTCACCGTTCCGATGTCTCCCAGAATGCCCTCGCTCGTGAGAGTGACGCTTCCACCCAGAATCGCCGTGAAACGGCCCTGCCGGTCAAAGACGGGGACGGTCAGCATCACCGCCGGTGGAGCGCCGGGCCTGGTAGAAAGGTAAGGTTTAGAAATATAAGGCTTTTTTGTTTCAATGGTCCGCTGGATGTATTCGCGAAAGGAAAAGTCCAGTCCTTCCCGTTCATGGTGGGGCAGGGCGGCCAGCATCACCCCCGTTGCCGAAAAAAGGGTGATCCCGTTGTCGAAGATACGACTGAGCATGAGGCGCCCGTGCATTGCTTCGGAGAGGAAGGAATCTGCTGCTGAACTGGTCTTCATGATTGCGGCCGCGTCAAGGTGTGCCGCCGCTTGGAGGAGGCTCCGCTGGGCCTCCCGGAGATTCTTGTCTGTTCCCCTGGCGACTTCGGAGAGAAAATCGAATTGCTGGCGGCCGATGATATCCCTGATCTGATTCTGGAATAAGGAAAGGACGACGAAAGTGCTGACTAGATAAAGTGCCAAAATCAAAAAAGATACGGATAAAGCGATTCTTGTTTTAACGCTCACAGGCTGCACGGCCGCTCTCCTTTTAACTTGGGGATACCATACTGACGCCTTGTCACATGAATAGAGGTTCTACATTTTAAGGGGTTCTCCGGCACATGTCCAGCGAAAAGGTTTCGCGTTTCGGTTATATCCTCCAATATAGACCATAGGTATTTTACCACTTGTGCACATTTCGCTATAAACTTTCCACCCTACAGGGGACGTAGCGATGCAAAGGAGTCGCCGCCCAGGCGTCCCGATGGGTGTTCTTGGTCAGGCGGTTGACGTTTACCCCGTGCGTCTTGCCGTCGTAGACCAGGCCGAAGCCGTGGGGGATGACGACGTGCCCTTTCCGCGATGTGTCTGTGACTTCCAGCTCAATTTCCGCTGTTCCCGCCTCGGTGACGACGCGAACGATATCGCCATCGTGAATGTTAAGGTCTTTGGCGTCGGCAGAGTGCATGAGGAGCGTACAATCCCGCTTTCCCTGATTCCATTCCGGGTTCCGCATCAGGGTGTTGGCGTTTCTGTCAAAATGGCGGCCGGCCATGAGGACGAGGGGAAATTCCGCCGCTCCCCGCAAGGCGATCGTTTCCGAACTGGCGTCGATGCCCCGGAGCCAGTCTGCCAGTTCAGGGATCTGGAGTTCAATTTTCTTGCCTTCTGTCCGGAGACTGTCCAGGTTGTTCTCCCCATCTACCTGGCCGATCCACAGTCCTTCCGGATGATCCACAAGCTGCTGGAAGAGCTCTTCTCCCAAGCTCGGCCCGACCGTAAATCCGGCCCGACCGGCATTTTTGATAAAATCCTTCGGCAGTATCTGGAGCATCCCCCACAGGGCGGCAAGATTCACCGACCCCAGGGCCCGACCCAAGGTTTTACCCAGGATAAAGGGCATCATTTTCATGGCCTGCGGTTCCGCCAGGGCGTACTCGAATAGCTTTTGGGCAAAGGTCTGCCGGTCCTGGCGGGCGGCCTCGTAAAGGACGTCTGGAATCGGTGGAATGAAGCCTAGGGCGTCGGCCAGGCGCAACATGATCTCGCTTAGTTCCAGTGGTTCTCCGGCCGGGGTGACAATGGGTCTGCGCATTTGGAAGAAGATCCCAGGGAAGGTCCAGGCAAAGAAGGTTCCATCCCAGGATTCATAGGCCGATCGGGCGGGCAGGATGTAATGGGAGAGCCGCGCTGTTTCCGTCATGGCCAGTTCGCAGGTGACGAGGAGATCGAGCTTCCCGAAAGCCTCTTCGTAGGCTGTTGTGTCGGCGAAAGAGCGCAGGGGGTTGGAACCGGATACGAGGACAGCCCGCAGCCGTTCGGGGTGGTCGGCGAGGATCTCTTCGGGCATGACGTTGGGGGGATATACCCCCATGATGGGCGGGAAATCAGTGGTCACGGTCCGCCAGGCCTTGGGGTCCCGCTCGTCCGAATGGGCTCCCAGAGGCATGAGGTGGCCGGGGAAGATATTGCCGCCAGGGACGCCGATGCGGCCGCAGATGGCCAGCAGGATGATCGCCAGCCATGAGGTCACGGTGCTGTGGCGGTTCATCATGATGCCGAGGTCGTAATGGCAGGACCAACGCCGGGTGGTCAGGAGGCGGGAAAACTCGTAGACCCGGTCATAGTCGATCTCACATACGGCAATGGCGGCCCGGGCGTCAAAGTCCATGAACCAGGGCCTGATTTCGTCGCAACCAGCGACATGCCTGCCGATATAAGCACGGTTTTCCCATCCTTCCTGAAAAATGATGGCAATTATCGCCTTGAGGAGCAGAGCATCTGTCCCCGGCCGGACGGCTAAATGGATGTCGGCGATCTTTGCCGTCTCCGAGACGCGGGGATCGATGACGACAAGAAGTTTATCCGGGTCTTTCGATAGTCTTTTCAAATGCCTGGGCGCCTGGGCCATCTGATGACTCTGCATACCGTTCCAGCCGATGGCCAGGAGCATGTCCGTATTTGTTTCGTCGGGGATCAGGCCGAGATACTGCCGTCCCAGCGTCCGGCCGTGGACCCAGAACAGCCCTGTAAGTTCCTGGGCCAAGGCGCTGTAATGATACCGTGATCCCAGCGAGCGCATGAGACGTACACCGAAGGCAGCTTCAAAGTGGCAACCCTGTCCCCCGCCGCCCATATAGGCGAAGGACCGGGGACCGTACTTGCCGACAATGCTCTTGAGCTTGACGGCGATTTCTCCCAGGGCCCCTTCCCAAGAGATCCTTTCAAAGCCATTGGCGGTGCGCTTCAGAGGGTATTGGAGGCGATCGGCGTTATCCTGGTGCCAGGCTATATTAAGGCCTTTCCGGCAGCAGTAGCCCTCGCTCCGGACGTTGTCCTTGTCTCCCCGGACCTTGACAATCCGGTTATCTTCCACTTCGGCGATGAGGCCGCAGTTCTGGTTGCAAAGAACGCAGCCGGTTTTATGTATTGTGCTCACGATACACTCCTTTCAAGCTATCTTCACCGATGTCATTTAAGCAATGTCTCTTTCTGAGTGCATCGCTTCTGATTCTTGCTGGCATACATTTCGTCGTCAGCCCGGCACATGAGGTCATCCAGACTACAAGGGTGTTCCGGATCGTAGGAAATCACGCCGATGCTCAGGGAAAGACTGTAAGGGTGATTTTTGTGGCTGTTGAACTCATGAAGGTTAATCTCAATACGTCTGAGGAGGGATTGGGGAGCTACATCCATAGCATCGACGGAAAAGATGGCAAACTCGTCGCCGCCGATGCGGGCTAAAATATCGGAAGCTCGAAACGTCTCTCTAAGAATGGAAGCCGTGTTGATCAGGGCGCGATCCCCCTCGTCGTGTCCCCAGGTATCGTTAATCTGTTTCATCCCGTCCAGATCGGCAAAGTAGAGGAGCATGGATTTGCGCGACCGTGCGGACAGCTTCAACTGCTGCTCCACCAAAGCGATGAATCCCCGCCGGTTGTAAAGGCCGGTCAACTGATCCGTCACTGCCAGCAGGCGAACTTCCTCCTCTATCTCCTTCCTTTCCGTCATATCCTGAATGGTCTCGATGGCGCCTGTTATTCGTCCCTCGACATCCCTAATCGGGGAGGCCGTGATATAAAGCCATTTGCCTTTGGGCAGCAGATCGGGGAAAAAGGTTTCCACTTCGTAGGCCCCATCGATGAGTTCCGAAGGTCGCTGTTTTCCCTCATAATGAGTAGTCAGTATCCCCTCGGCAGCCTGGTTTACGATAAGATCCGCTAGGGTCAATTGGGTGTGGGCGTAAAAGGCTGTCCATTGATTCTGGGTACCGATGATCTCCTGACCGGGAATGGCGGTCAGATGTTCACAGGCCCGGTTCCAGTGGGTGACCTTGTGATCGGCGTCGATGACAAAGGTTGGCACCGTCGTCCCTTCGATGATCTGCGCCAGGCGCTGTTCGCTCTGCTCCAGTTTCATTCTTGCTTGCCGCAGTTCCGTGATATCCATGGAATTACCCAAGACGGCCTTTTCTCCCTCATAAACAATCGAGGTCACCGTTTCCATGATCCATCGGATCTGTCCATCTTTTGTCCATATCCTGAATTCATACGGTACATTCAATTCTCCTGCGAGCATTTCCCGGGAATTTTCGATTGCTGCCGACCGGTCCTGAGGAAAAACAATGCTCAGCGAATCCATGCCGATCATCTCTTCTTCCGTGTATCCGGCATAGCGGGCGGCGTTAAAATTGATGAAACGGAACTTCCCTTTTTGGACAATGTAAACCCCGGCCCGGGAGGTGTTGGCCAGAGTCCGATAGAGCGCCTCTGCTTGCCGGCGTCTCGAGATGTCGCGGGCGACGCCGATCCTGCCGACAGCGTTTCCATCGGGATCGTGCAGGGTGGACACGTTTAGCTCCACGAGAAGTCTCCGGCCGTCGGGTCGTAAAAAATCGAGTTCATATATAGGGATCGCTTCGCCATCCATGCCCCGCCGATAGCGGTCAATGGTTTCATCTTGAAACTCGGTCGCCACAATCTCCGAGAAAACTCGTCCCATGAGATTTCCCGCCGGCCACCCCAGGACAGTTTCAAACATCTGGTTGACGTAAGTAAAATGGCCTTTCCGGTCCGTTATGAAGACCATGTCTCCGAGGGTGTCAAGAAAGGTGCTGTGTTTCTCTTCGCTCTTCCGGAGGGCCTCGGTAAGGCGCTTACGTTCAATAATTTCGTCCTGTAGGTTTTGATTGGACTTCGTCAGCATAGCGGTCTGATCTTGTACCCGGTTCTCCAGCTCTTCCGATGCTTTTTGCAGTTCTTCCGCCAGGAGCTTTCTGTCTACAATGTCCCGGAGGATCACCAGATTCAAATCCCGTCCCTCGATGATTAGTTTCGTGCCGAGACCTTCCACCCATTTTTCCTGCCCTTGTCGGGTGATTAACCTGTATTCGGAAAAGAAACCGCCCTGCTCACTATGGACGCGCTCCAGATCAGCGGTCACCGAAATCAGCGAATCAGGATGGATAAACTGGACGGCATTATTTCCAAGGGCTTCCGGGAGGGACGAAAGCCCCACAAGCCTGAGGGCCGCCCGGTTCACGAACAACATCGTTCCATCCCAGTCCAGGATCAGGGCGGCGTCGAGCATGTTATCCACAATGCTCTGAAACAAGGCCATGTTTTGCTGCAACGGAATTGGGGACGGGCTCACCTTCTACCTCAACGTCATGAATCCATTGACATACAATGCCGCATTTATTATTGGAGACAACATACACTGTTTTATCAGAAAGGATAAGAAAAAAATGTGGGACCGGGAGCCAACGATTCGGGTAGGTATTATGACGGACTGCCGGGAGATCCGGGGATGTTTTCAGGGAGTTTTTCACAGCTTTTCCGGGGAGGAGCTAAGCGGCGATTTTCGCTTTTACGTCACTGCTGACCGGATTACCATGACTTTCGGTGCGGGCGAGCGAACCCTGTCGGAGCGGGAGTTCAGCTGCCGACCCCAGGGGGCCGCAACATTTTCCCTTTACAATGTCACCATTGGTGTGAACTTTCATTGGGAGCGTCATGAGGTCCAAACCTTCCAGGGCGCCCTGTCGGTTCTTGCAGAAGAGGATGGTACCTTGACGGCAGTCAATGAGCTTGCTCTCGAAGACTATCTGGGGAGTGTCATTTCTTCGGAAATGTCCGCCGCCGCCCCACTGGAGTTTCTTAAAGCCCACGCCGTTACATCTCGAAGCTGGCTGATGGCCATGTTGGAGAAGAAAGAGGCTGTCAATAGGGATGGAGAGGAGTCAGGGAAGAGTGGTGATGATGAGACGAGACCTTTGAAAAACAACCCCCTCCGTCATTCCGGGCTTGAACCGGAATCCAGAGATGTCTTGAAAATACTGGATTGTGAACATGAATCTTCGATTTCCGGCCTTCTCCGGAATGACGATCAGGGTGGGTGTTTACTTCCATACGTCGGCGAGATCATCCGCTGGTATGGCCGGGAGGACCATGGCCGGTTTGATGTCTGTGCCGATGACCATTGCCAGCGTTACCAGGGGGTGACAAAGATCATTACGGATCAGGTCCGTCAGGCCATCGAAGTCACGCGGGGCCTCTTTCTGGTTCACAACGGCGGGATCTGCGATGCCAGGTATCACAAAGCTTGCGGCGGCCGGACGGAAGATTTCTCGAATGTCTGGGAGGATGTTCCTATCCCCTATCTGACATCCATCGCCGATGGCCAGGCGGCTTTCGCTCCGGTGTCATCGGCGGAAGATGCGGAGAAATGGATAAACTCCTCCCCGGCTGCCTATTGTAACGCCAGTGACAGCCATGCTCTCGGCCAGATCTTGCCCTCCTTCGATCAGGAAACAACGGATTTTTTCCGGTGGAATGTTTCCTGTTCCCGGGAAGAACTGGAGACATTACTTTTAAGGAAATCCGGTATCGACTTTGGGGAACTCCATGCCATTATCCCCCTTGAGCGGGGGCCTTCGGGACGGATCATCCGCCTGAAGATCGAGGGATCAAAGGCCTGCGTCATCGTGGGCAAGGAACTGGAAATCCGCCGCTGGCTGTCTCCCAGCCACCTTTACAGCAGCGCCTTTATTGTCCGGACCGAAAGGGATGGTCGGGGAACGGTCGTTCGTTTCTGTCTGCAAGGGGCAGGGTGGGGCCACGGCGTCGGCCTCTGCCAGATCGGTGCGGCGATGATGGCGATCAAGGGTTTTGGGATGGAGGACATCCTCGGTCACTATTTCCGGGGGACGACACTCCGTAAACTCTACTGATAGGGAATGCAAAATTATCATATCGGCAGTTTTCCCGGGAAAACCTGTAATGTTTGCTTGATGACTTTTGACAATTATGCAAGACCACATATGGTATTCAATATTTACCGAGGATTTTCAATCAGGCAAAACCTGATACTCGTTATCTTTTCAACCCACAGACCGTCCAAGCAAAGAGGGATCACCATATGCAAGATCATACCAAGACAAAGCAGAAATTGATCGAGGAATTGGTCTCTCTAAGACGGAAAGTTGAGGAGCTGGGGCGATCGAAACCATCTGAGTCAACCCCGGCCGAGCAGTTAATCCAGGCGAATGAAGCGAAATACCAAAGGCTCTTTGAGATTGCGACAATTGGAATCTTTCAGTCTTCGGCTGAAGGAAAGGTAATCACTGCCAATCCTGTCTTTGCGCGTATGTTCGGTTACGAATCGCCTGCAGACGTCATCGCCTCCATAGAAGATGTCGCCACAGAGATCTATGAAGACCATCAGCGACGATCGGAAATTGTGCACATGATATTGGAAAGTCCAACCTTGAGAAACTTCGAGAATATTTATCGCCGCAAGGATGGCAGCACTTTCATAGGCAACCTGCACATATGGCCAGTCCAGAATGCTGATGGCAGCCTTTTAACCATAGAGGGTTTTGTTGAGGACATTACCGAGCGCAAGCGGGCGGAGAAGGCCCTTTGGGAGAGTGAGAGCAAACTCAAGGCCATGCTGCAGTCAATTCCGGATCATATGACTATGATGGATGAAGAACTGAATATTGTCTGGGCCAATAAGATTGCAACACAAATGTTCGGAGACGGCATTATTGGCAGAAAATGTTACGAATCCTACCATAACCGAAAAGAGCCTTGTGAACCTTATCCCTGTCTTGTCCTTAAAACATTTAATGATGGAGGTGTTTATGAACACAACACGGATGTTGTCGATAAGGAGGGGAACACGATTCACTTCCACTGTACAGCAAATGTGGCGTTAAGAGGCAAAGACGACAAACCTGTCACAGTGCTTGAGATCTCAAGGGATATCACCGCACGTAAGCGGGTGGAAGAGGATTTGGAACGGCATCAAAAGTATCTTGAGGACATGATTAAGGAACGAACGGAGGAATTGGAAGGCAAGAACGTAACCCTTCAGGAACTCAATACGACGCTCAAGGTTCTCTTGAAGCAAAGGGAAGGAGACCAGAAGGACATGGAGGAGAGGTTTGTTATGAATGTCCGGAATCTGGTTCTCCCCTACGTGGAACAGATGAAAAAGGGGAATCTTAATGTCGGACAGCGACCCTATCTTGACATTATAGAAACACACCTCCATGCAATTGCCACCCCCTTGCTGAAAAATATGAGGCAGTTCAACTTTACTCCCAAAGAAATCAAGGTAGCTGCCCTAGTAAGACAAGGCAGGTCAACAAAGGAAATCGCGGAAATATTGGGGATAGCCACTGCATCAATAGATATCCACAGAAAAAATGTCAGAAAAAAACTCGGTTTGAGCAATAGAAGGGCAAATCTTCAATCGCATCTCGAAAGTCTTGAGTAATAGGTAATTCACCCTCCATCATTCCACGCTGAGCAGCTCGGCGTTGGATAGCATCGGCGGAGGCAACCTTCGCCGGCCCATACTAACTGCTGCCTTTTTTCCTGAAAAAATCAATGATACCGTTGGGCATGAAGATAGTGACGACGATGAAGAGGGCGCCGTAGATGATCCGGGCGATTTCCGCTTGGGCGAAGGTTGAGAGTCCCTCGTTTACAACGGTCAGGATAACGGCCCCGATGATCGGTCCCAGCCAGGTGCCCCCACCTCCGAACATGGCCATGAGGACAATGAGAATGGAGATGTTGATGTTAAAGACAACGTCGGCATGGATATAGGTCAGGTAATAGGCGAAGAGCCCCCCGGCAATCCCGGGGAAAAAGGCGGAGAGGACGAAGGCCTGGATCTTGATTTTCGCCGTCGGGATGGCCATGGTTTCGGCGACTTCTTCATCGGACCGGATGGCTCTCAGACCGGCGCCGAACCGCGAGCGGTCGAGCCACCAGGCGACACTGAGAGTGACGATCATGAGGAGGAGCATGACTTCGTACAGGATGGAGCGGGAGAGTTTTTCCGGGATGTCCATGAACTTCAGCCAGATTCCTTCCGCCCCACCTAAAAACTCGATGTTTTTCACAGTTAGCTCCACGACAAAGGCAAAGCAGATTGTCACGACTGAGAAGTAGGGCCCCCGGATTTTCAGACACGGATAGCCGACGATCAGGGCGACCAATGCCGCCAACGCTCCGGCCGGTATCGAGGCCAATATGGTCAGGAAGGGCGTCAATTCGAGCATCGATGCCGCTTTCGCCGTGGCAAAGGCGCCGATCCCGAAGAAGGCCGCGTGACCGAAGGAAAGGTAGCCGGTATAGCCGCCGATGAAATTCCAGGAGGAGGCGAGGACCACGTACATGAAAAGGGAAAACATAAAGGAAAGGTAATAGACCTCGGGTTCGAGGAATGGGAAGGCGGCGAGCATCACTATGAGGATTGCAATTGCGACCAGGCGGTATTTCTGCATTTTTATACCCCCTGCTTAAACAGGCCGTGTGGCCGGAAGATGAGAAAGATCATCAGGAGCCCGAAGGTGACCAGATTTACCCACTGGTAGGGGAGAAAGGCCATGGAGAGTCCAGTGATTACCCCGATGATGAGTCCTGCCATGGCCGTGCCGATAACATTCCCAACCCCCCCTACGATAACGACCAAAAATAGATAGATGAGCCAGAGATTGTGGGAGTGGGGCTCAAAGGAATTGAGGAGGGCCAGGCTGATGCCCCCGGCCCCGGCCGTAGAGACGGCAAGGGCGAAGGTTATCATGCTGATCCGGTAAAGATTGACGCCGTAGAGCTGGGTGGCCTCGGGCTGCTGCCAGGCGGCCCGGACGGCCATGCCCGTGTAGGTTTTCTTCAGAAACAGATAAATTGCGGTTATCCCCACGATTGACAAACTGAAGCCCACAAGGTGGGGATACTGAAAATAGAAGGGTCCCACGATCAGGGCGCCGCTGGCGTAAGTCGGCGTCAGCACGCGGGGATCGGCCTTCCAGATAAGGACCATGACGTTTTCCAGGATAATGGCCAGGCCGAAGGTTAGGATCATCGACGCCACAATGACCTCCTTGGCCTTGGTGATGGGTCTGATGAGGAGTTGGTAGACCCCGCAGGCCACCAGGAACAGCAGTGGCACGGACACCGCCGCCGAAACGACAGGGTCCACGCCAAAATACTGTAACAGGCTATAGGCCAGGTATGCCCCGAGGAGTCCGAAAGCGGCATGGGAGATGTGGATGACGTGCATGACCCCCCAGGTCAGGGAAAATCCGACGCCGAGGAGCGCATATACCATGCCCATCATGATGCCGCTGATCAGGGACTGAATTATTAAAACAGAGTCCACGTTACTTCTTCCAGGCCGGCTTCGGATAGACCGGTTCCTTCGTCCGGATGTTCTTTGGCCAGATCAACTCTACCTTGCCGTTGATGATCTGGGTGCAGAAATTGATCGGCGCCGGCAGGCCTTTTTTGTCAAAGGTCATGGGGCCGGCGATGGTATCGACCTTGTGCGTCTTCAGCCAGTCGCGGATCTTCGTCTGATCCAGGCTTTTGGCTCCTGTCACGGCCTGTTCGATGGTCTGCATCCACGCATAACCAAACCCGAAATAGAGGGGATAGCCGTCGAGGTTGTACTTTGTCTTCACATAGGCGTTAAGCTTGTCGTTGCCCGGATAATTCAGCTTGTTGTAAAGCGATGTGCCGGAAAAGACAAAGTCCCCGTCCGCCCCGAGTTCCTTGATCCAGGCGGGTACCACGGAGCCGACCCCCTGGACGATGGCCTTGGGATTGTAGTCGAGGGCTTTGGCGGCCTTCATCGTCGTGACACCGTCGGGAAAGAAACCGTTGGCGAAGATGATGTCGCAGTTCATTTGTTTGGCCTTGACGATCATGGATGTAGCGTCGGCAAGGGGGGAATTGTATTTTTCATTGATCGCCACCTGGATATTGAGCTTTTTCGTCCAACGATCAATGGAGTCCTGAAGGGCGAGGCCGACGGGATTGTTGATAGTGTAAACGGCGGCTCTTTTCGGACGCTGGTTCGCGGGGATAGTGGCCAGCCACTGGAAGAAGCCTTCGTACCACCACTCGCCCATCAGAGGCGGGGCGCCGAAGGAATAGGTATAGCCCTGTTGAAAGCTCTTCATGTGGCCGCCCATAGATACATAGACGACCTTGTGCTTCTCCGCCACGGGCATGACGGCCCGGGCCGCAGTGCCGGGATAGCCGCCGAAGAGGAGATCGACCTTATCCACGGTAATGGCTTTTTCGGCAAAAGTTACGGCCTTGCCCACATTGGATTGATCGTCGTAGATCTTGAATTCCACGGGACGTCCCAGAAGGCCCCCCTTGGCGTTGATTCCTTCCGCCCAGAATCGCATCCCCCGTTCAATCCACTGACCCGTTTCAGCGAACTCACCCGTCAGGGGGAGGGAGCCGCCGATGACAATGGGCTTGCCGGCTCCAATTGCCGCGGCGGGGACTGTCAGCATGAGTCCGCAAAGCACGGCGATGGTCATTAACAAAGAGAATCCTTTCATCCGTTTTCCTTTCATTATGTAGCCTCCTTTCCAAATTTAGAGTCCCAAATAGGACGTTTTTACCTTCGGATCCTCCCGGAGTTCTGAAGATGGGCCTTTAAGGGCCACAACCCCATTTTCCAGGACATACCCGCGGGCGGTGATCGCCAGGGTTTCCAGTACTTCCTGGGACACTAGCAGTACCGACAGCCCTTCCTTGTTTAATACTCTGATGGTGGCAAATATTTCCGCTGCCGCCTTGGGAGACAGACCCAAGGAAGGCTCATCAAGCATGAGGAGACGGGGCCTGGCCATCAAGGCCCTTCCCAGGGCCGCCATCTGCTGCTCCCCTCCGGACATGCTGCCCGCCAACTGGCGGCGCCGGTCGGCCAGGCGGGGAAAAATGTCATATACCTTACGAAGGGACTCCCGGCTCTGCTTCCGGACCGTAGGCAGGTAAGCCCCCATGATCAGATTCTCTTCCACCGTCATGGCGGGAAACAGCTTGCGACCCTCGGGGACCTGAACGATTCCCTCCCGGCAGATCATGTCCGGGGTTAGACCATTCAGAGGTCGGCCCTCCCAGCCCAGGCTGCCCCCTGCCGGGGGAATCAATCCGGAGATGGTGTTTAGCAGGGTTGTCTTACCGGCGCCGTTGCCGCCGATCAGGGCCACCATCTCCCCCGGGGACACCTCCATGGACACGCCGCGCAGGGCCTGCATCTGGCCGTAACAGACGGTGAGATTGTCAACACGCAGCATAAGCGGCTCCCAGATAGGCGGAGATGACCTCCGGGTGATTGGCTACCTCTTCCGGCGGTCCTTCGGTGATCTTGTTTCCGAAATTAAGCACCATGATGCGGCTGCAGGTGCACATAATGGCCCTCATCACATGTTCGATCATGAAAATCGTCGTTCCGTAAGTATCACGGATACGGAAGGTCAACTCAATGGCGCTGCTGATTTCCGTCGGATTCAGTCCTGCAAAGACCTCGTCGAGGAGGAGGACTTCCGGATTGAGGGCCAGAGCACGGGCGATTTCCAGACGCTTGCGGTCTTCCAGGACCAGTTCGCTGGGGAGGCGACGGGCTTTTTCCGTCAGGCCCGTAAAGGCGAGGATCTCCATTGCCTTTTCCCTTGCGCCCCTGGCGCCGTTCGTCTTCTTGCGACCGTAAAGGACGCCTGTAGAGACGTTTTCGATGAGATTCAGGCCCGTCAGGGGACGGACGATCTGAAAGGTACGGCCGATTCCCAGGCTGGCTCGTTTGTAGGGGGGGAGATTCGTGATTTTTCGATCTTCGAAGAACAAATCTCCGCCGTCAGGGGCGTAAATGCCGGAGATAACGTTGAAGAGCGTTGTCTTTCCCGAACCGTTCGGTCCGATGAGCCCGACGATCTCGCCGCGGCGCACCTCGAAATCGACTTCCGAGAGGGCCGTCAGACCGCCGAAACGCTTTGTTATTTTCTTTCCTTCCAGCATGATTGTTCCTGTAAACACCATCCCCACCCTGCCCTTATATATCGATAATGGCCACCGGCCGGCACCAGCCGGCCGAAGCCCCTTTGATCTTGACGGGAAAGCAGCATACCGTGAAACCGTGGGGGCGGCCGATGGCGGCGAGGTTGGCCATCTTTTCCATATGACAATAGCCCGCTTCGATACCGGCAAAGTGGGCCTCCCAGATGACCTTCGGGTCCCCTTTTTCCTTGAATTCCTGAGCGAGGAAGGGCAGGGGACGATCCCAGCTCCAGGAGTCGATGCCGACGACTTTTACACCCCTTTCCGTCAGGAAGAGGGTGCTTTCCCTGGTCATGCCAGGTCCCTTGACGAGATACTGGGGTGTTCCCCAGGCGGCGTCGGCCCCGGTTTGGATCAGCACGATATCGAGAGGTTTTAGGTCATATCCGATTCTGCCTAATTCATGTTTTACGTCTGCCGCCATGATACGCTCTCCGTCCGCTTTATGACGGAAATCGAGGAGGACGCCGTCGTTCATGCACCAGGCCAGGGGCACCTCGTCAATGGTAAGGGCCTGCTTTCCTTTATCCTGAGTGGGATGGTAGTGGTAAGGGGCGTCTAAGTGAGTCCCGCTGTGAGTCGTGAGGGTCAGGACTTCCAGCGCCCAGCCGAGGCCGCCGGGTAGCTGTTCCCTGCGGATGCCGGGGAAGAAATCGAGCATCTGCGCTGCCCCCTGGGCATGATCGACGTATTCGATCTTGGGAATCATCATGGGGGGATCGCAGGGGAGCGCCGCTTCAATGGCAATACTCAAATCTACGAATCGCTTTCCCATCTTCGTGGTTCCTCCTCCTTCTAAAATGACGCACTCGCAAAATCCATTTCTTCCGCTCCCCTGGGGGATGAAATCTCCGGACTTTTACAGTGTCGTCAAAAATTAACCTTGTCTATTCCCTTTAGTCCCAGAATCTGCCGCGCTTCCGTCGGTGTTGCCGGTTCGATGCCGAATTCCCGGGCAATGCGGACGATCTTGGCCACCTGCTCGGCGTTGCTTTTTGCCAACTGACCCTTTTCGAGATAGAGATTGTCCTCCAGTCCGACCCGGGCGTGCCCGCCCATCATCAGGGAGGTCGTACAGAGGCTGAACTGGGTCCTGCCGGCGGCGCAAACGGAAAACTGAAAATCGCCGATGGCCTTACGGGCGTTCTCCAGGAGAATAACGAAGTTTTCAATCGTCGCGGGGATGCCGCCGAGAATCCCCATGACAAACTGGAGATAAACGGGTTTCCGGACATGTCCCTTCTCAATAAGGAAGGCCAGATTGTTGATCATTCCGAGATCGTAGATCTCAAATTCCGGCTTCGTTCCCTGGGCGGCGAATTTTTCCAGGAACTGCCGCATGGTCAGGAAGGTGTTGGGGAAGATGAAGTCCTCTGTCGCTTCCAGATACCCTTTCTCCCAGTCATAAGTCCAGTTCTGGTAGTTGTCGGCGATGTGAAAGAGGGCGAAATTGAGGGAACCGGCGTTGAGGGTCGCCAATTCCGGCGAGAGGCTTGTCACGACCCGGACACGGTTCTCCACCAGTTCGCCGAGACGGCCCCCTGTCGTGCAGCATACAACCATGTCACAACGCTTTCTGACCCCCTCGGCAAAGGTACGGAAGATATCCTGATCGGCGCAGGGGAGCCCCGTCTGGGGATTCCGAACATGGACATGGGCGACGGCCGCCCCGGCTTCGTAAGCTTTTACCGCCTCTTCAATAAGGTCTTCCGTGGTGACGGGAAGATAAGGGGACATACTGGGGGTGTGGATGGCCCCGGTCAAAGCGGCGGTAATAATTCTCTTTTCCCTCATGACGGCCAATCTCCTTTCTTATGGTTCGTGGCACATATTTCGTGACTAACCGGTGCTTTTTTACCGACTGTTAATCCATCTCAAGGTTTAGCAATCCCTGTAACTGGTCCCCGTATTCGCTCTTTATAGCATCTTCAAAACGATAAATCAGTTTGTTCGAATAGATGTCGTGGCGAATGTAGTTGGTCATGAGCTTGACAACGCCGGGGTTGGTTGTCCAGAAACCGTTCCATTCCTGGCCTGGCGGTTGGGCCATGAACAGGCCGATGGATTCATCGACGACTATCGTCAATTCCCCGCTATGACGCTTGTAAACCGTATCTGTCTGGATATGATGAAAAACCTTGCCGATTTCTACGCTTTCCGGTCCGAACTGAATGGAAATGATCTTAACGCCCCGTTGTCCGGCTGCGGCAAGACTTTTTTCCAGGAGCGTTCCCTGCTGCTGCCAAAGGCTCATCAATACGGTTTTTCTCGCCCCGTCGATTAGTTCCCGGGACCTGCCGATCAGGATGCCGTGGTCAGTCAATTGCCAGACGGTGATGTCGGTGGGGGGGATTGAAAGCTTTTCAATATTGGCGGTTAAGATCTGCTCGGTGATCTTGAACTCATTTTTTTTGCGGGCGAGGAATTCATGGTAGGGCAGGGGGGAATACATCTGGGGGTCCGTATTTAAAACGGCGACCAGTCCTTTTTGCATCATGCGGTTCAGGGTTTCGTAAATTTTAGGACCCGGGACGCCCGAGTGGCGGCTTATTTCATGGCCGTGGGAGGGGTGCTTTTGGAGGAGGGCTATATAGGCCTTGGCTTCATAGACCGTGAGGCCCATGCTGTTGAGAGCCTCCACCGTAGCCTGGAATGTGTCGCCAAATCCTTGTTCCATGTCCATCCTGTTTTGAGAGGGATGATGAAATATCCGCGGCGGTCTTCTTTACTACAAGAGTAGTATGCATGGGTTGTTTCTCCTTGTCAAGCCTTTTATAGTTTGCCTTCCTTCGCAATTTCTTCGGTAATATTTATTAATGAGGCAACTGATTTCTGACCGGAAAGACTGTTGACCTTACTCTGGGAATTTGATAGAAAAATAGTCGATGTGCTTATGAATGTGACGCTTTACCGGATGCTAAAAACGGTCGATGGAAAGCGCTTTTTGATTTTTTGGGAGGTGTGCCGTGGCGAAGAACCCGATGATAGGATTTCAGGTCGATCGTTCCGAGATTGGATATATAGGCCATGATCTGCAGCGTCCGGAATGTATTCTCGCGGAGCAGGATGGCACCCTTTGGACTGCTGACGCCCGGGGGGGAGTGGTGAAAATCACGCCCGATGGAAGGCAGGAAATAGTTACCCAGGCCTTTGCGGCCGCCTTCCAGGAGACGGCCGATGAGGCGAGTCGCTTCACCCAGGGGACATTGCCCAATGGATTGGCCTTTGCGGAAAACGGGGATATTTTAATCTCCAATTTTGGTACGGACCTGCTCGAAGTAATGACGCGTGACGGGGGAACCAGAACTCTCCACGACCGGATTGACGGGCAGCCCATCGGCAAGGTGAATTTTGTCCTCCGAGATAGCAAAAACAGGATCTGGTTGACCGTATCCACGCGTATCCAAAACTGGATGAAGGCGATGAGCCCCAAGGTGGCGGATGGATATATCGCCCTGGCGGATGAAAAGGGGATCAGGATCGTCGCCGACGGATTTCGGTTTACCAATGAAATCCGTCTGGATGCCAAGGAAGAAAGCCTGTATATCGTTGAGACCACCGGGCAGTGCATCTCCCGCATGAAGGTGGGGGCGGACGGATCTCTGTCGGAGCGGGAAATATTCGGCCCTTCCAAGCTGGGCCGGTTCGGATTCCCTGACGGCATTGCCTTCGACTCCTTCGGGAATTTATGGGGAACCCTGGTTATGGCGGATCAGCTCTTTTTTTTAACCCCCGACGGAGATTTCCACATCATACTTGACGACGGGAATGATGCGGCTTCTCTTGCCATGGAAAAGGCCTTTGTCGAAGATCGCCTTACCCCGGAGATGATGCTTACTGCCGGCGGGACGATAGCCCCGTGGTTTGCCAGTATCACCTTCGGCGGCGCCGATCTGCGCACGGCCTATATCGGCAGCCTCAAGGGTACTCGCATCCCGTATTTCCCCTCCCCGGTTCCGGGGCTGCCCATGGTTCACTGGCGTTAAAATACGAATTTACCATCATTGGAATAATGATCTGGTCAGGGGCGCCGCTTGTGTGTTAAGGGGCCTCTCATGAAACAGTCGACAGGATCGGAAAGACGAATAAAAACGGCCTTTATTCTCGGGGCGGGTCTGGGGACGCGCTTGATGCCGCTGACGCGGGACTGCCCCAAACCCCTCTTGCCCCTGCGTGGTCGTCCGATCATTACGTATGCCATGGACCACCTCCGGCAGGCCGGGATCGAGCGGTTCATTGTCAATACGCACCACTGCGCCGAGGTATATGAGCAGGTCTTCCCGGGGCACGCCTGGCGCGGCGTCCCGATTCTTTTCCGCCATGAGCCGGAGCTCCTTGATACGGGGGGGGGATTGAAGAACATCGAAAGCCTTATCGATGACGGTGAGCCGCTCATGGTTTACAACGGTGACATTCTGACTGATATCCCCCTCGTGGATCTGGTGGATAACCATTTCCGGGCCGGGAAGGAGGCGACCCTCGCCCTCCGGACTCATGGTCATCCCCGGAATGTGAATCTTGACGCCCGCGGTGCTATATGCGATTTCCGCCAGGTTCTGGGAAATCATGGGGTGCAAGCCTGCCTTTTCACGGGGGTTTACATTATCGAAAAAACACTCCTGAAAAGGCTGAAACCTGGGGCCAAGCAGGATATCATCCTCGTGTTCATAGATATGATCCGGGAGGCGCCGGGAGCGGTGGCGGGAGTCTTGATCGATGCCGGTCAGTGGAACGATATCGGGACTCCGGAGACCTACGAAGCCCTGAACAACGGGGGAACACTCTCACGATGACGCATACTGAAAATACATTTATCGCCTATGCCCGTAACATCCTCGGTATTACTGAGGAGGCGGCGGGGCGAATGGCGATCAAGGCGATTATGAAAGGCGGCTCGGACCGGTGTTTTTATCGCCTGACGATGGCGGATGGCAAAAGCTTCCTGTTCATGGCCTATGGCCGTCAGCAGGAGGAGAATGCCTACTGGGCAGACATTGCCACATTTCTCGCCGAGTTGGGGATTCCCGTCCCGGCGGTTTATGGACATGACCCGGGGTTGGGCTTCGTCCTCATGGAAGATCTCGGGGACCGGGATCTCTGGTCGTACCGGCACGAACCCTGGGAGGTTCGCCGTGACCTGTACCGGAAGGTGCTGCAAAGAATCAACCCCCTTCATACCTTTGTCGAAGGTTTTCTGAGCCAGGGAAGGGGGAGGGCGCCCGCAAATATATCACCATCTCTCCCCAGGACAATGAAGGGATACGACCGGGATCTCTACTGCTGGGAACACGACTATTTTCTGGAACAGTTTGTCCGGGACGTATGCCGGATAAATCTCACGGAGAGGGAAGGGGCAGCCCTGAGGGAGGAACTGGCAGCCCTGACCGGGCGGTTGTTGGCGACGGGAACGGCCCTTGTCCACCGGGATCTCCAATCCCAGAACATCATGATTTGCGGTGACGAACCGGTCTTTATTGATTTTCAGGGTCTGCGCCGGGGATCGCTCTTCTATGACCTGGGATCACTCCTGTGCGACGCCTATGTCCCCCTTACGGAGGAGGATCGGGATGATCTCGTACGCTATGCCTATGAGCTTCTGACCACGGATTCCGGGCGTGCCGGGCTGTATGACGAACTTGCGCCCCCTCATCTGGACTGGCCTTCCTTCAATATGTGTTTTCTCGATGGGAGTGCCCAGCGGCTCATGCAGGCCCTGGGGGCATTTGGGTTTTTAGGATTGAAAAAGGGGAAAGAAGCGTTTATGGGTCATATTCCCCAGGGCATAGAGAATCTGTGCAGGATGGCGGCTGCTTCCGGGCGGTTGCCCCGGCTTTTAAACCTAGCGGAAAAATGCCGTAAAGGAGTGATGCTGAAATGATTACTGTTGCTTTGTGCCGGGCTTCCGGTGGCGGGGCGGATCAGACCATTGAGCTTCTTGCCGCGTCCCCCCTCGTTTCCAGAATACTGGTCGTTCACGATGGCAATCCCCCGCCTGCCTGGCCGAAGTGTCAGGGAATCAGAGGGGATACACTTGCAGCGGGTTGGATTCTGGAGGCCATCCTGAAAAAAGCCCGCACCCGGTATCTCCTCCTGATCACGGGGGAAACGACTATTGATATTGGCTCGCGTGCCTTGGAAAGACTGGTTGATGTCATCGAGGCGACGGGGGCTGGGATGCTTTACAGCGACTATGAGGAAACGACGTCCGATGGCATCCGCAAGGAACGGCCCGTAAATGATTATCAGTTGGGAAATATCCGGGATGACTTTCATTTCGGTCCGGTGCAATTATTCTCAACCCTTGCTGTCCGGCAGGCCCTCGTCGGCAGCGGGCCCCTCCCGGTGACAAAATATGCCGCTTTGTATGACCTGCGCCTGAAGCTTTCCCTGACAGCGCCGATTGTTCATCTACCGGAGCGCCTTTACGGGACATGTGTATCCCCGGAGATGAATAAAAAGGGTAAAGAGCAAGCGGAAAATAAGGGAATCCATAAATCGCAGAACGAGGGAATGCATTTTGCCTATGTGGATCCCCGGAATCTTGCCTACCAGCAGGAGATGGAAATGGTGGCCTCGGAGCACCTGCGCCGACTCGGGGCCTGGCTCCCGCCATCATTCAGGAGACTGCCCGCCGATCGGACGGTTTATCCCGTGGCGGCCAGTGTGGTAATCCCTGTCCGGAACCGTGGAAAAACAATTGCCGACGCCGTCCGCAGCGCCCTGGCCCAGGAAGCGGATTTTGCCTTCAATGTCCTCGTCGTGGATAACCATTCCACCGATGGCACGACCTCCATCGTCTCGGAGCTGACAAAAGGTGATTCCCGTGTGCGGCTCCTGGTCCCGGAGCGTCGAGATCTCGGCATTGGTGGTTGCTGGAATGAGGCGGTCTATTCCCCCCATTGCGGGAAATACGCCGTTCAGCTCGATTCCGACGATCTCTACGGAGGCCCGGAGAGCCTGCAACGGATTGTAGCTGTTCTGAGGGGGGGACGTTATGCCGCCGTCATCGGGTCTTATACCCTCGTGGACGGCAAGGGGAGTGAAATCCCTCCCGGTCTTGTGGATCACCGGGAATGGACGGACGAGAACGGCCGGAACAACGCCCTGCGGGTGAACGGTTTCGGCGCCCCCAGGGCCTTCCGGACGGACATTCTCCGAAGCTGTGGCGGGTTTCCGAATGTGAGCTACGGAGAGGATTACGCCGTCTGCCTGAGAATATCCCGGGATTACCGGATCGGCCGGATATATGATAGCCTGTACCTGTGCCGGCGCTGGGAAGGAAACACCGACGCCGCTCTCTCCATAGAAAAAGCTAATGGGAACGACGCCTACAAAGACAGGCTCCGGAGCCTGGAGATCATGACCAGACAAAGAATGACGGCTTCGTAATAAGTCCGGATGCTGCGTTGCGCTGCATCCTTCGTCACTGCGGCGTACGAGTAGTACGCCTCTTTCCTCAGGCTTTGCGCGCCTTGCCTGCGGATCTTTTTACGAAGCCGTCGATTATGGCCGAAGTTTCGACTTTTTACAGGGTCATCAAAAAATGAAGAGGAGTGATCATTGAAAACATCGGATTATGAGTTAATGCCCGACAGAATATGGAGCGAATTTGACGGCGCTCCGGGAGGGATGTCCCTGGCATCCATGTGCGGGGAGCTTTTTTCTCAGCAGCTCTTTAACTGGCAGGAGTTTGCTGTCGCCCATATGAATATGAAAGGGGCCTGGCTCCGGGAGATAATTTCCGGACAGCATACACTATTGGTCCAGTTCAATCAGGGCCGGACCGTCAGCGCCACCGCCGCCCTTGACGCGGATACGATCAGGAGACGCCCCTGCTTTCTCTGCGAGTACCATCTGCCGGCGGCTCAGAAGGCGGTCCTTTACGGTCAGACATTTCTGATTCTTGTCAATCCCTACCCGATCTTTTCACCCCATTATACTGTAGTGCACATTAACCATGAGCCACAGGATATTGAGAGTAATCTAGACGTCCTCCTTGCCCTGGCCCATGATCTGGGACCGTCCTTCACGGTCTTTTACAATGGACCCCGCTGTGGGGCTTCCGCACCGGATCATCATCATTTTCAGGTATGCCCCGCGGGAATGATACCTGTTGAAAAGGCATGGGAAGAAAGGGAAAGTGAAGTCCCGGGCGCGGATCGGGATGGAGTGTCTTTTGGCGTTCTAAGATTGCCGGGGAGAAGCGCCCTGTTCGTAGAAGGAAGCGTCCCGGAAACTTTGGAGGCATTCCTGAAGCGGCTCATCGGGGCAATGGGAGAGGTTATGGGCAGTGCGGAAGAACCCATGCTAAATCTTTTCTGTACTAAGAAAGAGGGACGCTGGCGACTCCTTATCTTCCCCCGCCGCAAGCATCGACCGGACGCCTATTACCGGGAGGGGGCAGGCAGCGTCCTCGTGACACCCGGGGCCGTGGAGATGGGTGGTTTGCTAATTACGATCCGGGAAGATGATTTCCTCAAAATGACCCCGGCCCTTGCCGAGGAGATCTATCGGGAGGTGTCCCTGTCAACCGAGATGATTGAAGAAATAGTGAATAAAATGAAATATTTGTAATAATGAGCAATCCGACACTCCTAAACCCTCCCCCGCCAAAGGGGAAGGGAATTTCCGGACTTTTTATCAGTTTGTCCTTTTTTATTCTACTGACGGGAGGATCTGGTATGACGAATGAACAACATGCTACAGCGCCCATTATGGACAGTCAGATGACTTTCCGTGAGGCCATAGCCGGGAGCAAGGCTCCAACGGAGGTCGTGCGGGATCTATGCCTTTTAGATGTCCGTTATTATTCTTTTGACGGGATGCTCCACCAGGGGCAGCTGGTTGTTCACAAGGATGTCAGGGTGGATGTAGTGGAGATTTTCCAGCTCATCGAAAGGTTGAAGTTTCCCGTTAACAAGGTCGTCCCCATCGTCTCTTATGGCTGGTCAGACAACGCCTCAATGGCGGATAACAATACTTCAGCTTTCAACTACCGGACCGTGGCGGGGACGAAGCGACTCTCACGTCATGCCTGCGGCCTGGCCGTGGACATCAACCCCTTCCGGAATCCCGTGGTCCATAACGGCGGGCGGATATCACCTCGTGGCGCTGTTTACCGGCCATGCGACCCCGGCGTTCTGACGCCAGATCACCCCGTTGTGGAGGAATTTCTCAAGCGGGGCTGGCAGTGGGGGGCCAACTTCAAGTCCATGAAGGACTATCATCACTTCGACAAGACCATGGCGAGGTAGGTCCGGGGTTCGAATGCTCTAACTCCCAGCTTTCTGGCCAGGGCGAGGAGTTCCTGTTCAATGACCTCTTTGTCTTCCCCCAACTTTTCCAGTAGTTTCTTCATGGACCAGGGATTGGCGAGAACCGCCTTGATTTCAATTTCAAGCATAGCCCCCGTTTCTTCCTTCCTTTACGACAGATAGGACGAACTTATGACTATTTTATGGAGGCAAAATTTTTTTGTCTTCGTAAAACACAATATATAATCAAGTATTTTGGTGATGTCGGAGCTCCGACACCCCACCGCCGACAAGTGGGCCGTCCCCCCAGGATCAGGAGAGGCTTCCTCTCGCTTTGATGTCCCGGTGACGGCGGTATGAACAGGGCGAAAATAACATATATAGCTTTTGATTACTCTTCAGTATCAATAGCTTAACTGACTTCAGTGCACTGAAGTCGAATTTTAACCACACTGTGGTTGACCTTTAGCCCTTGCTTTGATTATCATCATCGCTTTCGACCAATACTGTTATAGAAGTGATCAAATAAATTTTGAATTGCACCTGCTGTTGGTGTCACATACGAGTCAGCAACTTCCGATTTGAAATTGAGGTGAGGATTACCTGAGAAATCATCAAAATCAGGTGGGCCTACTTCATACGCATCAGATAATAATCTGGCCTGCCGTAAATTTATGCCGCTGCTAATCATATCTACCTCCTTTTTCTTATATCAATAAGAAAAACAGATAGATAATG
>CAISJV010000018.1 GCA_903885795.1 uncultured delta proteobacterium | reverse complement strand
GTATTCGTCTATATAACCGCAAGACGAAAGAGATCAGGATGATTGGGAAGTATCTGGGGTTGATTTTGCCGGTAATTCTTGGTTTCTCTGGGATGATGGCTCTTTCACGGAATCATTCCATGATGACTGCTTTGCAGTATTTTGTTCAGATAGTCTTAATCCTGTATCCGCCGTTTTTGGTTTTCAATGTTTTTCATGCTTTCTATATCAACAGGAGCGAAGGCCGATTACTTCAGCGGCTGCATGTCAGATCACAAATGGACCTGTAAAATATTCTACGGTGAATTTGCCAAAGAATCTTGCCGAATCTCACCATCCATTTCCCCCATATAAAAAAATGCCGACCTGAAACGATTTATGATCAGAATGGTCTTTAACGGCAAGAGTCAAATGCGATTCTTTTTTCAAATAATCGGAAGGTCAGTTTCTCGGATTTAATAGCATCCGTCATCAGAGAGTGAGGATTGTTGAATTGTCCAGGGGCTGACCTTCCGTTGATATATCTTCTTTTCAGACCGGCGCATAGAAGCATCGTTTCGGTGATGTCACTTTCCCTTCCTTCCTCAGCTTCCCTTCTTTGTATCAACCAATCCCTTCAGCTCTTTACCTACCTTAAAAAAAGGCAGCTTCTTCTGCCGCACTTCAATCTTCTTTCCTGTCTTTGGATTCCTTCCCTTGTAAGATTCGTACTCCCTCACAGTGAAACTCCCAAAACCTCTGATCTCGATTTTGTCTCCCTTTTTCAACGAATCTGTAAAGCCTTTCATGATTTGATTGATGATGTCCGTTGCTTGTTTTTCGGTCAGCTTTTCTTTAGCGGCCAGAGCCTCTATAAGATCTAATTTGGTCATGTTGATTGTCTCCGTTAATTTTATTGTCCTGATATTTATGAATGATATGGCTTAGCCGCTATATGCGATTAGGAATTCAATTTCAAGCTGTTCTTTGCTTTGAGAAGATGTTACCCGCGATAAATAGCATGATGTTGTGAAGAGGGTTATTTTCACTTAGCTGCCTTGGCAATTGGTTTTTCGTCGGTGTCGAGGTTCTCTCTGCCAAATACAACTCATTGAAATATCATGCCGCGTTTTTTAATGGTTGCCGTTTGTAATGTTCGATATTTAATCCAAAGAATTGCTTCTCAAGCTCATCTCTGCCCACCACCTGCAACCTTTCTAATGAACAAGGTTTTCGGAGGTAGACAGTTTATTTTGCATTATTTATAAAGCGGAATCCGTTCTTGCCAGCATTTTTGACACTATACATAGCTTCATCGGCCTGCTTGATAAGCTGGTCCATATCTTCACCGTTGATAGGATAGATCGCGATTCCAATACTTGTGCCAACGATTGCCTGCCGCCCATTAAAACTGATTGGCTGGGATACAAGACGTATTACCTTTTCGGCAATCTGCGCTGCAGTCTCAGGAAGATGGATTCCAGTTAAAATAAGCAGAAACTCATCTCCCCCAACACGGGCGACCGTATCGGTTTCGCGCACACAAGAAAGCATGCGTTGGGCCACTTGCTTAAGGACGTAATCCCCGGCGTCATGGCCAAGATTGTCGTTGACGCTTTTGAACCCATCGAGGTCGATAAACAATACTGCCACGGATGTATTATGCCTTCGCGCCAAGTTCATAGCCATGGATAGTCGATCCTTGGCCAATCTCAGACTTGGCAGATCCGTTAGCATATCGTGTGTCGCCAGGTGATTTATCTTTTCCTCTGACTGCTTACGCTCTGTGATGTCGTAAAGGGCTGTCAAAATGGCAGGCTGATCCTGAAAGATAATCGACATCGGCGTGGAAACCACGGTTATGACAGTTCCGTCCATGCATCGGATATCCAGCTCCAGAGGAGGCAAGGTGAGCTTCTCTTCGGTCATAATCCGCCTTCTCTCCTCAATCGTATCAAAAAGTTCCGGAGGAGTAAATTCGCTCAGGCGCATGCCGATAACATCATCCGGTGAAGATGCCTTGAACAGGGTCAAAAAGGCCGGATTGACGTAAACAATTTTACCATGAGTATGAACAAAAACGGCGAGAGGCAACATTTCGATCAAGAGTCGATGCTGTTCTTCGCTCCGCTGAATTTCAGCCTGGATCTTCTTCCGTGCTGCAAGTTCACTGTCGAGTTCCTTCTTGATAGTGGCGAGGCGCCGGTTCAGTCGTAGCACTAAAAGCAGGGCACCTGAGGTAATGAGAAAGATAAACAGGGTGGCTAGGGTTTCCAGCCAGTACTTCTTCAGGAGGTCTGTTAAAGTTAGCTGTCTCAGTTTCCCGTAATACCCGATTTTCAATTCCATCATTAGGTCATGGACGATCTGATAATTCATCGGGTAGGTCCATCCTCCTGATTCTGCAGCAACAGCGGCCGGATCATATCTATCCATGCTCATCAGGGCGACAGCTATCTTTGTTGCCAATTCATTGGGAGTTTTCATCAATTTTGCGATAGGCCACTCAGGATATAGGCGGGTACTCAGAAGAAAAGGGAATTCCATTTTATTATGCGCGATATCAATCCCCTCCGCCGCCAGAATACGAATGTCCCCCAAGCGGATGGTACCCGCCTTGATCATCCCTTCCAGAATGTCTGTTCGAATGGTACCGGCATCTGCCTTTCCGGACAGAACATCATAAACTACTTTGTCCTGTTGGCCAGTGTAGGTAAGGCTCGTAAAATCCCGTGCGGGATCAATGCCGATCCGGTTAAGTTCACGCCAGGCTGCCAGCCAGCCACCAAAAGAATCGGGGTCGACGGCCGAGAAGCGCTTGCCCTTCAGGTCACTTAATACATGGATGGTCCGGTTGTCTTCCCGGGTGAAAATGACACCGCCGTATAAGGAATAGTACCCGCCCAAAACCTTGTTATTAATTGTGGCAATACGGCTGGCACCATAGAGGGCTTCAATTTCAACATAAATGCCCGGATTACAGATGACGAATTCAACGCGTTCGTTCTGAATAGCCTGTTTGATTTCGTTGAAGGACAGAGGAACGATCCGGAAGGTGTAGGGAGGCACTTTTTTCGTTAGATATATTGCTGTTGGCTCCCATTTTTTTAAACATTCATCATATCCGCGATTGGCGAGGGCACCGATTCTTATGATCTGTTCTTGGGCAAAAATATTCAAGGGCAACAAGCAGATCAATATTGCCAGAATGAAGCCCCATTTCGTTTTAACGGTAGATTGATGCATTGTTTCGGCGCGCCTCTTTGGAGGATGTTAGTATAGCAAGAACGGCCTTTTATGTAACTGAAGTACTGATCACAGACTACTCCTTTAAATCTACGATGAAGATGAAAAATCTGGTTGTCAAGACATAAGAGAGGTTATCACCACTCGCTGAAAAAATCATGATTAAAAATCTGCACCTTTCAATCCAAAATAAACGGAATATTCTTATAGATAATGGCATATTGGCTAGTCTTGCACACACCTACGAAGCAGTGGTTTTCGATTTCGAATTGTGGTGAAGATTACCTGAGAAATCATCAAAATCAGGTGGGCCTACTTCATACGCATCAGATAATAATCTGGCCTGCCGTAAATTTATGCCGCTGCTAATCATATCTACCTCCTTTTTCTTATATCAATAAGAAAAACAGATAGATAATG
>CAISJV010000017.1 GCA_903885795.1 uncultured delta proteobacterium | reverse complement strand
CCCACCGACACTCCCGGCAAGTATAAGCTCACAGGTACGAAATGCTTCATCACCTCCGGAGACCATGACCTGGCGGAAAACATTATCCACCTGATGCTGGCCAAGACCCCGGGCGCCAAAGAAGGGACCGCCGGCATTTCCCTCTTCCTGGTGCCCAAGTTCTGGGTCAACGATGATGGCTCTTTGGGCGCCTGGAATGATGTAACCACCGCAGGTATTGAGCATAAAATGGGCATTCACGGTTCTTCTACCTGTACCCTGTCCATGGGTGAAAACAATAACTGTTACGGCTGGATGGTAGGCGAGAAAGAAGTGGTAGACGGCAAAGGCGTAGGTCTGAAGCAGATGTTCGCGTATATGAACGAAGAACGTCTGAACACCGGATTATTCTCCCTGGGATGCATTGGAGCAGCCTATTATGCAGCTCTGGATTATACGAAGGTGCGGGTGCAGAGCAAACATTCCACCAATCCCAAGGGACCCAGCGTCAGGATCATCGAGCACGAAGACGTCCGTCGCATGCTGTTGTTCCAGAAATCCACTCTGGAGGCCTGCCGGGCGTTGATTTATCAGTCCTATCTCTACCGCGATCTGGCTGTAGATGCTGCCACGCCGGAAGAGAGGGCCTATTATGACGACATGTTTTCGATCAACAACCCTCTGTGCAAGGCCTATACGTCCGACATGTCCAGGCGTACAACCGAGGAGGCGATCCAATGCCACGGCGGCTACGGCTTCATGGAAGAGTATGCACCGGCGGAACTGTACCGGGACGTCGTGATCTACGGTATCTGGGAAGGTACGAACTTTATCCAGGCCCAGGACTATACGGGCCGCAAGTTCACCATGAAGGACGGCGCGCCGTTCCGGAAGTGGGTGGCAGAAATCGACGAATTCGTCGCCAGTAAGAAGACCGACGAATTCGCGGCAGAATTCGCGCTGATGGCGGATGCCATGGTTGCTTTCAAAGATATCGTGGACATGAATGCGGCCTGGACAGCCGGCGATAAGCAGATGAAACAGCTCTTCGCTACCCGGACCATGCATGCAGGCGCGAGAGTTTACTGCGGCAAGCTATTGCTCGACCAGGCCATCCTGGCGGCCGCCAAGCTCAAAGAACTGGGTGACGACCACTTCGATGCCAATTTCTACAAGGGTAAAATCGCCAGCGCCAAGTTCTATGTCATGAATCATGTTACCGATATCTTCGGGTATGAGAAGTCTATGAAGTGCGGCGACCGCAGCTCTATCGACATCCCTGAAGCAAGTTTCATGTAGTGCAAGTGAACCCTGCTTAAGGGTCGGAAGACCATAAGTGTGAACAGCTAGAGCGGAATAAAATTCCGCTCTAGCTAATTACGCTAAAGAAAGCGTCCAGCTGAACAGGGACGAAGGTTGACATTAACTTGGGGGCGGGGTTTATTATCAACCCGCCCCCTTTAAATATTTTAAATAAGGGAGAGTTCTTATGCATCCGGAATTGATCGACACCCTGGTGATACCCAACATGACCAAGATCGTATTTCTCATCATGGACGGTCTCGGCGGTCTTCCCGGTCCGGAAGGAATGACGGAGTTAGAAACGGCGCAGACCCCTAATCTGGATGCATTGGCCAAGAAAGGGGTTTGTGGACTTCTGGACCCCGTCGGCTATGGGATTACCCCTGGGAGCGGGCCTGCCCATTTTGCCCTTTTTGGATATGATCCGGTAAAGAACAATATCGGCCGGGGAATTCTGGAAGGCGCCGGAATCGATTTTCCCATGACGGAGCAGGATCTGCTGATCCGTATCAACTTTGCGACAATGGGCGCCGATGGTCTTATTGTCGATCGGAGGGCGGGTCGCATTGACAACGAGACGAACCGCCGTATATGTCAAAAGCTCCAGAATAACGTCCCGTTGGATTGTAACGTTGAGGTTATTTTCCGGTCAGTGAAGGAACACCGGGCCGTCCTGGTGCTGCGGGGGGAGGGTCTTGCCGAGGAAATCCGGGAAACGGATCCCCAGCATACAGGGATGGCGCCCCTGTCGCCACTGGCCCTTGTCCCGGAAGCAAAATATACGGAGGCCATTCTAACCGGCATTATTAATCGGGCCATAGAAGTTCTGTCCGAAGAACCAAAGGCCAACATGATGCTCCTGCGAGGATATGCAAAATACCGTAAATATCCCTCCCTATATGACCGCTATCGTCTCAACGCCCTTGCAATTGCAAGCTATCCCATGTATCGCGGAATCGCACGTCTCTTGGGTATGCACATTGCCCGGCAGACCGAAACAGTGGCGGAGGAGATTGCCGTGCTTCGGGAGCATTACCATGATTATGATTTCTTCTTCGTCCACGTCAAATCTACTGATTCCCGGGGCGAGGACGGCGATTTCGATGGCAAGGTAAGGGTTATCGAAGACATGGATACACTGTTGCCGCAGATTACGGATCTAAAACCAGATGTCCTGGTCGTAACGGGAGATCATTCCACACCGGCGGTCCTGGCGTCCCATTCCTGGCATCCGGTGCCGGTCATCCTGTCAGCAGCCGCTTGCCGGCCGGATATGGTCACATATTTCGCTGAAAGAGACTGTATCCGAGGCGGTCTGGGGCGCATGCCGATGATGTACCTTATGGGCCAGGCCCTTGCCCATGCAAGGCGCCTGGAAAAATTCGGCGCCTGAATTTGTCCCCACAATTTCTAGGAAAAAGATGTTTTTGGGGGACAATGAGGTCAATGATATCAAGTCCCAGCTAGAAAAAAGACTTTCCTCCGCCATGATTAGATGATATAAACCGCACCTATGAAGAGAGAATCAGCCCAATACGCACTCCATTTAATAGAGCGTTTGACTAAGATTGGCGTTGCCCTGTCTGCGGAAAGGGATTTAGCGAAACTTCTTGAACTCATCATTGATGAAGCTCGCAACCTCACCGCTGCCGATGGGGGAACCCTGTATATCCTGTCTGATGACGGCCAGTTTCTTGATTTTGCCATTGTTCAAAACAAAACCCTTGACGTTCGGATGGGGGGTACGGGAGGGAAAATCAACTGGCCACCCGTCAGGCTGACAGATGCGCAAAATAACCGGAATCTTGCCAATGTCTCTGCATATGCCGCGCTAACCGGTGAGGTCGTCAGTATCCCGGATGTATACAATGCGGCTGGATTCAATTTCGAAGGCACCAGGGAATTCGATGCCCGAACTGGTTACCGTTCCAAATCCATGCTGGTTGTCCCGATGAGAAATCACGAGCAGGAAATTATTGGCGTCTTGCAACTCCTGAATGCCAAGGATGAAGGGCAGAATGAGATAATAGCTTTTTCCCGGGAGAGTCAGATGATTACTGAATCTTTTGCCTCCCAGGCGGCGGTGGCGCTTTCTCAAAACCGGCTGATCCAAGACCTGGAAAGCCTCTTGGAAGCTTTTGTGAAGACTATCGCCTTGGCTGTCGACGAGAAGTCACCTTATACCGGTGGTCATATACGACGGGTGGCCGATATTACAATGGCCATTGCGGATAAAATTAATAAGACTGAGGAAGGTCCCTATTCTCAGGTGCAATTCAGTGAGGACCAGATGAAGGAACTCCGTTTTGCCGCCTGGCTTCATGATCTGGGAAAGATTACAACCCCCGAATACATTGTCGACAAGGCCACAAAGCTGGAGACAATTTTCGATCGTATGGAGCTGGTAAGAGCCAGGGGAGAAATTATAATTAGAGATCATGAACTTACACACTTGAGAAAATCTTTAGAAGCCGATCGGGAAATCAATCCCCTGCCAGATAGCGAGGAAGATTACGCCCAGAAATTTCGGGAGGATATGAAATTCCTTACCGATGTGAACACCGGGGCAATACTCCTAGGACGAGAAGAAGTAGCGCGATTGCAGGAAATCGGAGCAAGGAAATCGGTTCACGATGGGAAGACGGAGTCCTTCCTTACGGAAGATGAGCTTCAGAACCTCAGTATATATCGAGGGACGCTGACCGATAAGGAAAGGGATATCATCAACAATCACGCCGCGGTTACACATAAACTCCTCTCGCAACTACCATTTTCGAAAAAGCTGAAAAATGTGCCCGACTATGCAGCGTGTCACCATGAGAAGCTCAATGGCACCGGTTACCCGTGGGGAAAGAAAGAAGATGAAATTTCTCTGCAAGCGAGAATCCTGGCACTGGCCGACATATTTGAAGCCTTGACAGCAAAGGACAGACCTTACAAGAGAGCCAATACGATCTCAGAGGCTATTTCCATTCTCAGCGGCATGGTTAAGGCGCAACACATTGATGCGGATCTTTTCAAGTTATTCATGAATGAAAAGGTTTATCTCGACTATGCCCGCCGGGAGATGCATCCCTCGCAAATAGATAAAACTGATTTCTCTGATTGAGGAATCAAAGTTACACAACTCCGTTGGCTCTCAAAATCTCGATGGTAGATTCATCGTAACCCAGGGTTTTCAGAATCTCCTTTGTATGTTCCCCAAGGAGTGGCGGTGGGATTCGCAATTCCGGCTGATCTTGAGAGAACTTAACTGGGAAGGCCTGTTGAGGAATTTCGCCGTCGGCGTTATGAGAGCCTTGAAACCACAGGCCCCGATGTTTAATCTGCGGGTCTTCCAATGCTTCGAGGAGGGAGTTGACCGGGGAGAAGCAGATGTCGTATTGACCCAGGATCATCATCCATTCATCCCGGGTTTTCTGTAGAAAGATGACCTTGAGTTCACTGATCATCTCCGTCTGTCGGGGCAGGGGGGCCATCAGGTCTTCACGGAGATCTTCCCTGTTTAAACAACTGCAGAGTTCCTTCCAGAATTTAGTCTCCAAACATCCGATGGCGAGGAATTTTCCGTCTCCTGTCTCGTAGATGTTGTAGCAGGCATGCCCTCCGCCAAGCCGCGACTCCCCCCGTACCGGGACCTCTTTGCAGGCAAAATATTCTGACATCATCAGGGCTAAGAAGGGACTCAAACCGTCGAGGATGGACACATCGAGATACTGCCCCCTACCTGTTCTTTCCCGGCGCAGGAGGGCCGCCAATATACCCATGGCTGCATTGATTCCTCCTCCCCCGGCGCCTGAAATCATGATGGCGGGGACAATAGGTGGTCTTCCCTTTTCGCCTAAAAGGTCCAGGATACCCGAGATGGCAAGGATATTGATATCATGAGCAGGACGTTGGCGATATGGTCCTGTCTGTCCGAAACCGGTTAATGAGCAATAGATCACTTTGGGATTGAGACTCTGTACGTCTTCATAGGCCAAGCCCATTTGTTCCATGGTTCCTGGACGGGCATTCTCCACAATGACGTCGGTGTGGGCTGCCATGCTGAGGAAAATATCTTTTCCCTCGGCGCTCTTGATATTCAGGGTCATACTTTTTTTGTTACGGTTGAGGATATGGAAAAAGCTGCCATTGGCGCCAATCAAAGGTGGGGCGTTACGAAATCCATCTCCCCCCCGGGGATTTTCGATCTTAATTACATCCGCTCCCAAATCGGCTAAAATCTGAGAACAGAGCCCCCCCGGCAACATCTGGGAAAGGTCGAGTACCTGCATCCCCTCAAGTGGCAACATTTTCCCCCCTATTAAATTATCCAGTCCCCGGCATCGTTTCGACTAGCCGGTAAAAATGAGGCAAGATGAGATTGATCGGTGGTGGTAATGTTGAGTATACCCTCTTCATTTTCCGGAGCGTCACTATAAAGAACGCAAAGCTGGGCGGCATTTATGACATCTTTCTCGTTGCCGCCACCAGGTATCATGACCAGCGGCCCGGGTAACTGGTCCATACAAATGACCGTATCGCCGCCCCTGATCAATTTCTGCAGGGCTTCATTATCCTTTTGATTTCTTCCCACAATGATCTTCCCGGATTCGCCGTTCCGGAAATGCCGCCCATACTTGAGCAGTTCAATGTCCCGCGGGGTATGTTCGGGATCATGAGAGAACAGATCTTTCAGGCGTTTGGAAAACATGGGGTCTGTCAAGAGGCATCCGCCGGCCGGAGGAGGATAATAATGGACTCCGTATGATTTGGCCATCTCCATCTGCACTTTTCTGCCCCGGCCCTGAATTGCCAATAGTTGCCGCCGGTTAACCTTGCCCTCCTGCTCAGGTATGGTCTCGCCAAGAAGCCTGGCGCTCAGCGGCCTGATGATATAGTCTGCGTACCCGGAATTTTTTGCCACGATGTGCAGGGATTGTCTGGTCTGGGACATGGGCCGCTGTCCCATAACTTCCCCTGTAAACAAAAAATCAGCGTCTGTTTCCTCCATGATTTTTCCTGCCGCACGAAGCATGAGGGTATGGCAATCGATACATGGGTTCATGTTTTTACCGTAACCATACCTTGGCGCCTTGAGCATGGCAAGATGCCGGTCCGTAATGTCGACAACTATGAGGGACAACTGGATTTGCCTGGCTGTTTCTCCTGCCCGGCGGGCATTGAAAAAGGGGGTCTCGAAGGTAACCCCCTGCACGGAGATGTCTTGATCTTGAATGACTTTTACTGCGAGAATGCTGTCAAGGCCTCCGGAAAATAGTGCTATAGCCTTTGTTTTCAATATCTTACAACCAACAGGCCCATTTTTTCGGCAAGAAAACCATTCATCCGTTCATCCATATCAAAATCGACCAAATACATTATTTTGTTCCTGTCCACAGAAATTTTCAGTGCCGGGAAAGAAATTGATATACCGGACTGATCAGTTTTCTCTATAACAGGGAAGGAAAAGGTGTTGAACTCGCAGGGGATGTTCATGGCCTTGAATGACTTTTCCAGAAGAGATTTTTTTGTTTCACCTTCCATAGTGAGGATAACTTCCATACCATTGCTTCTGAGCATGCTCACGAACTGGTCGGGCATTTTTTTCGAGATGAAGACAAGCCTTTGTTCTCCTCTGCTGACCAGCAGATCAGCCTCGACTCTAAGATCAAAACCGTCGCGGGCAGAGTCAAAGATCTTTAATTCAGCATTCCTCTGCGTCTTGAGTCCGAGCCTCTGGAAGCAATCATTGGCCAGATCAATCAATGATGATGAAGTAAGTTTTGAGACCGGCCTGACCGGAATCGGATCGTCAGAAGGAGTTGTGACGATTCTTTCCTGAACTATTTCGATTATTTCCCATTCCTTAGTCACGGCATAGGTTTTGAGGGGTTCAGGAAGACCATGCGTCCCTTCCGATCTGGTCAAAAGCGCTATAGCATGCGGGGGGGGGGCTGCTGTGGATGATTTACGAGTTATTAGCCAGGAGGCAGGAATTCGCAGGACTGGTTGCGTTCCAATTTTTAAGGGTTGATCCTGTCGAACCATGGCATGGGTGTTTGAAGACTGAATGATCTGTCCCAAGAGTATGAGGGCATCTGATTCAGGATTCACCTTGATGATTGTGTAGTGCTTCCAGGTTCGATGGACGAGTTGCCTGAGATTGTCGGGTATTTGATTGCGGAAATCGACAAAAACAATTCCCCTGTCTGCAAATTCGATCATGGGGATTTTCCGGCAGTCAATGGTTATTTGTCCCATGTCGCGAAGGGGAAGGTAATACTTGCCTTGGGATGTAACTGTGGCGCCAATTTTGCCAAGAACAATTTTCACCAGGGTCCATTTGACCTGAGATGGGTATGCCATGTCATCCTTCAGCATGCCCGTCTGTTGAGAAGGAGGTGGCGCGTTTAGGGTAGAGATATCTTTTGAGGAAATGATAGTCCTTTCCATGACCGGCAAAATTATCTTTTGCCCTGGATAAATTCGGTTCAGATTCTTTATGCTGGGATTATATCTACGGATGATCGTATAGCAATCAGCTGTTTCCACCCCCGTCACCCGCCGTGCAATATCGAGAAGCCACTCCCCCTTCTTGACTGTGTGGACAGTGACTCCCGGCCGGGATTGAGCGGATTTCTGGAAAGTAAGATATGCCGTATCTTCCTTAGCATACGGTGATTCGCCGGCAAGAAAGACGCCAACAAGGAAGATCATGAATAGTAGTAAGCGATAAGACATATAAATGCTCCTCATATTACCTGTCCCGTGCCCGGTTTGATACCTGATTTTCGTAAGATTGTCAAATGACCAAAAAAAAGCCATGACTGGGATCAGTCATGGCTTTTTCTTTAATATGATCGAAAATGGACAGCTAAATTTTATAAGCCGCTCTTGAAATCGTCTCTCATCAGCTCGCGGGCGATGATCATGCGGCGGATTTCTGAGGTTCCGGCGCCGATTTCCCAAAGCTTCTGATCCAAGAAGTGACGGGAGATCGCGTATTCGGTGCAATACCCGTAACCGCCGAAGATCTGAATGGCGTCAAGACCAATCTTGGTGCCCATCTCGCCGTTGAACAGCAGGGCGGCGGCGGCCATACGGTCAAGGTCGGTTCCCTTGCCACCGGACTTGTTCGTCAGGGTGTCGCAATACGCGGCAGCACTGTAAGCGAGGAACTTGCCTGCTTTGTAACCGCAGTACATATTCGCCAGTTTCTCCTGGATGGTCTGGAAGGAGGCGATGGGTTTGCCGAACTGTACTCTTTCCTTTGCATACTTCAGGGAGAGTTCCAGGCAGCTTCTCTGGCCGCCGAGGGTACAGCCGGAAAGGGTGATTCTCTCGGTGCACAGACCGCTGGTGAGTACGGCGACGCCCTTGTTCAGGCCGCCGATGAGGTTCTCTGCGGGGACTTCCATGTCTTCAAAGGTTACGAGGGCCGTAGGAGAGGTTCTCATGCCCCACTTCTTGATTTTCTCGAATTTTACGCCTTTGACCTTGTCGACTTCGAAGAAGAAAGTGGAAATTCCCTTGGGACCTGCTGCGGGATCAGTCTTAGCGTAGAATACCATGAACTGGGCTACGGGACCGTTGGTGATGAAAATCTTGCTGCCGTTGATGATGTACTTGTCACCCTTCTTTTCCGCTTTCGTTGCCATGCTCATGGCATCGGAACCGGCGTTGGGTTCGGTGATGCCGAGGCAACCGATCCACTCGCCCGTAACGGCCTTGGGAAGAACGTATGCTCTCTGCTCTTCCGTTGCGTTTCTGCGGAAATTGTCGAAGCAGAGGGTCTGGCTCGCGCCTACGGTCATCGACAGGGCGTTGCTGACCCGGGCGATGGTTTCGTATGCCAGCAGGGTTTCTATGTAACCCAGACCGGCGCCGCCGTATTTCTCGTCAAAAACGATACCGTTGATGCCGAGGTCGCCCGTCTGCTTGAACAGATCCTTGGGCATTTCGTCGATCTCATACATGTGTTCCATCTGGGGTTCGAGCCAATTGGTCGCCCATTTGTAAACTGAGTCCTCGAGCATCCTTTGCTCATCTGTAAATGTAAAATCTAACGCCATAACACTACCTCCCTTTGTATAGTATTTATATAACCCGACGCGAGCAAGCTCAGATCGCCCGGAGATGCCTAGGCATACCCATAGCAAAGTGAGTTCATCCCGCATATTGGTTACGACCCGTGTGTCATCTCAGGAATAATCAAGAAGCGACATTCTGAAGAAATATGGCCGAAAACGCGAAGGGTATATATATGAATGCAGGCAGAGTGTCAAGGTGTTTTCTGAGAAAAATCGAGGTTGCAAGGAAGGTAGAAATTGATGTAAGGTCACACCAGAAATTGGAGAAATGAAATCGTGCGGGGAGAGAAGAAATGGGGGACAAGGGGCAGGAAGCTTTTATTAAAGAGATGCAAAACAGGTTCGATAAAAAAATGCGGGAACATGAGATCGGTGTTGTTGAACACTGGCGTGAGCAGTTAACACGGGTCCTGACGATGAAGCCGGAGGGTGTCGGGGCTCTCCAGACCCAGATTAAAAAGGTGTCGGATATGATGGAAAACCGGATCATGATTATAAAAAGGACTCAAAATGATTGATTTAATTGGAAAGGAATGATGGAAGTTTCATTATCTAATATGCGTTTATGAAAGATATTGCGAATTTTCTCTTCGAAGTGGGCATGCTGCAAAAAACCCCCCGTTCTGGATACCAATTCCTCGGTTCAGGCTGCGAATCGGTGGCTGAGCACATCATGAGAACGATTTATATCGGCTACACCCTTTGCCAGCTTGATCGTCAAGCCGACGAGCATCGGGTGCTCAAGATTTGCCTCTTCCATGATTTGCCGGAAGCGAGAACCGGGGACATGAATTACGTCAACAAAAAGTATGTGGCCGTAAACGAGAAAAAGGCCGTTGAGGAATTGACGGAAACGCTGTTTTTTGGCGATGATATTGCGTCAGCCATTTATGAATTCAATGATAAAAAGACCAGAGAGGCGCGCATCGCCCATGACGCCGATCAGTTGGCGCTAATCATACAATTGAAAGAATATGGTGATTTGGGGAACAAATACAGCCAGGAATGGATTTACTTTGCTATCAAGCGACTCTGTACGGAGAACGCAAAGAAACTCGCCGAAAGTATTTTGAAAACCGATTCTTCTGCCTGGTGGTTCAAAGATAAGGGAGACTGGTGGATCAATGGCAATAGCAAAAAAGAAACGTAAAGCGACATGTGGATATGATCGCAGTCAGCATGGGAAATGGTTGGCATGCGCGACTGTTTGTCTCGCAATATTGATAGTTGCGAGCCTCTTGTCTTGTGCCGGGTCGCAAAAGCGAAAGGAGCTGGCAGAAAACCATTTGAATATCGGCAGGGCCTATGTGGAGGGGGAGGATTACACCGCGGCCCTCAAGGAACTCCTGGAAGCGGAAAAATATGCGCCGGAAAACCCAACTATCCATTATAATCTTGCCGTTGCCTTTTTCGGAAAGGGATATAACGAAAAGGCGATTGAGGAATGTGAAACAGCAGTCAGGATCAAGCCTGATTATTCCACAGCTTATCACTTTCTGGGGATTCTCTACTATGATCGTGGGCAGTATGACAAGGCGATAGCTGCCTTTAGCAGCGCCCTTGCCAATATTCTTTATGAGACGCCTGAGATGTCCCTGTACAATATGGGTAGGGCTTATGCTAGCAAAGGCGACTACCAGCGGGCATTAACAAAATACCAGGAGGCCGCCGCGAAGGCTACCAGACCTGAACTTCTTCCCCTGATCGAAAAGGAAATGGGAAAGGCCAATTATGCCCAAGGCGACATCGACAGTGCTATTGGTCATTTCAAAAAATCAACTGAGTTAGTACCCAATCTTGTTGAGTCTTATTTTTGGTTGGGTGAGTGCTATTCCCGGCAGAAGAGAATAGCGGAGGCGAGACGGGCCTATGAAATGGTCGTCAAACTTGCCCCGGGTTCAGATTTCGGTCTGAAGGCCAAGCAGGCCCTGCAATTGATCAATATCTGAGTTACGAGGCCATTGTCGCATCCTCTGAGGCACCCATCTTTCCTTGACACCAATAGCAAAATAACCTACGCTCACCGATCTTTTTGAAAGGGGAGATCTTCATGGCCTCAAAGAAGCAGCGAAGAACAGCGACAGTCAAGACCAAGCAGCAACGGAAAAAGATGAAGAAGTCGATTCTTTTTCTTGTTATTACTGCAATAGTTGGGTTCCTGGTATTTTTCTTTCTAACCCTGTTTGATTATGTTTATCCACCCGTGGACGGTCAGGGTAAAGTCGCTAAAAAGAAAGATAAACAAGAATTCACAGTTTATTTTTCCGACGCAAATGAGCGGTTCCTTGTGCCGGAAAAGAGGCATGTTCCTAAAGAGGAGACACCTTCCGCCCTGGCTCGGGAGCTGGTGAAAGTACTTTTAGACGGATCAAGGACGGGTTTCGTCAATACCTTCCCCGAAAAGGTCGAAGTGACGAATGTCAAGATCGACGAGGGGACGGCTTATGTCAGTTTCAATAAAAATCTCGTGAAAAATCATCCCGGCGGCAGCGCCAGCGAGATGGCAACCATATATTCCCTGACAAATACTCTGACAGCAAATATACCCACCATAAAAAAGGTTAAAATTATGATTGCCGGTAAGGAAATAGAATCCATCAAGGGACATATAGATACCCGGCAAGCATTTAGCGCCAATAAGGAATTGATCGTTCAAGCTGCCAAAGAGAAGTAGGATATAGAGTTATGCCCCCCAAATCCAAGCTGGCCAGAATCAGAAATATCGGTATTGTCGCTCATATTGACGCTGGCAAGACGACTGTTACGGAAAGGATTTTATATTATACCGGCAGGTCTCATAAAATGGGCGAGGTGCATGACGGGGAAGCCGTTATGGATTGGATGCCCCAGGAGCAGGAACGAGGAATCACGATCACCTCGGCTGTTACGGCCTGCAATTGGCAAGATTACGATATTCATATCATTGACACCCCGGGCCATGTAGATTTTACAATTGAAGTCGAAAGATGCTTGCGGGTCCTTGACGGGGCAGTAGTTGTTTTCTGCGCTGTTGGTGGGGTCGAGCCCCAGTCGGAGACGGTCTGGCATCAAGCCGATAAATATGGCGTCCCCAAAATAGCCTTTATTAATAAAATGGACAGAGTTGGCGCTAATTATTTTGGAACTATCGATATGATGCGCCGGAGATTCAATTCCACGCCTCTGCCTATTCAGATACCCCTGGGTGAAGAAGATCAATTCCAGGGTGCTATCGATTTGATCTGGAACAGGGTCATCACCTGGGATAATACCTCCCTGGGAGCTACTTATTCCCTATCGGATGTACCGCAGGATATACAGGCTCAAGTAAGTGAGTATAGAGACAAGTTGGTAGAAACTATTGCCGATATGGATGATAATATTGCCGAAAAGTATCTCGGAGGCATAGATATAACGGCAGAGGAACTAACTGAAGCGATTCGGAGGGTCACCCTGTCCTTGCAGGTTGTTCCTGTTATGTGCGGCTCTGCGCTGAAAAACAAAGGAATCCAGCCCGTTCTGGATGCGGTAATCTCTTTTTTACCCTCCCCTGAAGATGTTCCCCCGATCAAAGGAATAAATCCCCTTACCAAGATGGAAGAGGAGAGAACCAGCAATCCCCGTGGGCCCCTCGCAGCCCTTATATTCAAGATCATGCAGGATGAGGGCAGGAAGCTGTCTTACCTGCGGATCTATTCGGGACAGATAAAGGCTGGGGATGATCTCTACAATGTATCGAAAGGCAGGAAGGAAAAGGTATCCCGACTGCTGAGGATGCATGCCAACAAACGGGAGAGGCTGGATCAGGCCCAAGCAGGTGATATAATAGCCGTTATGGGTTTAAAAGAAGGCAAGACCGGGGATACTATCTGTGATGAGACTCATCCAATTCTCCTGGAAACCATGGATTTTTATGAATCCGTGATCAGTCAGGCCATCGAGGCCAAAACTCCGGCCGATCAGGAAAGGGTTGCCCTTGCGCTCGTCAAGCTGATGGAAGAAGATCCTACCCTGCGCTTGAAATATGATGATGAGACTGCACAAACTGTTTTATCCGGAATGGGAGAACTCCATCTGGAGATAGTGATCGACCGTCTACAGCGAGAATTTAATGCCCATGTAAACGTGGGCAAGCCCCGGGTGGTTTATCGGGAGACCATTCAATCGCCCGTGGAGGTGGAAGGGCGTTTCGAAAGGGAGCTCGGGGAGCGAAGACATTTTGGCCATGTGTTGCTGCAATTACGACCCAGGGGACGGGGAGGGGGAAACGCTTATGTGTCGAATGTAACTGCGGTAATGATCCCGGAGGAATTTCATGCGGCCATTGCGGAAGGTATCCAGGAGGCCATCATGAGCGGGGTCCTTTCCGGCTATCCCGTAGTGGATGTGGAGGTCACTGTCAAAGGCGGGTCCTTCAAGGATGGAGAATCATCTGCCCTTGGATATAAAATTGCCGCCTCCACTGCCTTCCGGGATGGTTGTTCCCAGGGGTACCCCCTACTGCTGGAACCAATCATGGTGGTGGATATTGTAACACCCAGTGAATTTATGGGAGACGTTATTGGTGACATCAACGCTCGGCGTGGGGAGATACAGTCTATAAGCCCAAAGGGACCCGTCAGTGAAATCCAGGCGAAGGTCCCTCTTAAGGCCCTCTTCGGTTATTCGACGGATCTTCGCTCAGCAACCCAGGGGCGGGCAATCTTCTCCATGCATTTTCTCGTCTATGACAAGGCATAACTATGGGTCGGATGAGGTCTATTCAGCAATTCATTAAGATCATCTCCGGTATCTACAGAAAAACCATTGTTCAAGTAGCGACGATTACCCTGGCGATTCTCTTCATGAGCGCCGTGGCGGTTCATTATTTTGAATACCTTCAGTCGGGTTCAAATATCAACACCGTTTGGGATGGCATCTGGTGGGCCATTGTAACCATGGGGACGGTCGGTTACGGGGATAAGTATCCCGTCACCACCGGCGGGAGAATGGTGGGGATCTTTCTCATTTTTACGGGAGTAGGACTGATGTCGCTATTTACCGCAACCATTGCGTCGACTTTTGTAGAAAGAAGAATGAAGGAGGGCAGGGGATTGGAGACCATCAAAGCTAAGGAACATATAATTATCTGCGGATGGAACCAGCATACGGATAACGTCATTCAGGGCCTTACGACCTATGGCGCCATGAGGGAGAAGGCTATTGTGTTGATCAACGAATTGACCGTGGATGAAATCGAGACCCTGCGACCTAAATACAGCCGTTACAACCTGAAATTTCTGCGGGGTGATTATGTACATGAGGAGGTCTTGGTCCGGGCCAATGTTTCCCAGGCCACTTTTGTTCTGATCATGGCGGATCAGTCAGGTGGGCATCTCCGTGATCGCAGTGATGAAAGGACAGCTCTGGCGGCCTTGACCGTGAAATCGCTGGCTCCTCAGGTCAAGACAATCGCCGAACTCCTAGATGGAGAAAGTCGCCCCCATCTCAAAAGAGCCAATGTGGATGAGATTGTTGTCCGAGGGGAACATGTCGGCTCCTTACTGGCAAGTGCCATTAATTCCCCAGGACTACCCAAGCTTATATCCAATATCTTATCTCTTGGGGACAAGAACAAGCTATGGCGGACGCACATTCCCGGCATGTTTGTTAACAAGCCGTTTAAAGAACTATCTTCCTATTATCGAGAAAATGATCATGCTATCCTGATCGGGATAATGAAGGAAAAAAAAGCGATCAAATTGGAGGATATTCTTTCAGATAATACGTCAATGATTGATACCTTCATCAGGGAAAAGATTCGTGAATCAAAGAAGGAATTTTCCGTGGAAAAGGATGCCGTCAAGATCAACATCAATCCCGATGATGATTATGTGATCGCGGCGGATGACCTGGCGGTTGTCCTTTCCAGATCCATGCCTGAATTGTAGATCGATCACTCATCATAAAGAGGCGAATCCATGCAGGATGAAGCGACTTTATTAAAAGAACCGGAAATATTCAGAGACCTCTCGCCTGATCAGATCAGGAAAATCATTAGTATTGCCCGCCGTGTATCCTTCCCCGCCGGGGCCATCATCATGAAAGAGGGTGACATTGACGATACCATGTATATCATGATGGAGGGGACGGTCGAGGTGGTGAAGAGTCTGATCCTCGGTGATTTCGATGACGAACAGGACACGGCGAACAATAAGGTGTTTACCAGGCTTGATGCCAGTGACCATGCGATATTCGGAGAGATTGCCCTCCTCGAAGCCCAGAAGCGGACCGCGACAATCAAGGCTGTTACGGACTGCGCCCTCTATGAGATTAGGAAGGATGATTTCCTGAATCTGGCAGAGGGGGATTTCGCCTTGGGATTCAGAATCATGCTGAATCTGGCGAGAATTGTCAGTACCCGCCTGAGAAAGTCAGATGAGGAAACGGTCAAACTGACCACGGCCCTAAGTATCATACTGAAGGAAGCATAATCGTAAAGGCCTATGGTGACGACAGAATTCATGCATATTCCTTCCGTAACCGACGGGATGATTGAAATTTCAGACTGGGTAACCGGTCCTCTCCTCGACAAGGACAAACTCCTGAAAAGCATATTCAGGATCAGTACCCTGCTGACTGCTCAGGCCAATCAGGATGAGATTCTTGCTAAAATTCTCGACGAACTGATTGACGCCATCGGTTTTGACCGGGGGATTATTCGTCTTTTTGATGAATCACAACAGTACCTGGTGGCGAGAGTAGTAAAGAATTACACCGAGGAAGAAGCCATAAGGGCCTTCAAAACACCGTTGAACATCAAAGAGCATGAATGCCTGGCCACAAAAGTAGCGCGATCCGGAGATTTGATTACAATCAGAGACGCTGCAACGGATCCTAGGATAACGGATATTGACAGGATGCTTACAAAAATAATCGGTCATGGTTCCATCGTCTGTGCGCCCCTGAAGATCGGAGATTATGTTATCGGTATCCTCGCCGCCTGGCGTGAGGAGGAGGTACATTTTTTCGCCGAGGAAATAAGTCTTTTTCTCACATTCTCCAACCAGGTTAGCGTCATCATTCATAACGCGAGGCTCCTGGAGACGAATGCCGAAAAGATTCGTCAGTTGATGGTTCTCCAGGAAGCCGTTTCGAAGCTTAATCAGAGTTATTCTCTTGATAATCGCATTCTTGAAATTGTGTTCAACAGCGCCCTGAAAATTGCCTGTGCCGAGCGCGTCATGGGTTATGTTTGGGACATTGAAAGAGATCGGTGCCTTGTTAATGACGGAGAGCATATCTTTATTGAAGGCAAGGAGGAATGTGACAAAAAGATCGGCACGAGCATTATCAAAGAGGCGATCGAAGGTGACACAATCGTTATGAGGCAGGCTTCCGATGAAGAAAAAAGCCGGCTCATGTTTGCGGAATTTCCGTCAGAAATGGCCATTCCTTTCCAAATCAAGAATAAATTTGTCGGCGCCCTATATCTTGCGAAGCAAAAGGGCCTTTATACCCCTGATCAGGTCAACATTCTTGATGTTTTGGTCAAAAATGCCGCTACTTCTTATGACAATGCCATCATGCATTCGTTGCTTTCCCGTGAGGCAGAAAGCTTAAAGTCGGAGGTTGAGAAACTCAAGGAAAGGGAAGACCAAATCATGGGGTTCCACGATATCCTTGGCAAATCGCAAAAAATGATTGATATCTTTCACGTCATTGCTGATGTAGCGGGTCATGATACAAATATTCTCATTCAGGGAGAAAGCGGAACTGGCAAGGAACTGATCGCCCGTGCCATTCACCGGCATTCACACCGGAGCCTAAAGCCTTTTGTGGACATTAACTGTGCGGCAATACCCCCCACGCTGCTAGAGAGTGAACTATTTGGCTATGAAGCCGGGGCCTTTACCGATGCCAGGAAAAGAAAAATTGGGCTCCTCGAATATTGCAACGGGGGAACAATTTTACTCGATGAAATAGGGGAAATGCCTATCCAGCTTCAGGCAAAGTTTCTGCGGATGCTTGAGGATGGACATATCCGGCGCCTGGGAGGGAATGAAAATATTCCCAATGACGTTCGCTTCGTATTTTCAACGAATCGTGATCTTACCGATATGGTGGCTAAAGGAACTTTCCGTGAAGACCTGTATTATCGTATCAGCGTAGTTCCGGTACTGATTCCTCCCCTGAGGGAACGGGCAGACGATGTAATTATGCTGGCGCGGTACTTCGTCCAGGAATTCAATAAGAAATTCAGCAAGCGTGTCAAAGGGTTCAGCAGAGATGCTGAAATGATCCTTCAGACTTATCCATGGCCTGGAAACGTCAGAGAGTTAAAAAATATAATTGAAAGGATAATGATCCTAAAAAGTTTGGGGTCAGTTATAAACCTTGACAATATGCCCTCCGAGTTAAAGTCATTGGACCAAAGAGGCGTTGAGATCAAAATTGAGCCGTTTCTTCAACAGTTGCCTTTAGACGGGATTAATTATGATGTAATAACAGACAAAATCGTCAAAGATGTCAAAGCAAAAATATTAAAAAATGCCCTTATCAAATCAGGGGGAAACAAATCAGAGGCGGCGAAACAATTAGGTATTTCCAGATATAAATTCATCAGAGAACAAAAGAAGTTCGATGACCTGACACATAAGCTGTCCTGAAGTTCTCCCCTGTGCAAATAATGCACAAGCCGTGCGAATAATGCACGCTTTGTTGAAGGCCTGTAGCAAGTGACTCCCGCGGTTCCATCATGAGCAGACGTTCGATATTCGCACACCAATCTTCGAATACTTTCCGTTCAGTCTGAAAACCATCCTGTAAAATTTGGGCTTGGAATGGGTAAATAGGTAGATTATTATTTTAAAAAGAAGAATAAAGAATGATATTTATTTTGAATGATATTTATTAATATTCATTTTTCATATCATGGCATCTAAGTTGCAAATGTAAACTTCAAAATAAAACATAGATTCCATAGATGAGCAAAGAGGAGAGAAATCATTCACGGCAGGACTCGGGCGGAAAAGAAGGCGTTGAAAATATCAGGCTTGACAGGCAAAAGGTGTACGATTTTTTTCTTTCTGTAGATAGCGGCAAAGTTGATCAAAAGTTAACCATGGACGAAATAGGTGATCAAAAAAACGAAGAGGTAATAGAAGAGGTAATAGAAGACAAGAGCGTTGCCTTCTTTCTGCCTGAGTAGTCCTGCCGTAAAATGTTGTTTTTTAATGTCGGTGGGTGGTTTTGGTCCCTCCTTTCCACCCACCGGCCCCCTTTATGGGCGATCTGAAAGGGAGTTTTTGATACCCCTTTCAGTTTATATACAGGCGGATGGTTTAAGTCCCTCCTTTTCCATCCGCCTTTTTTTATACATTAAATCTAAATAGTACAATATCACCATCCTTGATCTCATAATCCTTCCCTTCCGAACGGATCAACCCCCTCTCCCTGGCTTGGTTAATGTTGTCTACAGCAAGGAAGTCATCATAATGCAGGATTTCGGCCCTGATGAATCCCCTTTCCATGTCGGTGTGAATCTTGCCCGCTGCCATCGGCGCACGTGTTCCGTGAGGAATTGTCCAGGCGCGCAATTCCGGCCCGACAGTGGTGTAAAAAGTAATTAGCCCGAGAAGTTTGTAGCCTTCCCTGATAAGCTTCTCCAAACCCGATTCATGAAGGCCGAGATCTGCAAGGAAGGCTGTCCGTTCATCCACTGCCAATTCCGTGATCTCCGCTTCGAGATCTCCACAGATTGTAATGAGGGATGATCCTTCTTTTTCGGCAATTCCCTTAACCTCCTGTATATAGCTCTGATCACCTTTCAGAACCTCCTCACTGACATTGGCCACATAAAGGACCTTCTTGTATGTCAATAAGTGAAGATCCTTCACTCCGGCTGATTTTCCTTCCCCCAGAGAAAGATTACGGCATGGAATACCCCTTCCGAGACTGTCCCGAAGAATGCGTATCGACTCCACATCATGAGCTGCGGATTTGTCGCCTACCTTGACCTTCTTATCAATTGCAGAGAGACGCTTTTCAAGAGTTTCCAGATCGGCAAGCATTAACTCCGTATTGATGATCTCAATGTCGCGGGTGGGATCGACCATCCCGTCAACATGGACAACATCAGGGTTGTCAAAGCACCTGATAATATGGATTACGGCATCCACATCCCGGATATGACCGAGAAACTTGTTTCCCAGTCCTTCCCCTCGGCTAGCTCCTTTAACAAGTCCGGCAATATCAAGGAATTCCATCGAGGTATATGTTTTCTTCGGGGGGTGAAGAATTGTGGCGATTTGGTCAAGACGGGGATCTGGAACGGCAACCATCCCAATATTCGGATCAATTGTGCAGAATGGATAATTGGCCACCTCAGCCCCAGCGGCGGTAAGGGCATTGAAGATGGTTGATTTGCCAACGTTGGGGAGGCCGATAATACCACAGCGAAAGCCCATAAGTAGACCCCTTTCTCTCTAAAGATTTGCTTAAGAAAAGGAGGCTCGCTGGTTTATCGTGCCAGATTTTCCATAGCCCTTTCGTCATGGGCGTTATGCGGTCGCCGCAGAAGACACGGAATCCGGGATGACGCCATTTCGAGAACACGGCAAGAGAAATATTTTACCCGGAATTGAAAAGACGGAGCCGGCCCGCCACTCCCTCCCGTGTGAATTTATAGAAATGCCAGTGGGTTGCACATCGATTCATATACTGCGCAAAACCAACTATGTCATTGCGATAACCCACACTGCGTCCGAAAAAATAGCGAACGTAAATGCTCCCCACGCTTCTCAGGCTGCCGTCCTTGAGAAGCGCCCGGAATAGGTTCCATAGCAGGATCAAACCATAGGCTAAAGTAGGAATACTTTTGCCTTCATTGGCCTTGGCGCATATTTCCGCCCGTTTGCTATTGAATTCCGGAAACTGAAAAACTCTGAAGTACCGATCGAGAAATGCTTGAGGGGTATAGAGACTGGTGAGGAGATCCCAGTAACCTTGTTGGAGTTCCCCGGGTGTCATCAACTTGGGTACGATATTGCAGTTGGGGTCGTCCAGTCTCAGTCTGCCTTCCTGTTCCAGACGTTCAAAGAGTGGCGTCTTTGGAACGGCAACGAGCATGCCAACCATCGCCAGCAGGATGCCATTATCCTGAATGAAGCGGAATTGTTCTTCCATGATGGTGATATCATCATGATCGAACCCGATAATGAATCCGCCGTTAATGTCCAAACCTGCATTACGGATTCGCGCCATTTTCTCCTCCAGCGATCCCCCCGATGTGTTCTGAAACTTCTTCGTCTCATTAAGCGAGGCCACTCTTGGCGTCTCAATGCCTATGAAGACGGATCGAAAATTTGCCAGATACATCAGATCGAGCAGTTCCGGATCATCAGCCAGGTTGATACTCGCCTCGGTTGTCAGTCGCAGCGGATATCCGTGCTTCTCCTGCCACGGAATGATGAGACGGAGCAGCGCTTTTGCTGCCTTCTTATCGCCAATAAAATTATCATCCACGATAAAGCAGGAGAAAAAACCCACCTTGCGCATGTCTTCCAGTTCTTCAAGAACCTGCTCAGGCTGCTTGGTTCTCGGGCGCCGCCCGAAGGTCACAATGATATCGCAAAATTCACACTGAAAAGGGCAACCCCGAGAGAACTGGACCGATCCTGAAGCATACCGGTCAACCTTGAGGAGGTCGTATCGCGGTTTTGGCAAGGTGGTCATGATCGTCCGATTTTCCTGCGTGTAACACTTTTTATACGCCCTACCGGCAGCGAATTCCTCCACGAATTCGGGCCAAGTCTCATCAGCTTCGCCTGAAAAGATCACATCGCACAGACCTTCGAAGAAGGCTTCATCCACCGAAGCGTAGGCGCCGCCCACGACAGTGAAAATATCCATTTCACAAAGTCTGCGCAGAATTGACTTCATTCTGTCTCTCTGGACGACCATACCGGTCACGCCGACAATATCGAAACCTTTGAGAGCCTTGAAATCAATTTTCTCGACGTTTTCATCCAAGAGGTAAACCTCGTGATCGGGTGTAAGTCCGGCGAGATGAGGCAACGCGCCCGGGGTCATGGTGCATTGCTTGTTACCTGGATAGAGCGGTAACGAGTAATCAAGTCCCCAATAGGACGGCTCAAGTTTTGGGTTGATAAAGCATATTTTTAATCGTTTTTGCATCCGATATACATATGAGTTTAGGTGGAAAATTGCAATAGGAATTACCTCTTTAATCCATCAACAAATATTACGCGAACCGGTTTTGCATATTTTTCGGTTGTTATTGATTTCCTGATCAAAAAATAAATTTTACAACGGCAATGGCAATGATAATTCCCACACCGTCGGCAATCAGGCACACCGGCACGAGATACTTTGTCCTGCGGATATTCACGGCGCCAAGATACACGGCAAGAACAAAAAAAGTCGTTTCCGCACTTCCGATAATCACGGCGGAAATCCTGCTTGCAAGCGAGTCCGGGCCTGTGGTCCTGACAATATCGGTAAATATAGCCGTCGATGCACTTCCGGAAAGAGGCTTGATGAGAGCCACAGACAGAACCTCAGGAGGGATGCCACATGCTTCAAAAGATCCGGAAAGAGTCTCCCTGATAACATCAAAGGCACCTGATGCTTGAAAAGCCTTTACCGCAACAAAAATAGCCAGCAGGTAGGGAAAGATTTTAAAAATTACGTCCAGTCCTTCCCTTGCGCCTCCTACGAACGAATCATAGACGCGCACTTTTTTAAAGGCGCCGTACAGCACCGCAAAAAGTATGAAAGCAGGAATTGCGAGCTGGGAGACAAAAGCAACGGTCTTCATTTCATCAGCCTCCTGAAAAGATATAGCACGGCAAGTGCAAAAATAGCAGAGATCATGGTGGCGCATATCGTGGGGAAAACAATGGCCGAGGGGTTTACAGACCCAAAATCTGAAAGGATACCTACCACTGTGAAGGGTATCAACTGGACGCTGGCAGTATTTAGAACTATAAATAGCATCATTTCAAAAGTAAGAGATTCTTTGTCATCATTGAGTGTCTGAAGGTCCTGCATGGCCTTGATTCCGAGGGGGGTTGCGGCATTGCCAAGGCCGAAAAAGTTTGCAAGTATGTTAAGCGTAATGGAAGTAATTGCGGGGTGGTCCGGAGGAACAGTTTTAAAGAGCCGAGTAATGAGCGGTCTGAAAGCATGGGAAATCCGGTAGATCAGTCCTGAATCTTCGATAATCTTTGTTATGCCAAGCCATAGCGAGACAATCCCCAACAGAAAAAGTGATATTTCAACTGCGGCCTTGGCCCCGTCAAACATGGCCTTGGTAACAGCTTCAAGCCCGCCTGTCCAGAAGGCGGCAACAATGCTTACAGTAATCAAAACGACCCAGATAATATTCATTATGTTTCTGCACCAGCCATGATTTTTAATCCTTTAATTATGCTCAACTATCCAGGCCTCGATAAATTTTGCAACCTCTTCCCAGCCGGGTTCGACGATAATGAAATGGGAGTGTCGCTCGAATTCCCGATAGGAGGATACATCCTTGTATTTGTCATTAATCTTTCTTGTTATCGCGGGTGGCGTGAGGCGATCCTGGGCGCCCACGATGGTGAGGACCGGGCAGGTAACTTTTGATTCATCCACGTAAGTGACCTTTTGTCTGTCGAAGTACCAGAAACTGATCTCCCAAGCGGCCTTGGGGGATTCGTAGGTAAACTTCTCGAACACTTTTTTCTGCTCATCCGGGGGGAGCAGGTACAAGGAAGAATAGACGGCCCCCTCAAAAGTAGGACGGAGGGGTTCACGCCAATGACCGAACCGCTGTCGGTTCATCCAGAAGCTCTTAATTCCTGTCCAGGTTATAGGGTTGATACCCCGGGGAACCGCCGGTGCAATCAGGACAGTTGACTTGGCCAGACCTTTACTGGCGATAATCTGGGCAATCAGCCCGCCCATGGAATGGCCAATGATGATGGGCTTCTGATCCAGAGCGCGTATCTCTTTTTCCACATCGGCGACATAATCGAGAACACCTGCTTCCATCATCATGGGGTTCGGAGGTGAACTCAGGGGCCGGTCATGGTATCTCAAGGTCGGGGTGATGACACGATATCCCCGCTGTTCGAAATAGTTTCGATATGAATCCCAACACCAGGAACCGACAAACATACCGTGGACCATTACGATTACTGGTTTTTCCAGCTTTTTAATCGTAGGCCCCGCTTTTTGAGCCAGTACGTCGGCAGGAATGGAAACAACACCTAATATGATCAAACAGAAAATAAAGCTAACTACCACATTGAATATGGCTTTGCTCATGCACCTCTCCCCATGGAATCGGCACTTCAATCTATGCCATTTGTCTTGTAATTCAATTCAAGGCTTTATGGCAAGAAAAACCCTTAATTCTGTGAAAAGATTGTCTGCAAGTTCTTTCTCCTTGACAAGAAAGGTCATCTTTATTCATAATCCAAAACAGATCAAAGATAGATGGTCTGGAAGATGAAGTTGTTAAAATCCACAATGAGGAGGGTGCATTGATGAATAAGAAAAAGTTTCCCCTGTTACTGCTTGGAATCAGTTTATTTGTAGTCATGGGAGTGTCAAGTTTTGCCCAGGCCCTGGAATTAGGAGTCAGAGGATATTACTGGTTTCCCGCCTTTTCTGCTAATCAGCGGGTCGATACGGCTTCTATGACAGGGACGGAATTTGACCTTAAAAGTGCCCTGGGCGTTGGTAATCAGGCTTTCTGGTCAGGCGAGGTTTACGGGGGTATCGGTAAGCATCACATGAGCGCCATGTATACGCCCATTAAGATATCAGCGGACACCACTTTAACCGCCCCGATCAATTTTGGCGGCACAAATTTTACAGCCAATACGGCGGTCAATTACAACCTTGATTTTTACATGATGGACGTAAAATACCTTTACGATGTCATAAATATGGAAAACATCCTGGCCGGTTTTTCCGTGGGACCCATGGTGCAAGTGAAATACGTTTCCGGATCTGCAGAGATGAAATCACCGGCAATTCCTGGACAGGATGTGAAACAGAGTTTCAGCGCCCCGATCCCGATGGTAGGAATAGGAGCCCATATAGGTCTGATTGCCAATATTTTGGAGGCGAGGGCACAGGTCACGGGGATGGGATATTCGAGTAGTTATGTCATCGAAGCCATGGCGGACATTTCCGTGACACCCTTCCCGTTTGTTGATATCCACGGTGGATACAAATATATAGGATTGAAGATGGATAGGAGCGACTACTACATGGATGCCACGTTCAGCGGACCCTTCGTAGCGTTAACGGTTGGATTTTAAGCCCATCGGATAGCAAAGATTAGCGGACAGTGATGATGAGTAAAAAAAGAGGGGTTCCTTCGCAGGGACCCCTCTTCCGCTTTAATCGGATTTGTGTTCTTAAGCTTAGTGGTGCTCTTCCATCGCCCCGGCAATATACATCATGGACAGGAGCATGAATACGAGCGTCTGGATGAAGGAGATGAGGAGCTTGAGGACGAGGATGGGCAGCGGCACCAGGAGGGGGACGAGAATGAACAGGACGAAGAGTACGATATGGCCACCTTCGATGTTTCCGAAGAGACGCATGGACAGTGAGACGGGACGGGAAATATGACTAACGATTTCAATGGGCAGCATCAGGGGCGTCAACCACCATATGGGTCCGAGGAACTGTTTGAAATACTTGAGGCCTTGAATCTTAACACCCACAATGTGGGTCAGGAAGAAGACAACGAGAGCCATGGCGACTGTTGTGTTCAGGTTGGCGGTGGGAGATTCCAGCCCCGGAATCAACCCGATCAGGTTCGAGGTCAGAATGAAAAAACCCAGGGTGGCGATCAGGGGGAAGAAGCGCATCCCATGAGTCCCCATGGTATCGATCAGCAGTTTATGGATGGCGCTGACGAAAACCTCCATAGTGTTCTGAAAACCACCCGGTGTCAGTTGTAGCCGCCTCGTTGCCAGGATTGAAAAGAGGGCGAGCAGGGCCATGACAAACCAGGTATAGGTAATGTAAGTGGGAATAGCGGGAAAGATTAACTGTAGGAAAGACAGAGTGTGCATCTTTTAATTGACCTCCTCAACGCAAGTTTTTTTTGTTAATGCCACAATGGCAGTTAAAACAATATTGATAATGACCGTAGAGAGGCCGATCAAAAGGCCGATTACATCCACGATATGACTGGAAACTATAAAGAACAGGGCAATGGCCGTAACGCCGAAGCGAAGGTAGTATTTAAACATGATCCGTGACTTTGCCCGATCATTGAGGTGCTGAAAGACCATTTTGACATCCCGGTAGAGCCAGTGATAATTGACGATGCTGATCAGGCCGCCAAGGAGGACGCCAAGGGTAAGCTTGGAAGAAAACAGAAACGCACTGGCAAGGACTAAGATGCCAAGTATGGCCCAGTTAAAGATTTCAAGCCTTCGCTGGAGTGGGTCTTTTACGGTGTGGTTCACTTTTTACACTCTTGATTAGCGTTCTATCGTCCTGAAAGGATCTGCTGATCAGGACATACAAATTTCTAAAGCCCCCAAAGACTCCCATAATGAAAAACAGGACGGTAAAGAATAAAGACGTCCCCATCTTCTTGTCGAGCCAACTGCCGACAAAGAGCCCCCCGAATATCAAAAGGACAAAGGCGAAGCCAATACTGCTCGCATAAGCCATCTGAACGTATGCTTTTCTATCGTCCTTATCCATCGGCGCAGCGCCTTCTATCACGGACTGGCAGTGAAGTCAACAAAATATGGCATGGAATAGCCATTATCTTTTCGTAACCTCCGGTCATTTATTATTAATAATGTAGCGATCACGCTCAGCTCCTCTCGCTACAATCTGCTTCGTACCAGGAGATGGTTTCACGCAGGCCATCCCGGAAGTTGGTTGCGGCCCGGAAACCGATTTCCTGGAAGGCCTTGGTGGTATCGAGCATCCTGCGAGGCTGGCCGTCCGGCTGGGTGGCATCCCAGGTGATACTTCCTTTAAAGCCGGTCAGTTCTGCAATCAGTTCCACAAGATCGCGAATTGATATTTCGAAGCCGGCGCCGATGTTGACCGGTTCGGACTTGTTGTACCTTTCCGTGGCCAGAACGATGGCCTCTGCCGCATCTTCCACATAAAAGAATTCACGTGTGGCCTGTCCGCTTCCCCAGACGATAATTTCATTTTCACCACGGATTTTTGCATCGACGCACTTTTTGATCAAGGCAGGGATGACATGGGAAGAGCGGGGATCGAAATTGTCCCCCGGTCCGTAGAGGTTCACAGGCAGGAGAAAAATGGAATTGAACCCATACTGTTGGCGATAGGCCTGGGACTGAACGAGCATCATCTTTTTGGCCAGGCCATAAGGGGCGTTTGTCTCTTCTGGGTAACCGTTCCAGAGGTCATCTTCTCTAAATGGAACGGGGGTGAACTTCGGGTAGGCGCAGATTGTTCCCAGGGCCACAAATTTGTCAATCTTGCGGAGATAGCCCTCATGGATGAGCTGGACCCCCATCATGATGTTGTCATAGAAAAGCGACCCTGGATTCTCGCGATTGAAGCCGATTCCTCCCACTTTGGCTGCCAGATGGACAACGATATCTGGCCTTGTCTCTTCGTACAGCCGCCTGACATCGACCAAGTCGACCAGATTGTAATCAGGAAGGTCGGCGATGCTGATATTTTCATGACCCCGGTTCCGGAAGGCCTTGATGAGGTGTTTGCCAAGAAAGCCTTTACCACCGGTAATGGTAATACGTTTATTTTTCATGGCTCCCTCACAGCATGTGATGGTTTCCCGTGACATACCCGGCGTTACAAAGGGTTTTTTCCTTCTCCGCACTTTCCATGTCGGCGGCGACCATCATGTTGATAAGCGCTTCAAAACCGATCCGGGGTTGCCAGCCAAGCTGAGTTCTCGCCTTCGTGGCATCCCCCAGCAGGACGTCGACTTCCGTGGGGCGGAAATAACGCTTGTCGATAGTTACGTATTTTTCATAGTCCAGATCCAGCTTCCGGAAGACCTGTTGGGCAAATTCCCGGACCGAGTGGGTTTCACCAGTTGCAATGACGTAATCGTCGGGCTGTTCCTGCTGAAGCATCATCCACATGGCCTCCACATAGTCCCCCGCAAAGCCCCAGTCACGCTTGGCTTCAAGGTTTCCCAGGAAGAGTTTGTCCTGAAGGCCGAGCTTGATCCGGGCAGCCGCTCGGGTGATCTTGCGGGTGACAAAGGTTTCTCCCCGTCGGGGGGATTCGTGATTGAAGAGGATGCCATTGGCGGCAAAAATCCCGTATGCCTCGCGGTAGTTCTTTGCAATGTAATAGGCATAGACTTTGGCGACAGCGTAGGGGCTCTGGGGATGGAAAAGGGTAGCTTCGCTCTGAGGTGGCAATGCGGCTCCGAACATTTCACTCGACGATGCCTGATAAAAGCGGGCCTTGCTTGCTGACTTGCGGATTGCCTCGAGAAGTCTGAGGGTACCCATACCGGTAACGTCACCCGTATATTCGGGCATGTCGAAGCTAACCCGGACATGGCTCTGGGCGCCGAGGTGGTAGATTTCGTCTGGCTTGATGTCGTTGATGAGGTCCGTCAATTGCCCCGAGACGGCCAGATCTCCGTAATGGAGGTAGACCTTGGCCTCCGGATCGTGAAAGTCCTTGTAGAGATGATCGATACGGTCCGTATTGAAAGTGCTGGCCCGACGGATAAGGCCGTGGATTTCGTAACCCTTGCCAAGGAGAAACTCGGCCAGATAAGAACCATCCTGTCCGGTAATGCCGGTAATAAAGGCCTTTTTCATGTAAATCCCTTTCCTTTTGTTTGTGACGTTTCAGTTACGATATCTTTATGCGCTAAGGTATAATTGACGAACTTGTCAAAAGTCGAATCTTGTCCCTCTTCATCATCTCAACTTGTAGTAGTCCCTGTACCAATCAACAAACCGCTGTATACCTGCATCAATCGAAGTGGCGGGCTTGAAACCGACGTCAGCCATCAGATCATCAACATCCGCGTAAGTCGCCGGAACGTCTCCGGGTTGCAGGGGAAGAAGATTCAGCTTGGCCTTTATCCTCAGGCTTTTCTCTAATTTAGCGATGAAGTCGAGGAGGGCGACGGGCTGGTTATTCCCGATATTGTAGATCTTATAAGGGGCGAAACTCGTCGCGGGATCGGGATGAGCGCCGTCCCACGTGGGATCGGGAGTGGGCGTCCTGTCCATGACTCGAACGATGCCTTCGACGATGTCGTCGATATAGGTAAAATCCCGTTGCATGCGGCCTTCGTTATAGACGTCGATCGGTTCGTCGGCAAGGATGGCCCGGGTGAAGAGAAAAAGCGCCATGTCCGGCCGTCCCCAGGGGCCGTAAACGGTGAAAAAGCGCAGTCCCGTGCAGGGGATCTTATAAAGAGCCGCATAGGCATGGGCCATCAGTTCATTGGCCTTTTTCGTAGCCGCGTAGAGGCTGACGGGGTGATCAACGTTGTCATGAACGGAAAAGGGCATGCTCGTGTTTGCCCCGTACACAGAACTTGAGGAAGCAAAAACAAGATGCCCCACCTGTGCATGCCGACAACATTCAAGAATGTTGAGGAATCCTGACAGGTTGCTGTCCAGATAGGCATAGGGATTTGTGAGGGAATAGCGGACGCCAGCCTGGGCGGCCAGATGCACCACCAGACGGGGCTTTTCCCGGGCGATCAGGGCTGAAAGCGCCTCTCTGTCGGCGATATCGAGGCGGATGAACCGGAAGGCGTCATGCTCCCGGAGTATCCGCAAACGGTCCTCTTTCAGGCGGACATCGTAGTAGGGATTGATATTGTCAATGCCGACAACGGTTCTCCCCGCCGCCAGCAATCGGCGCGAAAGATGGAAACCGATGAATCCGGCAGCGCCGGTGATGAGGATTTCAGCCATATTTTACAAGCTCCAGTATTGTATGTTCTGCTTTCCCAGGTCCCGATCTTTAAAGAGGCCCTTGATGTCGATCACAACTGGCGGCGTCGTTTTGCACAGCCCGGCGATGCTCTCAATGCCCAGCTTGAGGTATTCGTCATGGGCCACGGCAACGATAACGGCATCCAGGTCGGTAATATCTCTCAGGGGCGTCAGGTCAAGATTGTAATGGTCGTAAACCTCTTCCGGGATGGCAAGGGGATCGTGAACGAGGACTTCAATGCCGTATCCTGCCAGTTCCGTAATGATGTCAACTACCCGGGTATTACGGATATCGGGAATGTTTTCCTTGAAGGTCAGGCCAAGGACGGCGATGCGGGCCTTACGGACCGGCTTGTCAGCGGCGATGAGCATCTTGACCGTCCGTTCGGCGATGTATTTCCCCATCCCGTCGTTGATCCGCCGACCGGCCAGGATCATTTCCGGATGGTAACCCAGGCTTTCTGCCTTGTAGGTTAGATAGTAAGGATCGACGCCGATGCAGTGGCCTCCGACCAGTCCCGGGCGAAAGGGGAGAAAATTCCACTTCGTTCCTGCCGCTTCGAGGACTTCGAGGGAGTCTATTCCCAGGCGCTCAAAAATGATGGACAGCTCGTTCATGAGGGCAATGTTGATGTCCCGCTGGGTATTTTCGATGACCTTGGCCGCTTCCGCCACTTTGATGGAAGAGGCTTCATAGATGCCTGCCTTGACGACCTTACCATAAACATCCTTGAGGAGTTCCGTTGTTTCACGGTCGGAGCCGGAGACGATTTTAACGATGCTCTCCAGGGTGTGTACCTTGTCCCCGGGGTTGATCCTTTCCGGTGAATAGCCCACGGAAAAATCCTGTCCAAAAATTAATCCAGACTCCGCCGCCAGGATGGGGACACAAATTTCCTCCGTGACGCCTGGGTAAACGGTTGATTCATAGACCACACAGGAACCGGGAGTCAGATGTCTTCCTGTTAAAGTTGAGGCGCCGCGAATGGCGCTGAGATCGGGTATGCGGGAACCGTCGATCGGGGTGGGAACCGCCACGATAATCAGACGACACTCGGACAGCTTCCGGGGGTCGCTCGTGAATGTTACCGCCGCGGCTTTCATCTGTTCAAGGGTTATTTCAAGGGTCTGATCGAATCCTTGTCGCAGTTCCTTGATCCGGGACTCTTTAACATCGAAACCGATGACAGAAAAATGATGGGAGAGATGAACCGCGAGGGGCAGGCCGACATAGCCTAAACCGACAACAGCGATTTTCTCGGTATGGGCGACAAAATTTTCAAGTTTTGGTCTAATCATGATGATTATTTTGTTCCTTAAAAGTTTTTGAGGGTTGAAGCGCAGGCTGCCAAGGTCTCATCCATGTCGTCATGATTATGGGCCAGGGAAAGGAACCACGCCTCAAACTGGGACGGGGGCAGGCTGATGCCGTTTTTCATCATCCCCCGGAAGAAGCGGGCAAACATCTCCGTATCCGCAAGGCTTGCCGAGGCAAAGTCGCTGACAGGTTCAGACGTAAAAAAAACGGTAAACATGGAACCCATCCTATTGATAGTAATGGGAATACCCTGGCCGGCGAATAACGGTTTCATCTCTTCGCAAAGGCTGAAAGTCAGGCGATCCATGGCTTCATAGCAATCCGTGCTGTGCTGCAAGAGCGCCAGGGTGGTCAGCCCGGCGGTCATGGCCAGCGGATTTCCAGATAGGGTTCCCGCCTGATAAACAGGACCGAGGGGGGCCAACTGTTCCATGATGATCCGCTTTCCCCCCACTGCGCCAACGGGAAGACCGCCGCCGATTATCTTTCCCAGACAGGTCAGATCCGGGTCGATACCGGCAATTCCCTGGTAGCCTCCCCAAGTCAAACGGAACCCCGTAATGACCTCGTCGAAAATCAAGAGACTGTCATGGGCCTTTGTAAGATCGCGCAACTTATTAAGAAAACCTGATTGGGGAGCTACGACTCCCATATTGCCGGCCACCGGTTCCACGATGATAGCGGCGATTTCCTGCCCGTATTCCTGAAAAATCTTGCTGATGGAAGCCTGATCATTGAAGGGGACGGTGAGTGTCAGTTCGGCAAGGCGTTTCGGGACGCCCGGGCTCCCGGGGATTCCAAGGGTGGCGACACCGGATCCCGCCTTGACAAGGAGGGAATCGGCATGTCCGTGATAACAGCCTTCGAATTTAACGATTTTCTCACGGCCTGTAAAGGCCCGGGCAAGGCGGATGGCTGTCATTACCGCTTCCGTCCCCGAACTCATCATGCGCACCATCTCCATGGAAGGAAAGGCCTCAATTATCAGTTCGGCAAGACCTACTTCCAAGGGTGTCGGGGCGCCATAGCTCGTTCCTTTCCCGGCCCGGTCTTTAATGGACTCGACAACCGCCGGATGGGCATGGCCCAGAATCAGGGGGCCCCAGGACATGACGTAGTCCACATATTCCCGGCCGTCGACATCGGTGATCCGCGCACCATGGGCTTCACGCATGAATACCGGCTGGCCTCCCACCGCCTTGAAGGCGCGGACGGGACTGTTTACACCACCGGGGATAATATTTTTTGCCGCCTCGAATAGTTGTCTTGACATTTCGTTCATGAAAAGTACTCCATAGAGCTCTTTTTAAGCTCTTCCTCGCTCTGCAGGATCTGATAGTCCGGGATGGCCAGTTTTGCCGCTATACCCTGGATGAATGACTCGGGATCAGTATCCTTCAGATGGATCATGCAGAATAGATTGTATTTTCCAAGAAAAAGGGGCGTCCTTTCATAGCAATGGGTAATTTCTCGGAGCGACGCCATAGCCTTTCCTACCTCATTCATCCGCTCTTCCGGGACCGCCCATACGACCATGGCATTTCTGGTGAAACCGATCTTCTGGTGCCGGACGATGGCGCTGAATTTTCGAATCCATCCACGATTCATAAAATCATGGGTAACCTGGAGGACAGACTCTTCTGTTGTACCTGATATATCGGCAATGTCCTGAAACGGACGGCTTGCGATGAGAATATCCTTCTGCAGACGTTTGGCAATCTGATTTTCCACGTGTGAAATCATGGGCCTCACATACGATGATCAAATTATCGTGCTATAATTTGAGGCCACGTATATCATATTTCAGGGTGAATACAAGCCAATATCCTAATCATGGTTTTAAATATTTCTTGACAATTTGTTCCTACTTTTATATGCACGAAGCCAGAAATGGGGCTGTTTTGTTTTTATGAAGATAGAGAAAGCAGCCTGGAAAGTATGATGATAAGGGGGTGATGATCGGGCAGAAGTGTGGAAAGAAGGAAGCAGTTTGGATCAACATTAAACAAATTTAATCAAAAGGAGGAAAGCAATGAAGAAAAGTTTGGTAAGAGGAATTCTGGGCATGGTGTTGGTGATGGTAGTTGCTCCGTTGGCGATGGCTGCTGAAGCGGCGGCCCCTGGTGGTGCGGTTGATTACACCAAAGCGATCATTCTTGGTTGCAGTGTCATCGCGGCCGGGTTGGCCATGGGAGTTGGAGCTGTGGGCGCTGGTCTCGGTCTTGGTCAGGCGACAAGTGGTGCGAACAATGCAGTGGGTAGAAACCCGGAAGCCCAGGGTAAAATTATGCTTACAATGATGGTCGGTATGGCCATGACAGAATCAGTCGCTATTTACGCGCTGGTCGTTTCACTCGTCATCCTGTATGCCAACCCGCTTCTTAAGTATGCAGGCATCGCCGGATAATTAGAATATACATATTCCTGTAATTATTGAAAAGGGAAAAGGGGCACTAAAAACAGACTCCTTTTCCCTTTTCTTTTTCCTTCACCCAGATAGAAGTGAGAAAGATTAATTATCGTGAATCCAGCATGATTCAGGCCCCGTCAGAATTCATGGGCCGGGTGCGCTGAACCTTCTTTTCCGCTTGGTGATGTTTATCCTGCAGGATCTTTTCTTTAGCCCTTTTTGATCGCTTCCGCTTTTGGCGTCGAATTCTTTCTTGGCGCATTTTTTCCGCTTCCACCAATCCCCTTTGCAGACGCTCAATCCTGTCCAGCAGCAGACGTCTTGCCAGAAATCGATTTAGGAGCTGTGATCTTTCCTGCTGGCATTTGACGGAAAGACCGGAGGGCACATGCACCAACTGAACACAAGATGAGGTTTTATTGACCTTTTGTCCCCCGGGACCGGAAGAACGGACAAAGGTTTCCCGCAGCTCGTCTTCTGAGACGCCAAGCTTTGTCATTCTTTCCTTCATAGCATTTTCATTTTCCGGGGATACGGTAAACATGTTCATAACGACTTGAAAAGTATTCTAAATCATCGTGATGGGTAGCAGTCACAAGGAATATGGAAGGTTACCTTTGTTACTTGAGATGAGAGCGTTATTTGTTAGAGAGAATAGATCTCGTCGCCAATGAAGTTAACCCAGTGTTGGCTCAGAATTTCGACTGCTCTCTCGATTCTGTCACATCCGATAATGAGGATGGTTTCTTTCCCGATTCTTTCAATGGTCGTGTAGATGTAGTGGATGTTGACTTCTCCTTCTGACAGGGGTTTTACAATCGCATTCATGCCCCCGGGATGACAGGGTACCTCGACCGCGATAACCGGTGCGACTTCGATTCTGAAATTGAAACTTTCCAGAATGGTAACGGCCTTTTGAGGATCGTTTACCACCAGGCGCAGGGTGGATTGCTCCTCAGTACTGGCTGCGGACATGGCCTTTACCTTTATGTCTTCCTTGTCGAGGATATCTATAAGTTTTGTCAGGGCCCCGGGGACGTTGTCAAGATGTACAGATACCTGTTTGATGGCCATGGTATTGAAAGTTCCCATTTTTCAGATTTGCAGCTCGTATCCGTCCGCAAATGCCTTGCGGTTGATTTCCATTGCCGATTTCTTCTTTTCTCCCAGAATTTGCTTCAAACCCTTCATAAAAGCTTCGGGGTTGATAAGGCCGGTCTTCTTGATGAAAAACCCCATCATGACGATATTCTGTACCCGGGGATTGCCTAATTGCCCGGCCATTTCCCCGACGGGAACATCATGTATATTCAGGTCTTTGCGCGTCGGCCTGGTATCGATTATCGAAGAGTTCAGAAAGATACTTCCTTGCGGAGCGACGCGGTTCTGGTAGGTGTACATAGAAGGCTTATTCATGACCACCAGATAGTCCGGTTCGGAGGCGATGGGCGATGCGATCTCTTCGTCCGAAACGGCGACTGTACAATTGGCCGTTCCCCCCCGTACTTCGACGCCATAGGAGGGTAGATATGTGACGTGGTAGCCCTCGTTCATCACGGCATGGGCGTATATGTAGCCCATCATCAGCACACCCTGACCGCCAAAACCGGCGAATATGGTCTTCCTGATCATATTTTTCTAAACCTTACCGTTTGCTATCCTTTATTATCCCCAAGGGGTATTCCTTGATCATCACTTCATTAACCCATCCACAAGCCTCAATAGGAGACATCTTCCAGTTTGTAGGGCATTGGGACAGGATTTCAATGAGTGAAAAACCAACGTTGTCCATCTGATACCGAAATGCCTTTTTAACGGCCTTTTTAGCTTTCAGGATATTGGCCGGGGTATTGACTGCGCAGCGTTCGATGTACATCGTACCCGGGAGCTGGCCGAGGATCTCACTAAAGTGGATCGGGTGTCCATCGAGGAGGGCCGAGCGCCCCGGCGGCGTGGTTGTGGATACCTGTCCCAGGAGGGTTGTTGGGGCCATCTGTCCGCCTGTCATCCCGTAAACGGCATTGTTGATGAAGATTACCGTGATGTTTTCTCCCCGGTTGGCGGCATGAAAGGTTTCCGCCGTGCCGATGGCCGCTAAGTCGCCGTCTCCCTGATAGGAAAAGACCACCCGGTCGGGAAGAACGCGCTTGATACCGGTAGCCACGGCGCATCCACGGCCATGTGGGGACTCTAACATATCGATGTCAAAATAATTGTAAGCAATGACCGCGCATCCCGCCGGTGGCACGCCGATTATACGGTCCTGGATGTCCAGTTCGTCAATCGCCTCGGCAATAAGGCGGTGGGCAATACTGTGTCCGCAGCCGCCGCAATAGTGAAACGCCGCAGTTTTCAGTGATTTGGGGCGGGAAAATATTTTCTTCATATCATTTCTTCCGGGCATGATAGGCGATCACCTTGGCGAGTTCTGCAGGCGTCGGGATAACTCCCCCCGGCCTTCCATAAAAATGAACCTTGCCAACTCCAGCCAGGGCTAATTGAACATCCTCTATCATTTGTCCCGTGTTCATCTCGAAAACGAGAAAATTGTCCACTCTCTCCGCAAAGGCCCTGATAACATCCATGGGAAAGGGCCAGAGGGTAATTGGTCGGATCAGTCCAACCGGGATTCCCAGCTCCCGACTGCGCTTTATTGCCCCCTTTGCGATTCTTGCCGCCGTTCCATAGGCGACGATCAAAATCTCCGCATCGTCGGTCCAGAAGGTCTCGAAACGAACCTCTTTCTGGGTGATGACCTGGTATTTCCGGTAGAGTTTCCAGTTGTGCTCCTCCATGCGGATCGCATCCAGGATGAGAGCCCGGATGAATTTGCTTTTCCCCTGGCCCTTGCCATTGAGGACATAACATTCTGGGTATTGTCTGGGAGCGGGCTCGCTGAACTCGACAGGTTCCGACATCTGTCCCATCATGCCATCAGCCAGGATGAGCACGGGATTACGGTAGCGGTCAGCCAGATCAAAGGCATCCATGGTAAGATCTGCTAATTCCTGCACGGAGGCGGGGGCGAGGACAATGGTGCGATAGTCGCCGTGGCCGCCGCCGCGGGTGGCTTGAAAATAATCGCCCTGAGAGGGAAGGATATTGCCAAGTCCCGGTCCGCCCCTCATAATATTTACGATAACCGCGGGAAGTTCGTCCGCGGCAAGGGATGAGATCCCTTCCTGTTTAAGAGATATGCCGGGGCTGGATGACGATGTCATGGCTCGCGCTCCCGCTGCTGAGGCGCCCAGAACCATATTGACGGCGGCTATTTCACTTTCCGCCTGAATAAACGTACCGCCTTTGGCACGACGCATATTGTCGGCCATGTACTCGGTCAACTCATTTTGAGGGGTGATGGGGTATCCGGCATAAAAACGACATCCGGCGCGGATGGCTGCTTCACCGATAACACGGTTGCCCTGCATCAGTATCCTATTCACGGTAAACCTCAATGGCGACGTCCGGGCAGATGATGGCGCAGAGGGCGCAGCCGTTGCAGTCGGCGTCCGCTTTTAGAATAATGGGATGAAATCCCTTGGAATTGAGTTCAGTGGAAGGCTGGAGATTCTCTTTTTTGCATGAAATAGTGCAAAGAAGACATTCCTTACATAATTCACTGTTGATTGTAATGGTTCCCTTCACTTGCGCTAATCTCGCTAAAGATGAATTTATGTGGCCCGAGAACGGCATGGCCTTAGGCCGCTCCGCTCTTCAGAGAAAAATACGTCAAGGCTCTTTGCGCATCTTGAAACGAATGTCAAGGTCAAATTTATGGCCGTCAGACCCTGGCGACTTGAAAACCTTCTAATTTAATGGCTACAGAGCGCTGAAGAAGTTCAATGGTGATGACGAAAAGTTCCCTTTCAAGATCGGTACTGACCACGAGTCCTTCGATGCCCTGGAAGGGACCATCGACAATTTTTGCACGTTCACCGACCTTGGGATACTGGAACTGCTGGACTTCAATCTTCGAATTCACGATCCGCTGAATGGCTTCAATTTGATGATCCGGTACGGCAATGGGTTCATGACCATAAGGTTTGCCCAGTATTCGCACGACACCAAAAGTCTTGAGGACTTCCAGTTTGGTATCATTGTTGATATTCATCAGTTCCACAAATGTATAGCCCGAGAACATTGGTATGAGGATCTTCTTGCGCCGGTCTTTACGCTGGCTCCAAACCTCTATCTTGGGCAGAAATACGTTTAATGACTTCCGGGCAAGACCGAGTAATACCCGATCTTCATGTCGGCTTCTTGTGTGGACAGCATACCAGGCCATAAAAAATCCTTGCTGGAAAGTTTTGAATCTGCGAAGGGGGCTGATTATATCAAAGCAGCCTTTTTTGCAATGGAGAAATTCATGAAACGTTGGCGTATTGAGGGCGTTACTCTCAGTCTGGCTGAAGATGAGCAGTTATTAAACTCTAAAATCGCCGGGATTCTGAATATTAACAAAAATCATATCGGTGCTCCGCAGGTGATCAGGAAATCTCTGGATGCGAGGCGCAATCGGCCGCCCCATTATACCTATAACGTAGCTTTTACCATGGAAGAAGACGATTGGTCGGCCCCCAAAGATCTTCCCTCCGGGATTAAGGTAAGCAGTGTTCCGGCAGAGCCGGCGCCCGTTACTTTTGTTCCTGTTTTACGGGCAGGCGAAAAAGTCATTGTTGTCGGTTGCGGTCCTGCCGGGCTTTTTGCCTCTCTTTTCCTTGCTCTTCACCGCTGCCCTGTCCTCCTTTTGGAGAGGGGAAAGCCCGTCGAGGAAAGACATCGGGACGTTCAATCATTCTGGGATCAGGGAATCTTACTTCCCGATAGCAACGTCTATTTCGGGGAAGGCGGCGCCGGGACCTTTTCCGACGGCAAATTGACGAGCCGCGTCCGTAATCCCTATACCCTTTGGGTGAAAAAAATCCTGGTGGATATGGGGGCTGCACCGGAAATATTAACGGATGGGAAACCTCATATCGGTTCGGATCGTTTGCGAAAGGTTCTCGTTAATCTGCGTAAGCGTCTTTTGTCAATGAACTGTCAAGTCAGTTTCAACACCAAGATGACGGACTTGATTATCCATAAGAATCATCTGGAAGGGATTATCGTCAATGGTGTCGGGGAAATCAAAACTTCCCATCTTGTTCTGGCCATTGGCCAGAGCTCTGAAGAGACTTACCGAGTGCTGGAAGATCGAGGTATTGGTCTCGGCAAAAAAGCATTTGCCATGGGGTTACGGATCGAACACCCTCAGGAGGATATCAACCGGATCCAGTACGGCCCCTGGACAGGCCATCCCGTCCTTCCCCCGGCGGACTACACTTTGACGGCCCGCGTACCGGAATTGAACAGGTCAGTGTATTCCTTTTGCATGTGTCCCGGCGGCCAGGTAATCGGCAGCAGTTCCGGGGAAGGAGGTATTGTGACTAATGGGATGAGCCAGTCGGCACGCAAGGGGATTTATGCCAATAGTGCTATTGTCGTAAATGTCCATCCCGAAGACTATGAAGAATATGGAGCCTCTGGTCTCGGAGGCCTTGCCTTTCGACGGACCTGGGAGGAAAAGGCCTTTGACGCCGGCGGAAGGACCTATAAGGCCCCCGCCCAGGGACTGCTCAACTTTCTTGAGGATCGCGACAGCCCCGAGATCGGGGCCACCTCTTTTCTTCCGGGAGTTACCGCCGCTTCACTAAAGTCTATTCTTCCCGACTATGTCTATGAATCAATACGGTTTGGGATGGGGAAATTCCAGCAGGCTATGCCCGGATTCATCACTGCAGAGGCCAATCTCATCGGCGTGGAAACGCGGACGTCCTCCCCGGTCCGCATTACAAGGGGCGATGATGGACAGAGCACCAGCGTGCGAGGTATTTATCCCTGTGGGGAAGGGGCAGGTTATGCGGGAGGCATTATCAGTTCCGCCCTCGATGGTATCAGGGCTGCCCTGCATATCCTGACTCGACTTTGACGGCTTCCTAAAAAGTCCGGATGCTGCGTCGCGCTTCATCCTTCCTCACTGCGGTGTACGACAAGTACGCTTCATTCCGAAGTATTTGCGCGCCTTGCCTGCGGATCTTTTTACGAAGCCGTCCATTATGGCGAGGGAACTGCAATTTTAGCTTCCAGGAGGAAATCGGCCCCAAGTTTTTTAAATTTGATTGGGAACAGGGTCAGTGCCTGATCCATGAGGGTAATGCCCAGGTCGCCGACCCCGGCAATGCCTTTGCCGACAATCTTGGGAGCAATAATGACGAGGAGCTTGTCGGCCAGCCCTTCTCTGAGGACCGAGGTAATGACCGATGATCCCCCCTCGACAAGAACTGAGGAGACGCCCTTTTGCCCCAGTTTCTGGAAAAGTTCCGACAGATTGATTTCCCCTTTCTCCGTCATATTGGTATATAGCAGCTCAATCCCCATGTCTTTAAGACGCTTCAATTTACCTTTGGCGGACCTTCCGGTAGTGACGATCATGGTTCTCGCATGATTCTGGTTCTGAAGGATTCTTGACTCCAGGGGTATCCGCAGCCTGCTGTCCAGGACGATCCGCAATGGGTTTCTACCTTTGACAAGGCGGATAGTGAGTTCGGGATCGTCAAGCAAAACCGTTCCGGCGCCCACGAGAATGGCGTCATGGGTACCCCGGAGCCGATGGGCATAACGCCGCGACTCCGGGGAGCTTATCCAGCGGGAATGCCCTGTTACCGTGGCAATACGACCGTCGAGGGTCTGGGCGTATTTTAAGGTGATAAAAGGGATACCCGTAGTTATGAACTTGAAGAACTTTTCATTCAAAAGTCGGCATTCTGTTTCCATAATCCCGACGCATGTTTCGACGCCCTGTTTCTGAAGGAGGGCGATGCCCTGGCCGGCAACAAGAGGATTCGGATCCATGGCGCCAATGACGACCCGGTGCGGTTTATGCCCGATCAGGGCGTCAACGCAGGGGGGGGTCTTCCCGTAATGGGAACATGGTTCAAGGGTAATATAGAAGTCAGCCCCGACTATTGTTTCGGTACTCCCTTCTATCGCATTTATTTCAGCATGGTTTTCTCCACAGCAGGCATGATATCCTTCCCCGATAATCCTGCCGTCCTTGACTATAACGGCGCCGACCATGGGATTGGGACTCGCCTGTCCTTCGCCTTTTTTAGCTAACTTCAGTGCCCTGCGCATGTAATATTCATCATTCTTCATTTACAGAGAGACCTTTCGCTTTCTTATTGTTTTCCCTTATAACATGTCCGGTTCGGACTTACTACACCCCTCATTCACCCTCGCGAAACCTGCTTATAAACGTCCCTGACTATATAGAAATATTGTTTATGAGATTATCGATACTTAGTGGCCATCTCTGTGATGGAGCCATATTTCATGACTGGTTTTGCGCCAATCTTGTTCAAAGGCCGATTGACAGGAAATTCCGCTTATGAAAAGGCCAGAAAAGGTGAAATTATAAGCAATATTCCGGTCGCGATGATTATCTTCAGTGAGAACCCCTTGTATTTGTGCAGCTCAGGCACGCGGTAAACGAGATATGCCGGGATGAGGCAGCCGATAAGGCCGAATATGGGGCTGCATATTGAAGTAAAGGACAGTACCGGAGCATTAAGTAAGATTGCCCCCCAGGACACCAGGACCGTGAAGACCAGAATGCCCCTGGAGACCAGAACTTTGTTGATCGTATCTTCCGGCATGGTCCGGCGTAGAATATTCATGGCAATGCCCTGGCATGCTTCCCGGAATCCAAGGAATACTCCGAAATACGCCGTCATAACCGCGAATATGTTAAGGATGAGCGACAAGATCTGAACCAGTGTGCTGCGTGCGCCATGACCGGTCATCATCGAGGCGACCATGGCCAGAGCTGAGATGTTCTCCCTAGAAGCTTCCACCGCCGCATCATGGCCCATCGCCAGAGTGAATGATAGGGCATAAGAGAAAACCACTACGAACAGGACGCCGAACGCAATGTTCATCGCCCGCATAGCCTTGTAACGGGCGACCTCGATGGACTTTACCTTGGCTCGGTAAGAAATTACCATCGGCGAAAGACTCTGGATAAAGAGTATGGAGGTAAGGGTAAAAGGAAGCATGATTATGGATTTATCGATCAGTTCGCCCAGGGCCGTTACGGCGCCGACATTTTTCAAACTCCAGGCCGGAACCATTGAAAGACCCAGGAAAGCAACGACGCAAAGCTTGGTCAGAACGAGGCCGGTCGCTACTTTGAACAACAGCTTTTCCCCGCGCGAGGCTACAGCTACCAGGAAGATGATCAGCGCCAAGCCGTAAAAAGGGTTTCCGGAAAGCAGCGTTTTCGTCCACCCGAAGGTATGAATGAATGAGGCGCTGTCGTTAGTGATAGCAGTAGAATATACAAAAACCCAGATCACCAGCATTATGAAATACAATATTCCAATGGCCATTCCCCAGTTCTTGCCCAGGTAGCTGGTTATCACCCCGGGATAATCGGTACACTCCCGGGCGTCGGCCAAGGTATTCACGAACAGGCGCTGGAACAGGTACATTGCGGGATACCCGATGGCTGACGACAGGAGGAACACCCATAGCCCCGTCAGTCCAACCTGCACGGGAAGGAAAACGATGCCGGCCCCGATGGCCATACCGATGCTCATGATCACCCAGCCCCAGTCGACGCTGTCGAAACGGGTGGCTTCCTTCCATTGCAGTTTGCTCAGTTCCGACGTTTTGTCGGTTAACACCTGCCCCGCGAGGTCCGGACCGGTTGTGGGTTCCATGCTTTCATCCTTCCCGTCCATGCCTATTTTTTGGCAATTCCTGGTTAAGCCTGGCCGCTACGCGTCGTTTTATCCTGCAGGATATGAACCACGGTGGAATCGACAAGCTGCATGCCTTCCAGTGAGATCTTGCTCAGGTTGCGGATGGATTCTTCCGCCGATCTTCCCAGCACGCCGTCGTCATTGGATAGGCCATAACCGGCCAGGGCCATGAATGCCGAGCGCATTGCCGCCTCAGCCCCGGTTACAATCTTCATCGAACAGCCAGCTTTGGCGCCGTCGCAGATAATCCCGCACAGGTCGCCGATAACATTGTCGATAGCATAAGTCATTTTTTCGATGTCGATCCCCACCTGCTGGTAAACAACGGCAATCGAAGCGGATATGCTGGCTGCAATAGCGCAGCCGCAGATGACGGACAGTTCGCCGGTGTAGCTTTTGATGTATGAATTGACGGCGTGGCTCACGGCGATGCTTTCCTGAATACGGGGCAATTCGATTTCCTGATGCCTGCCCACCAAATAAGGGACTAGGACGGTAAGCACACCTTGGTTGCCGGAGCCGCCGCTGGTCATGACAGGCTCGGGCAAACCGCCCATACGCGCATCCACCGCGGAAGCGACTTTTTCCTTGACCCGGTAAAAAAGATCATCCGCCTTGAGACCCTGTTTCATCATCTGTCGAAGTTGGTAGGCGTTTCTCTTTAAATCGAAGCCTTTTTCCGAAATCGCCAGATTCATGTCAATGCCGCGCTGGATATAAGAACGCTCAACGTCATCCAAATCGATGACCTCGCGCAGGACCTCTTCCAGCCTCATGTTCTTCATTCTTTCGCGATAAAGATCGTTCTGAGCCGGCGCTTGAGAAGACACCCCGATACAAGACTTGCCGTCTTTTTCAAGGACGGCGATATTGGTATGGCCGCCGATGACGACACAGCGTACTAGGGAAGAACCGCCCATAAGTTTCGACTCGATATAAAACCCCTTTTCATCCTCTTTGCAAAGATAAGAGATTGCCCCCCTATCGATCAGCGCCTGAGCCTTGTCCAGTATGTCCGGTGATACTTCCTTGAGAATTTCCAGTCGCAGTTCCGGTCTTGCGATAATCGCCCCCATGGCCGCTGCTATGAGATTGCCCTTCCGACCCTTGCTGTTTGGAATCGTGACGGCCGCACCGTTTTTAAATGTGCCTGGGTCAACAACGAGCTCAATTTTTTCCACAGGGGCATCAAGCTGTTCAGCGGCGGCCGCCGCCGCAAAGGCGCAGGAGATCGGTTCAGTGCAACCGACAGCGGGAAATACCTCGTGTTCGAAAATCTTCTTCAACAGCTTCATGGATTCCTCCTTGGAATTGTAATTTCTTTGGTGCATATACTTCTCGTCAAACTGATGCGGCCATCACGGTAAAATAGTTTTTCCAGGAAGTCCGCGGGAACATTTGCCGCCAGTGACACTGTAGCACTAGTGGAACAACCACCTGTGGACTAGCGCGGTATAGCGCGGCATAATGACGTAGACCATGAGCAGTACGACCACGCCAGTCACGAACATGGTTTTGATATAGTGGTTTTCGAGCATCGCCAGTTGGCGCAGTACCGGGTCCAAGACAAGTGGTATTCCCAGTACCAGCGGGTAGATGGCAGACCATGTCACGAGAGATTGTTTCCAGCGGCTGGGCAATTTTGCCTGCGCCCCTTTAGGGGTAAACCAGAAATCCAAGCCACTCAGCACAAAAAACTTTTCGTGCCCGACGAGAAACGGGCGCACGGTTTCAATGAGCCGTGTTCGATCTGGTGAGCCGGTCCAAGCGAGGAAGTGATCGATCGTATCAAACTGGATTGTGACCGTATGGGTTGCCGTCGCATCTGCGCTTGGACGGATGATCTTTACACCAGGGTGCCCTGGGGACGCCTGGCACACTGCGACGATTTCGCCGAGCCATCGTTCGTAGGCATCGTGCTGGTCTGGCTTTACCTGATGAGAGATGACAATGTTAGCGCCGTGGCCCGGCTTTATGGAATACTCGCTCAGAGTCTTGCCGCCCTCGACAGCTACAAAGCCAGCCAACTTCGGCGCAGGATCAATATCTTTGGCTCTGGTTTCGGCTTCGCTCATGGTTTACTCCTCTCTATTATTAATCGAGTAAACAGTTTTCTTACGACTCTTCCTGCATAGCCATGGAATTATATCCGCTGTTCGCAATCACTATACACGGTGAAAATCATAACATGTCAGGCTTTTTACCTATGGTTGTTCCGAACCAACTACTTTAACTTGTCTGGAAATAGCTCTTTTGTCAATAGTATATTAAATGCTCATATACGGTATTTTATTTTATGATTGACCTTCAAGGTGAATTTGTAATAGGGACTGCAATAAAAATTTGTTAAAGGAGATTGTAATGAAAGGTATCGTACTGGCAGGCGGACTTGGAACCCGGATGTTTCCCCTGACAAAGGTGACGAATAAACACCTCCTCCCTATTTATCACAAGCCAATGATATATTATCCCATAAGCATCCTTGTAAATGCCGGGATTGACGAAATATTGATCGTGACCGGCGGAAACAGCGCCGGTGATTTCCTGCGGCTCTTGGGCAACGGCAGGGAGTTTGGCCTGAAACATTTGAACTACGCCTACCAGGAGGGAGAGGGTGGCATCGCCGCTGCGTTGAGTCTTGCCGAGTATTTTGCGGATCAGGACAAGATCGTTGTGGTCCTTGGGGACAATATCATTGAAAAAAACATCCATAAGGCGGTTGATGCCTTCCGGCAGCAAACCGAAGGGGCAAAAATTCTCCTCAAGGAAGTTACGGACCCGCAACGTTTTGGCGTTCCCACCTTTGAAGGAGACCGGATCATCAGGATCGATGAAAAGCCTGCGGCCCCGGCATCAAACTATGCGGTGATCGGGATCTATATGTATGACAGCAAGGTCTTTGATTTTATCCGTACCCTCAAACCTTCGGAGCGAGGGGAACTGGAAATCACGGATGTCAATAATTATTACCTCCGTCAGCAAAAACTGACCTGGAATGTCCTTGACGGCTGGTGGACGGATGCGGGCACATTTGATTCCCTTTTGGCTGCCGGTAACATGGTCCAGCAGACGGGGGCCAATAAGGTAATATAAGAGAGCCGTCCCCTCAATAATGACTTTGGGAGATTAATTTGATGGTGCTTTGGTGGGCAATCGTGTTGTTTATTCTGGGGGGCGTCGTTGGGAGTTTTCTCAATGTCTGTATCCACCGCCTTCCCCGTGAAGAATCGATTGTTTCCCCATCGTCCCGTTGCCCCCATTGCCATCACGCCATCGCCTGGCATGATAACATTCCTCTCTTCAGTTATATTTTTTTAAGAGGACGTTGCCGGAGCTGTCAGGAGGCAATTAGTGGTCGTTATTTCCTTATTGAGGCCCTGACTGCCATCATGGCCTTGTTTACCTATTGGAAATTCGGGATTTCTCTTGCCTTTCTTGCCGCCTTTCTGTTTGTGGCGACGTTGATTGTGATCACCTTCATAGATATTGAACACCAGATTATTCCCCATGAGGTTATCCTTCCGGGAATCCCTTTTTTCCTCCTTGCCGCGGTATTTATTATGGGGATTCCCTTATTCGATGCATTCTTGGGGATCATGATCGGGATCGGTTCTCTTTATCTGATCGCCGTCTATTATGAACAATTAACGGGGACGGAAGGCATGGGAGGCGGCGATGTCAACCTCATGGGGATGTTAGGGGCCTTTCTGGGATGGAAATCTCTCCTCTTTATCCTGATGACGGGAGCTTTCACCGGGGCCGCGGTCGGGATAATTCTGATGATAGGCAAAGGTAAAACAATGAAATATGCCGTGCCTTTTGGTCCTTTTCTATCCTTGGGTGCAGTTCTTTACCTGTTCTGTGGTAGGGCAATCCTTAACTTCTTCTCCTGAAATATCTGTAAAAATTGATGAACTCGCTAAAAGTCGTCAATCCCGCAGGGGACGCAGGCAGCAGGCAGAAGGTAGAGCAATGGCTTGGGGGCATGACAAAGAGTCGTAATCGTCAAAAATCTTGACTTCCACCATACGGTAAATATATGGTGTCGGCCTGTAAAATGACAATGACAGGAGAGGAAGAATCGGTGTTTATCGCCCGGATTCCAGTTGATCCGGACAGGGAAAAGTTGGCTTCCCGCCAACTTTTTTTGCGATTAGGCCGAATATCGCATAAATGAAGAATCGTATCATCACTATTATCGAGACAGCTCTCGGCAAAATATCAGCGAATGGTCATATAGGAGACATCTCCTTACCTGCGGTCGAATTGGAGACAACCAGAGACCCGGTTCATGGCGACTATGCCACGAACATAGCCATGATTCTTTCATCACGGCTCAAGACTAACCCTCGTCAAATTGCGAAGATGATCTGTGATCAATTCAAAGAAGACGATGAGATCATCGCAAAAGTGGAAATTGCCGGACCAGGGTTCATCAATTTTTTCGTTCGGGACGAGGTCTGGCAAGCGGCTCTGGAGAAGGTGGACAGGGAAGGCATTCGTTATGGATACTCGGACAGCGGCAAGGGCCAGCGGGTCCAGGTGGAATTTGTCAGCGCCAATCCCACGGGTCCGTTGCATATTGGTCATGCCCGGGGCGCTGTGGTGGGGGATGTGCTGGCCAATATCCTCGAGGCGACAGGATATGAGGTTAGCAGAGAGTATTACATCAACGACGCCGGAAACCAGATGTTCAATCTCGGGCGATCCGTCCTTTACCGCTACTATGGGCTCCTTGGCCGGGAGATTGAATTCCCGGATACTTGCTATCAGGGTGATTATATACTTGATATCGCAAGGGATATAATTACCAAGGAAGGAAGCATCTATCTGGAGAGGTTGGAAGAGGGAGTAATTCCATATTTTACTGACTATGCCGCCGCGATTATTCTTGATGGGATCAAGGAAGACCTGTCAAAATTCGGGGTTGTTTTTGATCTTTACTTCAGCGAGAGAGATCTCTACAAGGATAACGGTGTGGCTGTAGTCCTTCAGGAACTCGAGCATAAGGGACACATCTATCGGGAAGAGGGAACCTCGTGGTTCCGGACAACTGCATTTGGGGATGAAAAGGACCGGGTAGTCGTAAGACAAAATGGCGAACCAACATACTTTGCCGCCGATATCGCTTATCATAAAAATAAGTATGAACGGGGCTTCTCCTGGGTGATTGACATCTGGGGCGCCGATCATCATGGCTATCTCCCGCGTATGTCTGCCGGAATCCAGTCACTTGGTTACAGGGCCGATGCCCTGAAAATTGTCCTGGTCCAGTTAGTCAGCCTGCTGCGCGGGGGCAAGCCGGTGGGCATGTCCACGCGCTCCGGCGAATTTGTCACCCTACGGGAAGTAGTTGACGAGGTTGGAAAGGACGCAGCGAGATATAATTTCCTCATGAGGCGCACTGACAGCCCGCTGGATTTTGATCTTGAGCTGGCAAAGCAGCAAACAAACGAAAATCCGGTCTATTACGTCCAGTATGCCCACGCCCGTATTGCCAGTATTCTAAGGCTTGCCGCCGATCGCGGTTTTGTGGTTCCCCGCTACGGAGAGGTGAATCTGAGTCTCCTCACCTTGCCCGAGGAATTGACGCTTATGAAAGCCCTGACCCGCTTTCCAGAAATCGTCGCCGGGGCGGCCGCTGCCCTGGAGCCCCATCGCCTTACCTTTTTCCTTAATGATCTGGCGTCTCTATTCCACAGTTATTACAACAAATGTAAAGTGATATCTGAAGATGATTCCTTGACGAGAGCGCGAATCTTCCTCATGAATATCCTGTTGATTGTCCTGAAGAATAATTTAAAATTATTGGGAGTTTCCGCGCCGGATAAAATGTAGTCTTATGGCCATAAAGAATATCCGCTCCTTTGAATTCAAGCTGGGCAAGCTCGGACTGATCTTGTTGATTACCGGTATGGGGATATTGGTATTTGGCGCCTTTGTCCTGGGCGTTAGCGTTGGTAAAGATATCGATACTTATCCTGATAAGATTGTCCGGGGAATTCCACGGTTGATCACGGAAGGAATCGGGCTCCTGTCTTCCAAGGGGAAAAGTGCTGGGGACAGCAAAGCACAGGATAAGGCGTCCTTGGACCTGACCTTCTACGACACCCTTACCAAAAAGGGGACCGCGGCCACAGAACTCATCGTCCAGGAAAACAAGGACGAAACATCTACCCCTGCCGTGATCGTGGCGCCGGCGCCGCCAGCTGTGCCTGCAACGCCGTCATTGCCATCGGCAGCACCGGTAGCGCCAAACACGAACTTACCACCCGCAGCGCCAGGTACGAAATCAATGCCGACAGTGCCAACTGCCAAGGATGTTCCTCCGAAGCCCGTCAATACGATGCCTGCCGTTACACCCCCGAAGGCGAAGGTGGGGGCTGCCGAGCCCAAATATCAAGGGGCCGGTATAGCCACGTCCGCATATTTTTCTATACAGGTAGTGTCCTATGACGAGCGGGCCAAGGCCAACCAACTGCAAAAAAAATTGCAAGGCATGGGCTACAAGGCAGAAGTTTCGGAAATGGATATCTCCGGCAAGGGTAAATGGTACCGGGTAATGGTGAACAATTATCAGACTAGGAAAGAGGCCGAAATAGCTGCTGATAACATTAAAAAGAAAGTTAGTGGATTAAATTGTATAATTCGCCAAGGGGATAAATCTTGACCACTCGGCGAAGAAATAACAGGGTGGATGATGTTTGAGAATCTGACAGATAAACTGGACAATATATTCAAAAAACTCAAGGGGAAGGGGCGTCTGGATGAGGAAAATATCCAGGGGGCCCTGAAGGAAATACGTATGGCCCTCCTTGAGGCGGATGTCAATTTTAAGGTCGTTAAAGGTTTTATAGAAGATGTTAGGGAGCGTGCTGTTGGACAGGATGTAATTGACAGCATCAGTCCGGGACAGCAGGTGGTCAAGATTGTTCATGATCGCTTGGTGGAACTCATGGGCGGAACCAGCAGTCAGCTCAGGTACGGTAACCGCTTCCCGGCGCCGGTTATGCTTGTCGGTCTCCAGGGTAGCGGCAAAACAACCACGGCAGTCAAACTGGCAAAGTTCATTTCCAAGCAGGGGAAAAGGACAATGCTTGTTTCCGTTGACGTGTATCGGCCCGCAGCAATGGAACAGTTGAGGATCCTGGCAAATGAGACAGGCATGGCCGTCTTTCAGACAGATCCGAAAGAGGATCCCCTAAGCATTTGCCTCAACGCCGTCGAAGAGGCAAAAAGCCGTGGTTATGAGGTTCTCATCATCGATACGGCAGGGCGCCTTCAGATAGACGTAGAAATGATGGAGGAACTGCGAAAGATCAAGGAGGTTGTTCATCCGGCGGAGATCCTCTTTGTGGCTGACGCCATGACCGGTCAGGAAGCGGTCAACGTGGCCACGACCTTCAACGAGCGCCTGGGTATCGATGGGGTCATCATGACGAAGATGGACGGTGATGCCCGAGGCGGGGCCGCCTTGTCCCTGAAGGCCGTTATGGGCAAGCCCATCAAGTTTGTGGGAATTGGCGAGAAGGTCGATGCCCTGGAGGTCTTCCACCCGGAACGGATGGCTACTCGGATTCTGGGAATGGGCGATATATTGACCCTGGTTGAGAAAGCGCAGGCCACGGTAGATGAGCAGCAGGCCAGGGAACTTGAAAAGAAGATTCGTAAAAATGAATTTACCCTGGAAGACTTCCGTAGTCAGCTCACGCAAATAAAAAAAATGGGGTCAATTCAGGATATCCTCTCCATGATTCCGGGATTCAACAAAATTAAAGCCCTCAAGCAAATCAGTCCCGATGAGAAAGAAATGGTCAGGGTCACGGCCATCATCGATTCCATGACCAGAAAGGAGCGGCATAATTATCTGCTCATTGACGGCCAACGACGAAAGCGCATTGCCACGGGAAGCGGGACAACGGTGCAGGATGTCAATCGACTTCTGAAGAACTATGGAGAGATGCGCAAGATTATGAAAAAGATGACATCGAAGGATGGAATGAAGGCTATGAGACGGGGAAATTTTCCCTTTTCAAAATAAAAAAAATGTGTTAGTCGATTCGATCTTCCAATAAACAAAGAGGAAGGAAGTTAAGAAACAGGAGGTGATCGGTACACAGGATGGCAGTTAAAATAAGATTGACCCGCATGGGTGGGCACAAAAAGCCGTTTTACAGAGTTGTTGCAGCAGATTCCGAATCCCCGCGGGACGGCCGTTTCCTGGAAGTTCTGGGACACTACGACCCGGCGAAGGACCTCGACGGTGTTAGTCTCAAAGTGGAAAGGATCAAGTATTGGATGTCCAAGGGCGCCAAGCCGACTCTTACCGTGTCTCAACTAATGAAAAAAAAGGGGTAGAAGTCTGGTTGTGGTCGGTTTCAGTCGGAATCTTGGAAAGGTTAACGGACTAATCCAGTGGAGGTGGGAACGATGAAGGAGTTGATCAAGTATATGGCGCAGGCCCTGGTGGATAACCCCGAACAGGTTGAGGTTTCAGAGGTGGTTGGCGAGCAGACATCGGTCATCGAACTAAGGGTAGCAAAGGAAGACCTCGGCAAGGTTATCGGCAAACAGGGCAGAACTGCGAAGGCCATGAGAACGATTTTAAGTGCCGCATCCACCAAGATCCGGAAACGAAGCGTTCTGGAAATTATCGAATAGGGTGAGTGAGTTCTTTGAAATTGGTAAAATTGTCAAGACGCACGGTCTCCATGGCGGCGTTAAAGTAAAATCTTACCTGACGGATCCCGGAAGTATTTTTCCTTGCCTGGAGGCGGTCTATCTTCAGAGGGAAGAAACGGATATGCAGCGTTGCCTGTTGACCAAATATCAATTAGGAAGCGATTTTTTTTTTATGGAGATGGAAGGATGCTGCGATTCCCAGGCTGCGGCATCCCTGCTGGGTTGCCGGGTATATGCGCCGGTAGATAAACTGGCGCCGTTGCCGGAGGGAGAATATTACTGGCACGAACTCATCGGGATGGACGTGATTACGGAAGAAGGGGTTTCTCTTGGCAAAATCAGTGAGATCTTTTCGGCGGGAAGTAATGATGTTTACGTCTGTAAAAATAGGGAAGAAGAAAAGCTGCTGCCCGCTAGTGAGGATGTGGTCAGGACGGTGGACAAAGTAAAAAATATTATGACCGTCAGACTTCTTGAGGGGTTATGAGGTCTGGTGATGCGGTTTGATATTCTCTCTCTTTTCCCGGAAATGTTTTCATCGATCTTTGAGAGCAGTATCCTCAAAAAGGCAAGAGAGAAAGCCCTCATTGAAGTTCATGTTCATGACATCCGGATGTATGCCCCGGGCAAGCACCGGGTAACAGACGACGCCCCTTTCGGAGGCGGCGGCGGTATGGTTATGAAGGTGGAACCAATTGACCGGGCCCTTGCCGCCCTGGAGTTTAAATCCGGGGAAGGATCGGTCATCCTGATGAGTCCCCAGGGGACGCCCTTCCGGCAGGAAATAGCGGAAGAGCTTGCTGCCTGTCATAGACTGGTGCTTATTTGTGGCCATTACGAAGGCGTGGATGAGCGGGTAAAGGAACATCTGGCGGACCGGGAAATCTCCATTGGAGATTTCGTACTGACTGGGGGCGAGTTATCGGCGATGGTAATTGTGGATGCCGTTTCCAGGCTGATTCCCGGTGTCCTCGGCAACAGTGAATCGGCAAGAACTGATTCTTTTTCATCTGGACTGCTTGAGTATCCTCAATATACCCGGCCTCAGGAATACCGGGAATGGAAGGTTCCCGACCTCCTGTTGGCGGGAAACCACCGGGATATAGATGCTTGGCGTCGACGGCAGTCACTGTCGAGGACATGGCGCCGGCGGCCGGAACTGCTTGAGAAGGTCAATCTGTCCGATTCAGACCGGTTGATCCTAATGGAGATTCAGGCGGAAGGCCTGTGATACCAAGGTCCGATTGTTGTATCGCTCTTTTACATTATCCTGTATTTAACAAGCACAGGAACATAGTAACCACTGCCGTCGCCAATATGGATATCCATGATATTGCCAGAGTGGCACGAACCTACGGTATGCAGCGGTTTTACATTGTGACGCCCGTCGAGGCGCAACGTGTGCTTGTACAAAGTATTCTCGATCATTGGCAACAGGGGTATGGGGCGGCCTACAATCCCTCCCGCCAGGAGGCCTTCGAACATGTTTGTGTCAAGGAAGACTTCGCTATGGTCGGTAGCGATATTGAGGCCTTTTGGGGACGGCGCCCCCGGTTAGTGGTTACAGGCGCATCCTTGGATAGATCCTTGATTTCTTTTAAGGAAATGAAGAGTATTCTTGAAAAGGACGACCACCCCTACCTGATTGTCTTCGGGACAGGCTGGGGACTGGCGGATGAGGTTGTCGATCAGGCTGATTATTGTCTGGAACCGGTGCGAGGCAGGACGGACTATAATCACCTTTCCGTGCGATCTGCCACCGCTGTGATTCTGGACAGGCTATTTGGAGAATAAGAGACGGAAGTCATATAAAATAATAGTAATAAACACGTGAGGTGTGGAAAGTATGAATTTCATAGAAATGATTGAAAAAGAGCAAATCAGGGCAGATCTCCCCGGTTTTAAGTCCGGGGATAGCGTCAAGGTATATGTTCGGATTATCGAAGGTCAGAAGCAGCGAATTCAGGCCTTCGAAGGCGTTGTCATCCGGAAGAGACGCGGCAGCAGTCGCGCCACTTTTACAGTCCGGAAGATTTCCTATGGTATCGGTGTGGAGCGAACATTTCCTCTTCATTCCCCGGTAATAGATCGTATCGAAGTGGTTACCAGGGGAAGGGTAAGACGTTCCCGACTGTATTACCTGCGGGCTCTGAAAGGTAAAAAAGCAAGGATCAAGACAGAGGGGAAGGCCTGAATATTCATCTCTTTTCATGAACAATTTTGAACAGCGGGCTCGCCAGAGAGGTTTTAACCTGATTGCGGGTATTGATGAGGCAGGAAGGGGGCCTCTGGCAGGTCCTGTTGTTGCCGCTGCCGTAGTTCTTCCAGAAAATTACCACCATCCGGACATTACGGATTCAAAAAAGCTCTCTCCCCGGAAGCGTGAGGATCTCTTCAAAATCATCAGGGAAGATGCACTGTACATCGGGGTTGGCGTCGTGGAGGCGTCGATCATCGATGACATCAATATCTTACAGGCGACCCTCAGCGCCATGAGGGAGGCAGTTGTCGATCTCGATATTTATCCTGATTATCTACTTGTGGATGGAATGCAAGCCGTTCCTATCGATATTCCACAGGAGACGATAATCAGGGGGGACGGGTTGAGCATATCTATTGCTGCAGCCTCGATTATAGCCAAGGTAAGCCGGGATCACATCATGGAGATATATCATCGTCAGTTTCCCTATTACAATTTTCTTAAAAACAAGGGTTATGGAACTCAGGAACACCGGCAGGCGATCAAAGACCATGGTCCCTGCAAGATTCATCGTCGCTCGTTCAAAATAAAAGACCCCCGCCAGGAAAATTACGAATTAAACCTTAAATGACCAGGGAAAGAATAAGCACGGGAAAGCAGGGGGAAGACATTGCGGCTGAACATCTTGCCGGGGTGGGCTATGAGATCCTGGAGCGCAATTTCCGCTGCCCCCTGGGAGAGATAGATATCGTGGCCCGGGATCAAGAGACCCTGGTCTTTGTGGAGGTCCGCAGCCGCCGGACGGATAACTATGGCAGCCCCCTGGAGAGTATCGGGTTTGCCAAGCAGAAAAAGCTCTCCCGCGTCGCCGAGTATTATCTGAACCGCCACGGTCTGCACCAGATAAAGGCGCGCTTTGACGTTGTCGCAGTCAAACTGCGTCCTTCAACTCCGGAGATGGAACTTATCCGGAATGCCTTTGACCTGATTGCCTGAAGCTTCCTGCTGAGATTTCAAAGCCAACCATTGTTATTTAGGGAACTGTACGCCTATGTGCATCATCTTCTCATAGACGATATTGAACGCCTTTGGCTCGATATGGAGATTTCCGGAAAAGGGCTGATCAAGTTCATATATAAGATAAATCGTAAAGACGATCATGCAGATCATCATGAAGTCGGAGATAAATTGAACCTTGGCCTGGCCGGTGCTGGTAAAGAAAAACCCGAAAAGGGAAAGAAAACCGCCAATATAGATCAGGGCCCACATCTGGGTATAGAGGCTGCCGTCAAGAAGGAGCAGGCGTTCCATGCGGCGTTCTCCCATATCTGCCAACATGATGATGAGATTATTATAGGTGCTGAAATTTTCAGGTGCTTTCGGCTTGATAGCGTTCAACTCCGCCCACAGGCTATCGTTGATACTGTCAATTTTCGGGTGGAAGGTACCCTTCTCCATCTCTTTCCACTCGTCGTCTTTCACAATCTTGACATATTCTTTCAATAAGTCCCGGAAGTGACCCGAGTTAGGAAGCCCCGGGGACAGACGATACATATTCAGGGCCACTTCCGCCTCTTTAGTTACGGTCGTTTCCGCATTTTGATAAATTCCCCAAAGTGTAATCATGGAAAAACCGAGTATGAATGCATAGATCGTTATGAAATAAGACAAGTTCTGAGAAAAGAGCTGGCGCAGGTTTATATCCAATGGGTGCCGCGCATTTTTATTGATGTGATGAAGCAGGAACGGGATGGCAACGCATATAAGAGCCACAACGACATAGAGCACCGTCGAACTCATAACTTCCTATCTCCTTTGTCCATAAATTTCCCCTTTTTTGATCTTACCACCCGCACCGGCCTTATACCACAGGGCAAAGGAAATTGCCATTTTCACTTAAAAAATCAGCGCCAGTTGGTCTGCCACGGCAAGGCCGCGTGTGGTGGGGGAAATCCGCCCGTCTTTGAAGACAATTAGGCCACCGTCGACGAGGGACTGGATGATCGAAGGGTGAATTTCCGGCAGGTTTTCGCCGAATTGAAGACAAAATGCCGCGACGTCGATTCCCGCAGCGGTGCGCAGGCTCATAAAGAGCGTCTCTAGGCGCAGGTCGTCCCTGGTGAGGGTTTCATCACCCGCTACGGGGGCAGTTCCCTCTGCAAGATCCTTCAGGTAACCTTCGATACTCCGGTGATTCCACCAACGCCTTCCTTCCTTAAAAGAATGCGCCCCGGGACCAAGTCCCAGATAGGGGGTATGATCCCAGTATTTCTGATTATGCCGAGATCTCTGGGAAGGACTCGCGGCATAATTGGATACCTCGTAGTGATGATAACCCGATCTTTCCAGATATGCGGAAGTTTCCAGGAAAAAGGCAAGCGATGCATCCTCGTCGGGGATGTCGAAGGAGCCGCACCGGTAGCTGTGACACAGGGGCGTATCTTCTTCAATGGCGAGCTGATAGGCCGACAGGTGGGGCGGCGAAAGGGAGACGGCAGATGCCAATGATTCCCGCCAAGATTGCAAATTCTGCCCCGGAACACCGTAAATCAGATCAAGCCCGAAATTGTCAAAACCAGCATGGACAGTGTTGTCAAGAGCCGCGAAGGCGTCGTCTGACCGATGCCTTCTCCCGAGAAAGGTCAATGCCTGGTCAGAGAAGGACTGAACGCCCAGATGGAGACGATTTACGCCCAGACTCTTCAAGGACCGGTACCAGGCAAGGTCGCCGTCAGCAGGATTCACTTCGATGGTGATTTCCGCATTCGGAGGGACGTCAAAGTGCTTGTGAACTCCGGAAATAATGCTGTCCAGTTGATGAATGGTCAGGAGGGAAGGGGTTCCGCCGCCGATATAGACTGTATCGAAGGTATCGAACGCATCCGCGTAAAGCGCCATCTCACGGATGATGGATACTATGAACACATCCACAGAAGAGATGTCTGTTGTCGAGTAAAAATGGCAATAAGGACACTTGGTTTTGCAGAAGGGTATATGGATGTAAAGGCCTGGCAGGTTCATCTTTACCTGAAGACTTGGATTTAATGGTAAGTCGATCAGTCCGTATCGGATTTCAAGACGGCAAGGAAGGCGCTTTGGGGGATACTGACGTTGCCGATCATCTTCATGCGCTTTTTCCCTTTCTTCTGCTTTTCCAGGAGTTTTCTTTTGCGGGAGATATCACCGCCGTAGCATTTGGCGGTAACATCCTTACGGAAGGCTGTAATGGTTGTCCGGGCGATGATCTCGCCGCCGATAGCCGCCTGAAGGGCGATCTTGAACATCTGTTTCGGTATCTCCTCCTTGAGGCGCTCACACGCCTGGAGGCCGCAGGCGCGGGCCCGATCGCGATGAACGATCTGGGAGAGGGCGTCAACCTTTTCGCCGTTGACGAGAATATCAACCAGGACGAGGTTGCTGTCCCGGAAATCGATGAGCTCATAATCAAATGATCCGTATCCCTGGCTGACCGATTTGAAGCGATCATAGAAGTCGTAAATGACCTCGGAAAGGGGCATTTCGTAAATCAATTCCGCCCTTCCCGGTCCCGGGTAACTGAGGCTTGAATTCATACCCCGCTTTTCCTGGCAGAGCTTCATGACGGCTCCGAGGTAGCGCTCCGGCATCATCATGGCGGCCCGGATGTAGGGTTCTTCCCCTTTGGCGATGTCCATCTGGGGAGGATAATGAGAGGGGTTGTCAACATATTGGACCGTGCCATCCTTAAGGGTCAAACGGAAGCGGACGCTCGGGACGGAAAGAATCAGGGACTGATCGTATTCCCGCTCCAGCCGCTCCTGAACGATGTCGAGATGGAGGAGCCCGAGAAAGCCGCAACGGAATCCCTGCCCCAGAGCAACGGAGGCGTCTTTTTCATAGACGAAGGAGGCGTCGTTGAGCTTGTATTTTTCCAGGGAGACGGCGAGGTCTTCGTAATCGTCGGAGGCGATGGGATAAATGGAGGCGAAGACGACGGGCTTGACCTCCTTGAAGCCGGGGAGGGGCTTATCGCAGGGCCGGTTCTCCAGGGTAATTGTATCGCCGGTCCGGACATCGGAGATGGTCTTGACGCCGGCGATGATGTAGCCCACTTCCCCTGCAGACAGGACCTCCCGTTTCTGGCGGGAGAGAAGAAAGTGACCTACTTCCTCGACCTTGTAGGTAGCCCCGCCGTACATGAAACGGATAATGTCGCCGCTTTGTACTACCCCATCCATGATCCGGCAATGGATGACCGTGCCCCGGAAAGAGTCATACTGGGCGTCAAAGATGAGGGCTGACAAGGGTGCTTCAGGCGTACCAGTGGGGGACGGTATTCTTTGTACAATAGCCTCAAGAATATCCTCAATTCCCGTTCCTTCCTTAGCCGAACATTTAAGGTGGGTATCTGTGTCCAGACCCAGTTCCGAGTCAATCTGTTCGATAACCCGCTCGACATCGGCGGAGGGGAGATCTATTTTGTTGATTACGGGGATGATTTCCAGGTCGTGCTCCATGGCCAGGTAAAGATTGGCCAGGGTCTGAGCCTGAACTCCCTGGGCCGCGTCGATAAGGAGGAGTACCCCCTCGCAGGAGGCCAGGGAGCGGGAGACTTCATAGCTGAAGTCCACATGACCGGGGGTGTCGATGAGATTCAGGTTGTAGGTATTCCCATCCCGGGCGGTATAAGGCAGGGAGATTGCCTGGCTCTTGATGGTGATCCCCCTTTCCCGCTCGATGTCCATATTATCGAGGATCTGATCCTGGAAGTTACGGGCATCGCAGCCGCCTGTATGCTGGATAAGGCGGTCCGCCAGGGTTGATTTCCCGTGATCGATATGGGCAATAATACTGAAATTACGTATATAATCCATGCTTGTCAATATAAAGAGCCCTCCAAAAATAAGGGAGGGCTCTTATAATATTTATTAAGATATTTGTCTATCCCAGCTTTTTAAGGATATCTTCAGAGACTTCCTTCACGCCCGCTACACCGCTTACTCCAATGACCTTGACCCGTTCCTTGAAGTAATTAACCCCGGCCAGGGTGCCCGTCTTGGTGTCGTAATAGATGTTATGCCGTTTGTCGATGGCCCCTTCGTCCTGGTCATCGGCTCTGGCCGTAAGGGTCTCGCACCCGCAGACGCGACAGACCGGTTTGCCGTCTTTTTCTGCTGGTTTAATGGCTTCGATAAAGATATTGTTCGGATGGTTGTTGTCGGTAGCGCAGAGCCGCCGGCCCATGATGCGGTTTTTCGATGTCTGCCGGTCGAGGAGGATCTCGATGACGTAATCGAGGGTAATCTTCTCTTTGGTCAGGGCGTTCCACAGCGCCTCAGCCTGGACGAGGTTTCTGGGGAAACCATCCAGCAGCCATCCCTTAGCGCAATCTGCTTCCTTGAGGCGGTTGAGGATCATGGGCACGGTGATATCATCGGGAACAAGCTCACCGCGATCAATATATTCCTTTGCTTTTTTACCGAGATCCGTTCCTTTCTTAATGTTATCTCTGAAGATAACACCGGTCTCGATATGGGGGACGCCATACTTCTTCTGGACGATAGCGCCCTGGGTACCTTTACCGCTTCCATTGGGTCCAAAAATTAAAATATTCATGCTGACGAACTCCTTTCAGGATTCTTTGTGAAAAGTCGGCTCCATATAATGGATTCTTCCGGTTTTAGCAATGGAAAAAATTGTCATGACACACGGTCATGATTGGTTTAGTGGCCTCAAGAGGGAGAGCAACTTGTGGCGGCGCAAGGACCGCAGCCGGAGCCGGACTTGCCGCCGGCAAAGGCGGACATCATCTTGCGGGTCTTTTTTGATTTGCATTCCGGACAGGGAATGGCCTCCTCATTGTCGGAGGAAAAGAAAATCTTTTCAAATTCCTGTCCGCATTTCATGCATTTGAATTCATAGATGGGCATTTTGTGGCACCTCCTTGTTCGCCCTCAATGTAAAGATACCCGGCGGAAATGTCAAGGTTCTTAAAAAATTGATTCGATGAATACGCCTTCATATATGGATCTTTTGCTGGCAGAACGCAGAACGAGAAGAGCGACATCGATTTGATGGTCGTAGGGGAAATGCCCCTTAAGGACCTTTTGAAAAGATTGAGAGAGCCGGAAAAGATACTTGGACGCGACATCAATCCCTCTCTCTTTCAGATATCAGAAATGAAGCAGCGCATGAAGGATCAAGACCCTTTTGTCGGCAGGCTTATAGCCGAACCGAAAATCATGCTGATAGGCAATGAGGATGACTTACGAAGACTTGCTCAATAGAGGCCTGATCAAGCGATTCGATTTCGGCAATCCAGTTGGAGGAGCTACGGGAGGGGTGATAAATTATAGAGCCCGTACCGGTTGCTTTTATTGGATGTAAATGCTAAAATTGAAGCCACCTTGGGACAAAAAGAAGATACTAGAAGGAGAATGACCATGTCACAAGTCGAAATGCTTGAGCAGACTGTCAAACAACTCAGCCCCGGTGAACGGGCCGCTTTTCGCTCCTGGTTTATCGAATTTGATGCAGCCGAATGGGATCATCAGATAGAAATGGATAGCGAGACCGCCAAACTGGACAGATTAGCGCAAAGCGCCATCGAGGAACATAGGGCGGGAAAGACGAAAAGTATTTGAAACACTTTGCATCATCGACCTTCTGGGATTGCTACCAGATATTGCCTCAAAGCATTCAAGAGCTCGCCGATTCGAACTTCGCTCTGCTAAAGAACAATCCATCTCACCCATCCCTCCACTTCAAGAAAACCGGCAAATACAGATCAGTCCGTATAGGGATGCATTATCGGGAACTGGCGGTTGAAATACCTGTGGGCCTGTTATGGTTCTGGATCGGCAGCCATGCTGATTACGACAAAATGATCGAATGACATCCTAAGGCCCGAAACCTATTAGCGTGATTATTTTAATCGAAGTTCCTTTAGATTTCCTTCGAACGTTAGATAAAAAAATGAAAGAGCACGGCACCCAAAAAACGGGTAGGTACTTTGTATCCTGAAGAAAAATAAAGGGTCGACGGTGCTTCCCTTATTTCAGAATTGTGGAGTACTACATCATCAGGAGGTCAAAATGGCGAACAAAGTGAAATCACCTCAGATGCCAAATCCCTACGGTTTAAACATAAACCTGGCGACGGCAAAGAAAATCGCGGCGGCGGCAGCGGACGAAGCGGAAAGAATCAATGTGAATGCAATCATCGCCATTGTAGACGCGGGTGGGCACCTTGTCTATCTTGAGCGGTTTGATAAGGCGCAATTTGGCAGCATCGATGTTGCTGTCCATAAAGCCAGGTGTTCCGTCGCCTATAAAAGACCCACCAAGGCCTTCGAGGAGGCGGTAAACAGCGATAAGATCAGTTTGCTGACTCTCGACGATATTTGTGCGGTTGAGGGCGGTGTGCCGATCGTTCAGAATGGCAAGATTGTCGGCGCCATAGGCGTGTCAGGGGGCACAGTCCAGGAGGATGGACAGATTGCGACGGCGGGTGTCAGTGTCCTGAAGTAAAGGATGAAAGTACCTTTATATCATCTCTAATACAGAACCGGAATTATTTCCTCAATGATAAGGCAAGAGTGGCGTTGACGGAACAATCCTGTTGTGTTACGCAGAAAGCCTAACATAGTTTGGGATAAGGAAGGAGTTCAGCATGGCAATTGCGGACAAGATTCAAGGCTTTATCACCCAATCATCGTGGATCAGAAAGATGTTCGAGGAAGGGATTCAACTCAAGATGGAGTTCGGGGCGAAAAATGTCTTTGATTTCAGCCTCGGGAATCCCAATGTTGATCCACCCGAGGACCTGAAAAGGGAACTGCGACTGGTAGTTGAGGAAGATATTCCTGGGAAGCACGCATATATGCCCAATGCCGGCTATCCCGAAACACGGGAAGCGATAGCGGATTTTCTTTCCCTGGAGCACAATCTGACGCTTTTGAGGGATCATATCGTCATGACCGTGGGTGCCGGCGGGGCCCTTAATGTCATTTTCAAGACCCTCCTCGATCCCGGCGACGAGGTTCTCATTCCCGCTCCCTATTTTGTCGAGTATCGTTTCTATGTCGATAACGGTGGCGGCGTGACCAGGATCGTCCCCACCCATGAAGATTTTTCTCTGGATTTAAAGGCTATTGAAGAGGGGATCAATGAAAAAACAAAGGCTATCCTCATCAACTCGCCTAATAACCCCACCGGGAAGGTCTATGACGCTGCCGCCATACATGGCCTTGCCGCCATTTTGAGTCGAAAATCCAGAGAATATGGCCGCGTCATCTATCTTGTGTCCGATGAGCCTTATCGCGATATTGTTTACGATGGTGTCGAGGTTCCCAGTACCCTGGAGGCATATCCAAACAGCCTCATGGCCTTCTCCTATTCCAAGAGCCTCTCTCTGCCGGGAGAACGGATCGGTTACATCGTTGCTCATCCTGAAAACGAGCATATCCATGATATCATCGGTGGCCTCGTGCTGTGCAACCGCATGTTAGGATTCGTTAATGCCCCGGCTCTCATGCAACGGGTGATTGCCCGGGTTCAGGGGCTGAAGGTGGATGTGGAGATTTACAAACGCAAACGAGACCTCCTCTGCGACGGCCTTGCTTCCGTAGGATATGCGGTGAAGAAGCCGGAAGGGGCCTTCTACCTCTTTCTCAAGGCGCCTATCGTTGATGACGTCGCCTTTGCCCGCGCCCTCCAGAAGAAGCGGATCCTCACCGTTCCCGGCAGCGGTTTCGGTGGGCCGGGTTACATCCGTATTGCCTACTGCGTCGATGACGATACAATCCGTAACGCCATGGCGGGATTCGGAGAAGTATTGAAGGAGTTTAAATAACAAGGCAATAAACAGCAGAAGGGAGGTTTACTGTGAACCAAGTCCCGGCAGCAGCGCCTTCAGCTTCAAGATCTACCGTAAATATCGTGGGTGTAGCCGCCTGGCTGCTGTGCGCTCTCTTCTATTTCTATCAATATGTGCTCCGCTCCGCGCCAAGTGTCATGGTTCCGGAACTGACCGGCGCCTTCGGGTTGACAACTCTCGGTATCAGCTCCCTTCTGGGCATGTACTATTACACCTATTCACCGGTAAGTCTTGTGGCGGGCGCCGTTCTGGACCGGTATGGGGCGAAATACAGCATTCCCGTCGGGATTGTTATGGTCGCCTGCGGAGCTCTTCTTTTCGGATCGGGCAACCACCTTTACGCCTCCATCGGCCGGTTGCTCCAGGGGGCAGGATCAGCCTTCGGTTTTGTCGGCGCTGTATTTGTGGCGACGAAAAGCCTGCCGGCACGTAATCTGGCCTTAGCCGTCGGGGCCACACAGATGTTTGGGATGGCCGGAGGATCAGCCGGACAGGCCACCGTCAATAACCTCATCCATGTGCGGGGGATCGACTGGCAGCTCTTCTGGATGCTTGCCGGTGGCGCAGGTATGATCCTGGCGCTGGTACTGGTTCTGCTACTGCCAAAGGAAAAGAAGGAGCATCCTGACTCGGGAGCGGCGGTAGGGCGGCGGTCGATATTATCCATCTTTGCTACCTACAAAGTCGTCTTCAGTAATCCCCAGTCCTACCTCTGTGGCCTTTGCGCCGGACTGCTGTTTCTTCCGACCACGATCGGCGACATGATCTGGGGGGTCAGCTACCTAAGCCAAGGTCTCCATTATGATCCCTTGCAGGCGGCAAAGATCGCATCCATGGTCCCGCTCGGCTGGGTTATCGGATGCCCCCTCCTCGGTTATCTTTCCGACCGCATCGGACGTCGCAAACCCGTTCTCATTGGCGGCGCTATGGTCATGCTTGTCGCTCTTGTGTTTGCCCTTTATGTCGATCAGGATATTATTTCCGGCTATGCCATTGCCCTCACCCTGGGGATTGCCTCAGGGGCGGCAATGATTCCCTACAGCATTATCAAAGAAGTCAATCCGGATGATGTCAAAGGATCTACGGCGGGGGCAATGAATTTCCTGGTTTTTATGATGACAGCTCAATTGTCGCCGGTTTTCGGCTATCTCCTCATGCACGTCTCCGAACATCACGGAGGCAAACTCGCAGCGTCCGACTTTGAAGCGGCACTGATGCCACTGGTTTTCGGCGTCGTTCTGGCGATGATTATCGCCTGTTTTATGGAGGAGACAGGTTCGGCAAAGAAGGTGAAATAATCGACTGAGAAGTGTCAAAAGTAAAGGAGGGAAAGGTATATGGAATCAGATAAGAGAGAAAGAGGCTTGAACCGCAGGCATTTCTTACAGTTTACCGCCCTGACGGGGGCAGGGCTGGCGGGGGCGGGGAGCCTGCTGCGACTGCCGACGCTTTATGCCCAAACACCGCCGGCAGTAACGGCTGCCGGCAAGTGTGAACAGCTTATCGCTGCTTCAGAAAAAATACCCATCACTACTTCCATATTTGAGCTCTTCAAGATTGGTCCGGGACCTTCAAGTTCTCATACTATCGCCCCCATGCGCGCCGCCAACGACTTTATGGCCGCTGTCAACAGCATGGATGATCAGACCCTGGCCGCTGCCCAGGCCATAGAGGTAAGGCTGTTCGGCAGCCTTAGCGCCACCGGCAAGGGGCATGGCACCGATTGGGCCATCCTGGCGGGAATTCTCGGTCAGAAGCCGGAAACCTGCGCCCCGGAATTCCTCGACTCTTTGAAGAAAAATCCAGATACTGTCTATCGGCTCCATGTCGGCAGGAAGGACATCTCCATATCGGACCGCCAGATCATTTTCGATAAGTTGGAGCACAGCTACCCCTTCAGTAACACAATCATTATGCGCCTCCTGAGCGATAAAGGCATCCTTCTGGAAAAAGAGTACTATTCTATCGGCGGAGGCTTTATACAGTGGAAGGGGTGGACGGAACCAAAGCGGGGAACCCCTGCTTACCCCTATGGAAACATGACTCAACTGAAGGAATTGCTCGATAAGAATAACATTTCCCTCCATCGCCTCATTCTGGAAAACGAAAAGGCCATCATGGGCACCGGGGAGGGGGAAATTTATAGCCGTCTCGATCTTATCCTGAAGGCCATGGAGGCTTCGGTGCAGGAGGGGCTAAAAGGGGAAGGTGTACTGCCCGGGCCCATCGGCCTGTATAGAAAGGCCGGGGATCTCAACAGAAAGGCAAAAAAAATCAAACAGACGGAGGCGCGTTTCATGGTCAGGCTAAGCGCCTACGCCATCGCCGGGGCCGAAGAGAACGCCATGGGGCACCGGATCGTTACGGGTCCGACGGCCGGTTCGGCAGGGGTGCTGCCGGGGATTGTCTATATGATGAAATATCAGCAGCGGTGTTCTCAGCAGACATTACGGGAGGGGCTTTTGGCCGCGACGGCCATCGGATTCCTGGCCAAGCATAATGCCAGCATTGCCGGGGCAGAGGCGGGATGCCAGGGCGAAATCGGCGTAGCAGCAAGTATGGCGGCGGCGATGCTGGCCTATGGACAACCGGGGCACCCGATCCGGGTTGTAGAAGACGCCGCGGCGATTGCCATGGAACACCACCTGGGGATGACCTGCGACCCCGTCGGCGGCTATGTGCAGATCCCCTGCATTGAGCGCTGCGCCATGGGGGCTGTGAAGGCCTACAATGCCTTCCTCATTGCCACAGTAGAAACCCCCGGCTACAACAAGGTCAGCTATGATGTCGTCATTAGGACCATGGCGGCCACAGGCCGGGACATGTCTTCCAAATACAGGGAAACCTCGCAAGGGGGGTTGGCCGTTTATATGGTGAATTGTTAACTATTTCATCATCCTATCTTATCCTATAATATTAGGAGTTTACATCACTTGAGAGTTGTAAATACCTATTTCGTTTTTGCATATTGAAGGTGTAGCATGGAATTCCGTTATGGTCTTAATGACCGTACACCGATCTGGGAATCAGTTCTGATGGGGCTCCAGTGGTGTGCCATACTTGTTCCCTGGATTATCATCCTGGGGAAAATTGCCGGGGCCTTCCACTTCGAGTCTACCAACGAACAGACGGTTTACTTCCAGAAGCTCTTCTTCGTCGCGGCGATTTTCGTCATGATTGAGATTCTGGCTGGTCACCGGCTACCCTTGATTTTCGGCCCCTCCACGGTGATACTTATCGGAATTATCTCCAGCCAAGGGTTTACGACGGACACGATTTACACAGCGGTGATGATCGGTGGTGCTCTCCTGACTGCCTGTGCGGTGACGGGTTTTTTCGGCGCCCTCCAGAAACTGTTCACACCAAGGGTTGTCTCTGTCGTGCTGCTGCTCATCGCCTTCTGCCTGATGCCCACCGTACTCCGCCTCATCACGGAGACGCGGTCCGATGTGTCCGTGAATGCAAACTTGCTTTTTGCCCTCATGCTGGCGGTGACCATGATGACACTTCACCGGCTGCTGACGGGCATTGGCCGCTCACTCCTAATTGTGAGCACCATGTTCGCCGGGACTGTGATCCATTTTTTGATATTTCCTGGAAGCTTCGATCACGGCGCTTTTCAGGGAGCGGTTCCACTGTCACTCTTTTTCACGAACCTGACGACATCTTTTTCCTTTGATGCGGGACTTATTCTGTCTTTCATTGTTTGCTATATCGCGCTCTCCATCAACGACCTCGGCTCGATTCAGTCCATGAATGCAATCGTCTCCCCGCCAGACATGGCCAGACGCGTCGATCGGGGAATATTGGTCACAGGGATTGCCAACATTGCATCGGGATTCCTCGGTGTCATTGGCCAGGTAAACTATTCGCTCAGTCTAGGTGTCGTCCTTTCATCAGGTTGCTTATCGCGCTGGACGCTTATTCCTGCCGCGTTAATTCTGTTGCTTTTTGCCTTTTCCCCACTGGCCATTGCCTTGATGGGAACCGTGCCCCCCCTTGTCATCGGGGCGGTTCTCTTTTACGTTCTCTCGACACAGGTGGCGGCGGGGCTCATGGTTCTCTTCGGGTCGGCAAAAAAGCTGGAACTCCGTGATGGTCTCGTAGTGGGAATGCCGCTGCTACTCTCGATCGTTGTGGCCTTTCTGCCTGGCAATATAGTTTCGTCGTTTCCACATCTCATCCGCCCCGTGGCGGGCAACAGTTTCGTTATGGGCGTGTTGGCCGTGCTGTTTTTTGAGCATGTCATTTTCAGGGTTGAGAGGAGAGGACACGGCGATTGAAAACCGTCCCTTGACGACAAGAATGTGTCAATAAGATAGATTATCGTTTAATGCGTCTTGTGAATTCCGCGTAAATCTTACGGGCGTCGTCGGGGGCTCCTTTCAGCCAATCGGCGCGTATGATTTCGGTGACATTTTCTAGATCGGCGATGAGCTTCTTGGAGGGGATGACGGTCTTGATGCCGTTTTTATTGCAAGTAGTTACCATGTCTTTATCCCATTTTTTCACCCCTGCCCACATGCTCTTTTCCATCTCCTTGCCCGCCTTTACGAGGGCATCCTGCTGGGCCTTGGGTAGTTTGTCGAAGGCCTTCTGGTTCACCGTTACCATGTTGGTGGCGATGGTGATATTCAGGGGTTCATAATATTTCAGGACTTCCCAGAACTTGGCGTCCACAGCTGTGGGTGACGAGGTTATGACGGAATCAATTACGCCTGCATGGAGCGCAGTGTATACCTCGCTGAAAGTTAAATTTAGTGGGGTGGCGCCGACGGCCTCCATGACCATGGCGCCGTTCTTGTCATAGGCTCGGGTCTTGAGACCTTTCAGGTCGGCCAGTTTTTTGACCTCATTTTTGGTCCAGAGGCCGGCGCCGGGCCAGGGAGCCGTGTAAAGAATCTTCTGACCCCATTTCTGTGCGGTCTTGTCGAAGTAAGGACGGGCGATATCAATCAACGTATGGAGTTCGTCAAAATTCCGGACCAGAAAGGGCAGGGTGACGATCTGGAAAATCTTTTCGTCGTTTGCTGCGTTGCTGATAAGAATATCAGAGACAGGCACAAGACCGTCTCTGACTACCTTAAGAAGTTCCGGACCCTTGTATCCCAGGGCGCTAGAATGGACAACAATATCCAGTTCTCCCTTAGTGGCGGTGTTAACTTTCTTCGCAAATTTATTCAGACCGACGCTATGATGATTATTGGCCGGCCATACGGAATTGGCATTCCAGATCGTCTTGGCCGAGGAGAATGGGGTCATGGAAAAAATTAAGACGATTGATACCAAAAGCACCGTCAGCAACTTTTCCATATATTTTCTCCCTTCGTGTCACAGCCCGAAAAAGGCCTTCTGGATCGTTTCTGAGGTGAGTAATTCTTGGCCTGTTCCCTCCTGCGCCACACGGCCGGTCTGGATTACATAGGCCCGATCGCAGATTTCGAGAGCCTCCTGGACATCCTGCTCCACGAGGAGGATGGTGATGCCGTCTTTTCGGATTTCGCGAATGACGTCAAAAATCTTTGCAACGAGAATTGGGGCGATGCCCCATGAAGGTTCATCAAGCAAGAGCAGTTTGGGTTTGCTCATGAGGCCGCGGCCGATGGCGACCATCTGCTGTTCGCCGCCGGACAAAGTGCTGGCCTTCTGTTCGGACCTCTCCTTAAGAATTGGAAAGATGCCGTAGACATAATCGAGTCGGCGTTTGATTTCCACTGCGTCGCGGGTCAGAAAGGCCCCTAGACGGAGGTTTTTAAGGACGGTAAGATTGGGAAACAGTCGCCTGCCTTCGGGGACGTGTGACATTCCAAGGGCGACAATATCTTGGGAGGGTGCCTTGGTAATATCCTGTCCGTTAAATGTAACACTGCCCGCGTGGGGATGGAGGATGCCGCTTATCCCCTTGAGAATCGTTGATTTCCCATTGCCGTTGCCTCCGATGAATGAGACAATCTCACCCTCATCCACGCGGAACGAAACGTCATGAATGACGGGGATATTACTGTAGCGGAGCTGTATTCCCGCGACGTTTAGCATGGTATTTCTTTCCAAAATAAGCCTCAATGACCTTCTCGTTGTTTACTACCTCTTCAGGTGTCCCTTCAGCGATCTTTAGCCCGTAATCCAGGACGATGACGCGATTGGCGATGGGCATGATGCCTTCCATGACATGTTCGACCAGGACCAATGTCAATCCCATCCCCCTCAATTTCAGGATTAGATCCGTTGTTTCCCTAACTTCCTGGATATTAAGCCCCGCCATCATTTCGTCCAACAGCAGGATTTTCGGTTCGGTGGCAAAGGCGCGAGCGACTTCCAGGCGCTTCTGATCGGAGATTGTGAGGGAGCCGGCCTCGAGGGACAATTTTTCCGTAAAACCGAAAAGGTTTGCCGTTTCTTCCGCTTTTGCTGTCGCGTCGCCTTGCTTGGCGTGTTTCAGAAAGGCCCCGATCATGATGTTTTCAAGGACAGTCATTTCCTTGAAGATCCGGACGAGCTGGAAGGTCCGGCCGATACCCATCTGGCAGATGGCCTCGGGTGTTTTTCTTGAAATGTCGGTGCCATTAAAAAGGATTTTCCCGCTGTTGGAGTTATAGTAACAGGAAATACAGTTGAACAGGGTCGATTTACCGGCGCCGTTCGGGCCGATCAGACCGATGATCTCCCCTTCGTCAATGGAAAATGATATATTCTGGTTGGCCAGCAGTCCGCCAAAACGTTTTGTGATGTTGTCAATGATTAGCAGATCCTTCTTCATTTAGCCGTTCCTTTAGTGAAGATCGCCCACAATCCCTGTGGCCGCCAGATGGCCAGGATGATAATCAACATGGAGTAAATCATTAGGTCCACGCCCTGTCCTTCGCTGCCCAGGTAAACACGGGTTAGCTCCGTCAGCGGAATGAAAACGAAGGCGCCGATGACCGGTCCATAAAGTTTGCCCAAACCGCCGATCAGGCAGATGATGCACAACTGGATGGACATCATGAGGTCCATGGTGCTTGTGGGATGGATATAGAGAACGTACTGGGCATAAAAGGTGCCGCAGATTGACGTGATTATGGCGGAGATGGAAAAAGCGATCATCTTGTAGCGCTGGATGTTGATCCCAAGGCTGCGGGCGCCGTCTGGGTCTTCCTTGATGGCCCGGCAATAATAGCCAAGCCGACTTCTTTCAAAAAACCAGCAGACGCCGATAGCCGCGACAAAAATAACAAGAATAATATAATAATAGGGCAGTTTGGACGTATGGAACTCAAAATTCATAAAAGATTCCGGTAGTATAGGCATGTAGATGCCTACGGCCGCTCCCGCATATTCCCAGTTGGTGAAAACGAGGAGCATAATCTCACCCACGGCGATGGTAGCAATGGCGAAATAGTGGCCTTGCAATCGGAAGCAGGGATAGCCGACAATGATCGCCAGGGCCACGGAGAAAACACAGCCGACGAGCATTCCCAGCCAGGGAGTAATGCCGAAGTTCACGAGCATGATTGCCGTCGCGTAGGCGCCGACCCCGAAAAAGGCCGCATTCCCGAAGGAAACCTGACCTGTGTAGCCGCCAATGATGTTCCAGCCAATGCCCATGGCTGCGTAGAGCATGATCATTATGAGCGTGTGCCGTGGAAAGGGGTCTTGAAAAATCAGCGGGAATGCGACCAGAGCTCCGAGAAAGATTATTAATGCGATAAGTCCTTTTTTCATGAGTTACTTTTTTCCCAGTAGCCCCTGGGGCCGGATGAAAACCACGGCCAGATAGAGGATAAGTACGAACATGAATTTGAACTGCGGGCCAATCAGGAAACCGCTCAATACCTCGACCAGACCCACAATGATGCCAGCGGCAAAGGCTCCCGGCACACTGCCGAATCCTCCTAGGGCTACGACTACAAAGGCGATGAGGCCGAAATTGGCGCCAACTTCAGGGAAGACATAATAGAAACTTGTCAGCAGCGCCCCTGCCACTCCCACCGTAGCGATGCCGATTCCCCAAGCGAGGGCGAACATGCGGTCGCTGTTGATGCCCATGAGCCGGGCAGCTTCCTTATCCTCAGCGACGGCTTCTAGGGCCATACCGAGACGTGTCTTTTTCAGAAACCACAGCACCAGACCATTGCAGATAATCGCACCGGCTGCTGCTGTTAATTGGGGAATGCCGATATAGACATCACCCAACTGGATATTGCCGCTCAAAACAGTCTGTGGGATCATCCGGTAGTCCACCTTCCAGAGGAAAGTGGCGAGTCCCCGCAGAAAAATCAGCACCCCGAAGGTAACGAAGATCTGGGAGAGCATCGGGGCGTTGATGATCGGTTTGATAAGCAGATAATAAGTAAGAATGCCCAGACCGAACAATATAAGCGTTACTGCGGGGAGTGAATAGAGGGGGTCCATCCCGAAGAGGGCGAAGAACCAGAAAGAAAAATACATGGCGACCATGAGATAGTCGCCATGAGCGAAATTCACTATATCCATCATGCCGAAGATCATAGTGAGCCCTACGGCAATCAGTGCGTATAGAAACCCGATCAGCAGGCCGCTGACCAGCGTTTGGATGAATACCCCCTCCATATTGTTTAAGGTCTTCCTTCCATGCTTATGAACTATCCTGCGTCTTCTTTTTGGGACGCATAGAAGACTTTATTCCCCAATCAAGTTTGCATTCCAAGATCATCGCTTTTCCCATTTCGGGAATGGCCAGACAACATCCTTCGTGGCCAGGTTGAATGGCCAGACTGTATAATATTCGCCGTTCTGAACCTGGACGATGATTCCCTTGCCCTGCATGTTCTGACCGGTCTTGGCATCGAACTTGACTCCGTCCCAGGGCATGATCAACTGATCAGCCTTCATGTTTGTTTCCAGGAGGGCCTGCCGAATTTTGGCCGGTTCCGTGGATTTCGCCCGGTTGATGGCGTCGGCAAGGACTATCGTTGCCGTAAAGGCCCGGGAAGAGCTTCCGTCCATGGACTTGCCCGTTCTCTTCTGGAACATGTCGGCGATTGTTTTAATCATGGGTTTTTTCAAGGCCAGGTCCTTTGCCCAAACTTCCCGGCTCAGAATAAAATTGGCGTCCTTACCCAGAGATTTTGTGAACTCGGGATCAATAAAGCCGGCATTGTTGGCCAGGATGGCGTCGGGGGCAAAGTTCAGTTCCTTGTAACCCTTCATAGACAGGATGGCGTCGGCGATGTAGGATGTCTGCATCACAATCCGCGGATTATAGCTTTTGAGCTTCTGAATTTCCGAGGTCAACTGGGTGCTCTTGGCCGGATACAGGACGACCCCTGAGATGGGATATCCATATTTGGCGGCATACTTTTCCTGATATTTTCGGGAATCGGTGCCGAAAAGGGTATTCTCGTTGAACAGGGCTATGGGGTTGGCGTTGATCTTCTTTTTCTTCTTCATGTCATTGAGGAAATGAAAGAAGTTCTCGCTTAGCAGGTCATCGTTGGGGGTGGTCCGGAAGAACCACTTGAAGCCCCGTTCCGTCAGGCTGGGGGAAGTGGAACTGTCGTTGACGAATGGGATTCCATAACGTTCGGCGGCCTGACTTGCTGTTGCCGTGATACCGCTGTTGTAACAGCCGATGATGGCCACAACCTTCTCCTGGGTGATCAGACGTTCCGCCTCGGCCATGCCGATTTCAGGCTTGCCCTGATGATCTCCCGGAATGATCTTGATCTTTGCACCTTTCAGATTGGGCAGGCCGATGGTTTTGGCCAGAGGCATGTTCAGGTTATTTTTGGTGTTCACAATATCCGCCGCCAGTCTGACCCCTTCCAGGAGAACCTGGCCGGTGCTGGCCGCCGGTCCTGTCAAGGGAAATATGACGCCGATCCGGATCTCATCTTGGGCGTACGCCAGGGATGTAAAAGAAAACAGTAATAAAAACATACAAAAACCCTGAAAAAGCTTTTTCATGATACCCTCCTTATGTTATGAGTTTTGGAAACGGTACTTTTGTCAACCCCCCGCACGAAAGGCCGACGTTGGACCTCTCAGACGCATTCCATCCTTTTGTTTGTTGACGCGATACGGCATAGCCTATCTTGCCTTACCTGTCAATTAATGTTTTGTGAGTTACGGAAGAATAGTAATGAAATTCGCGTCCTTGTGCACAATGAATATCAAAATGTTTCTGCCGTAGTTGTGGATGTGTTATCCCGTCATCCGAACTCAGGCCCGAGGATTGCCTGCTGCGATATTGGCAGACAGCGTTGACATGATTATCGTGTATCCGCGACGCTGACCACGGCTCCTTCCGATCGGGGAAGACTTTTCGGCTCGACCAGGCGCAGCGCAGCGTCAATGCCGACTACTGATCTGATCCGCTTCTTTATGAGGTTCAGTAAGGATAGTTGATCTTGGAAGTCGAGGGCAAAGAACTTCTCGGTCACCTCGATCAGGATCTCAAGGGTATCCATGGCACCCCGGCGCGACACGACGAGTTGGTGGGGCGGTCGTTCCTGAGTAATGCTGAATATGGCCTCCTCGATCTGGGAGGGGAAGACGTTCACCCCTTTAATGATGAGCATGTCATCGGAGCGTCCCATCGTTTTTTTCATACGCACCATAGTCCGGCCGCATGGACAGGGCCCATAGTCAAGACTGGTCAGGTCTCCCGTCCGATAGCGGATCATGGGGAAGGCTTCCTTCCCCAGGGTTGTCAGGACCAGTTCGCCGACGCTGCCGGGAGGCAGGATAGCCCCCGTCTTTGGGTCGATGATTTCAGGCAGAAAAGCGTCTTCGAAGATGTGGATGCCGTTTTTGCACTGGCATTCGCCGGCGATCCCCGGTCCCATGACCTCCGAGACGCCGTAATTATCCATGGCCGTAATCGCAAGCCGGTCTTCAATCTCGGCCCGGAGTTCCTCAGACCATGGCTCGCCGCCAAAAAGGCCGACCCGGAGTGTCAAGCCCTTGGCATCGATGCCGTGCCGCTCCATGTAATCCGCTAGGGCCACAGCATAACTTGGAGTGCAGACCAATACGGTCGCCCGGTAATCCTGCAAGATCATGACCTGCTTTTCCGTATTGCCCGTGCTCATGGGGATGACCGACGCTCCGATGGCTTCCGTCCCGTAATGAAGGCCGAAGGCGCCCGTGTAGAGGCCGTAGAGAAAGGCGATCTGGACCAGATCGTCACGGGTTACTCCAGCGGCGCACATAAAGCGGGCCACCAGGTTGGACCACGTGCGGATATCGTTTTTTGAGTAACCAACGACGATGGGTTTGCTCGACGTTCCGGAAGAGGAATGGATGCGGACTACCTCACGCAAGGGGACGGCGAACATTCCGTAAGGATAATTCAAGCGCAGATCGTCTTTGGTGGTGAAGGGGAGGCGGGTCAAGTCGGAAAGAGCTTGAATGTCTTCGGGAATAATGTCCAGTTTGGTGAACGTCTTCCGGTAATGGGTTACATTCTTGTGAACCCGGTTCAAGGTTGCCTGAAGTTTTTCCAATTGGAGCTGCTCCAGGTCCTCCCGGGGCATGCATTCATGAAGAGGATCCCAGATTTTCATCATCTACCTCCACTTATTATCTTTCCCAAATCTCTTTCTTGTCCCGGCCTAGATAAGCCCGCTGAACATCTCTGTTTTCCATGAGATCGGCGGCCTCGCCTTCTAGAATCACCTTTCCCGTCTCCAGGACGTAGCCACGGGCCGCTGTTTTAAGCGCCACTCTAGCATTCTGTTCCACCAGAAGGACGGTCGTTTTCTGTTCCCCGGCCAGATTTTCGATGACCCGGAATATTTCCTGGACTACCAGGGGGGCGAGTCCCATGGACGGTTCATCGAGGAGCATGATTTTTGGTTTTGCCATAAGGGCGCGGCCGATAGCAAGCATTTGTTGCTCCCCCCCCGAAAGGGTGCCCGCCAGTTGCTTCCTCCTATCCATGAGAATGGGAAAGAGGTTGTAGACCATGGCCATCGTATCTTTGGCCTCCTTTTTACCATCCCTTTTCCGGTAACGAAGATAGGCCCCTAATTCGAGGTTGTCCTCCACGGATAGGGGTTTGAAGACCTGCCTCCCTTCGGGAACCTGGGAAATGCCCCGTTCAACGATGGCGTGGGGGGGAAGTTCATGAATCGGGGTACCGGAAAAGAGAATCAGGCCGCTTTTGGGTGGAACGATGCCCGAGATGGTATTCAAAAGCGTTGTTTTACCAGCACCATTCGCGCCTATGAGGGTGACGATCTCCCCTTCCTGCAGGTGGAGGGAAACGTTCTTCAGGGCATGTACCTGGCCGTAATAAGCGTTGATGTTCTTAATCGTCAGCATAGATCAACCATCGCCTAAATAGGCGGCGATAACTTCAGGATTTTCCTGAATATCCCTCGGTGTGCCCTCTGCCAGTTTGTGCCCGAGGTTCAGGACTACGACGGTGTCGCAGACGTCCATCACCAGTTCCATGTCGTGCTCGACGAGGACGATGGTGATTCCCGAGGTCCTGATTTTCTTGATGAGCCCAGCCAGACCCATGGTTTCACGGCTGTTGAGTCCTGCCGCCGGTTCATCCATGAGAATGATCCGAGGTTCCGAGGCAAGGGCGCGGGCAATCTCCAGCAACCGCCCCTTGCCGAAGGGCAGGCTTCCTGCCGTCATCCCGGCCAGATCGGTTATACCTGTGTATTCGAGCCATTTCAGGGCCCGTCTGTGGATGGTTTTTTCTTCCCGGATCTGGCCGGGGAGCTTGAAGGCGCAAGAAAAGATGCCGCTTTTGCTCTTCGTGTGGAGGCCAACCATGACATTTTCAAGAACGGTCATCTGTCCGAAGAGTTCAACATTCTGAAAGGTGCGGATCATACCGAGGCGAGCCAGTCTTTCCGGGGGCAGCCGGGAGATGTTCTGCCCTCCGAGGTAGACGTCTCCAGTATCCTGGCTGTAAAGGCCCGTGGCGATATTGAAGAGGGTCGTCTTGCCTGCGCCGTTGGGGCCGATGACCCCCGTGATGGCTCCGCTTTCCACGTTGAACGAAATGTCCTCAAGGGCCGTCACGCCGCCGAATGTCTTGGTAATCCTTTGCAGACTCAGCACCTCAGGCCTCTTTTCTTCTATTGATTGCTGCGGCCAGTGCTTCGAAGCCGCCGATCAGGCCCCCGGGCATGAAAATGGTCATCACAATCAAAAGCAAACCATAGATAACGATATCAAAATCGTGGAAAACACGCAGAAATTCCGGCAGCAACGTCAGAATGGCGGCGCCGAGAAAGGAACCGTAAATGCTGCCCAACCCACCGATGATCACCATAGTGACGAGTTCCACGGAAAAGTTGAATCCGAAGGATGCCGGGGCGATGAAGGTCATGGTATGGGCGTAGAGGCTTCCCGCTAAGGCGGAAATGAGGGCTGAGACTGTAAAGATCTGAACCTTGAGGAGCCGCACATTGACCCCCATAACCCGGGCCGCAACTTCCGAGTCGTGGATTGCCCGCAGTGCACGGCCGATCCGGGAGTTGGCCAGATTGACGGATAAAAGCATGGTCAGAAGGGTGAAGACCCAGATCAGGTAATAATTCGTCATATAGCTGTCGAAGATTATGGGGCCTAGGGAGAGATTGGGTATCCCGGACATCCCCGAGGGACCTCCTGTCCAGTCAACGGTTTCATTGAAAATAATATACACGATAATGCCGAAACCGAGGGTGGCCATGGCCAGATAATGACCCTTCAGTTTCAAGATGGGGAAGCCGATGATGAAGGCTATCACGCCTACGCAAAGAGCCGCCGCGACCATGGCCATCCAAGGGTCGAAGGCGTAGCGGGTCGTAAGAATTCCTGAGATATAAGCACCGAGGCCGAAAAATGCCGCATGACCCAGTGAGATCTGGCCGGCAAAACCAAGGAGCAGGTTCAAGGCGACGGCCAGCATGGTGTTGATCCCGATGAAGACGAACACATTCAGGAGGTAGTTGCCCCGGAGAAGCAGAGGTGTGATCATGACGGCCAGTCCGAAGGCTGTGAAGATAATGATGTCCCGTTGTGATTTTGTCATCGCCACTGTTTTTAGACTCTTTCCGTCTCTTTTTTGCCGAAGACCCCTTCGGGCCTTAGAAAGAGGATAATCAACAGGATGATGAAGGCTATGGCGTCTTTGTAACCGGAGGAGATGAGGCCTGCTCCGAGGGATTCGAGGATGCCGAGGAGAAGACCGCCGATGACGGTGCCCAGACCGCTGCTCATGCCGCCGATGATGGCCGCACAGAATCCTTTCAACCCGAGCATGATGCCCATGTCGTAAGAGGTCATCGTGAGGGGAGCGATGATGATGCCGGCCAGGGAGCCGATGGCGGAACTGATCATGAAGGACAAAAGGACCATGGTTTTCACGCTGATGCCGACCAAACTTGCCGCCTGGCTGTTGAAGGCGCAGGCGCGCATGGCTTTGCCGAAGATGGTATAATGGAAAAAGAGTTTGCTCGCGATGATAATCACGGCGGTGAGGGCAAAGATCCAGAGATTCTGGGGAAGCATTGTCGCCCCCATGAGATAAAGGGGATCATTGCCGGAGAAGGGGGGTAGGGCGTGGGTGTCTTTTCCCCATACGAGCATGGCGGCGCCGCGGATGAGGATACTGGCGCCGATGGTAATGATGACCAGACTCAAAGGGCTGGCGTTTTTGAGGGGCCTGATGGCCAGGCGCTCAAAAACGATGCCGATGGCCGTGGAGACACCGACGGCCAGGGCAATGGCCGTTATGAGGGGGAGTCGGAAAACATTGAGAAAGAAGATGGTCAGCATCCCCCCCAGCATTACGAACTCGCCCTGGGCGAAGTTGATAATTCCCGTGGCATTGTAGATAATGGCAAATCCAAAGCCAATCAGGGCATAGATTGACCCGTTCGAAAGGCCGGAGAGGAGGTACTGAATTATTTGGTCGCTGTTTTCCATCGCTACGGGAGAATAAAAGTCATCCCGTTTATTCCTTTACAAGAATCCACTTATTTTTTTTCACTTCTACGAGGACAAAGGCGTCCTTGGTGAGCCCGGCATGATCCTGGGTTGAAAAGTTGAATATGCCGCCGATGCCGGAGAATGACTTGGTTTGTTCAAGCTGATCCCGGATGGCTGCCGGCGTATCGTCGCCCCGCTCGATAGCGCCCTTCAGAAGCATCACGGCGTCCCAGGCATGGCCACCGAAGTGGTCGCCTTCCGTCTTGTAGCGCTTCTGGTAATTTTTTACATAGGCGATTAAGGCCTTCTTCTGTGGATCGCTGTTGGGCAGGAAATTGGCCACCAGCACCCGACCGGAAGGAAGAATGATTCCTTCCCCAGCGTCACCGGCGAGTTCAATGAATTTCTTCGAGGAGACGCCATGGCTCATATAAAGAGGAATCTTCAGGCCCAGTTGTTTAACGTTCCTCGCTACGACCGCCGGCCCCGGATTGGTGCCCCAGCAGATAAGGGCCTGGGCCTGGGAACCGCGGATTTTTGTGACTTGGGCTGTCATATCCGTATCCTTTGGTCCGTAAGTCTCGTCAGAGATTACCTGGATATTGTAGTTCTTTGCCTGGGATATCAATTGTTCCCGTCCAGACGATCCGAATCCGTCGGAAACGGTGAGAATGGCCACTTTGCTTATCCGGCGCTTTTTCAGTTGTTCGTAAATCCTGGCTACAGCCAAAGCGTCGTTCTGGGCTGTCTTGAAGACCCACTTTTTGACGGGTTCCGTAATCTTGACGCCGGCGGCACAGGAAATGAGGGGAATCTTGGCCTTCTCGATGATGGGGATGATAGCCATTGTTTCCCCCGTCGTACTTGGACCAATAATGGCCACGACTTTATCATCCTTGATCAGTCTCGTTGCCGCCTGATTGGCTTTGGTGGGATCGCCCTGGGTATCGTAGATGACAAGCTCAATCTTGCGCCCCTTCAAACCGCCCGATTTATTGATCTCGTCTACGACCATTTGGGCCGTGTTGCGTTCCGGTTCTCCCAGGAAGGAAGGCGGTCCGGTGATGGAGAACAGCGCGCCTATCTTGACCGGTTCTGCGGCGACGGCGGGAATAGCCATAATCGCTAATAGCAAGAACATAAAAATAACTCTAAAAGTTTTTGTTGACATAAACGCCTCCTCCTTTTCATCCCCTGATGATCATCTGGGGTAAAACTTCAATTGACTCCGATAACAGCTCCGAATAGGTCCGTTCTGTGGATAAAAAACTTTTTTGAGATTTGAACTGGGAAGGCCTGCTCGCCCATCGCACAGGATGGACAGCAGGCGTTAATACATGTAGGTGCTCGAAAGGATGTAAAAATGAATATGTTGCCAAAATTTGATTGTCATTACCATGCTTTTCGACATTTTTATTGGGTGAGCACTATTTTATTTTCTATATTGTGTCAAGTGCTAATTTGGATAGGTCCTGATTTGGTAAGGCCGCTAAAGTTTTTCCCGATTCTGCCGATATATTTTCCGAGGGGAGGTTTTGCCGATGGTATTCATGATGCCTGTGCGGTTGGCAGCCGCCTGTGTGACTATGATCATTCTTCTGTTTGTGATGATGCCAGCCCATTCCGCAGCTTCCGGAGAGAAAGTTCTTAGTATGAGCGCCGAAGAATGGTTAAGTAAGGGGTTTGTATATGAGGAGATGGGAAACTCCCGCGTCGCCGTGAGGGCATACACGCAGGCCATCAGGATCAACCCCGAATATGCAGACGCGTACTCCAATCGTGGGATATCCTACACCGAACTCGAAGATTTCCGTCCGGCCATCCGTGATTTCAGTAAGGCCATCCAGCTTAATCCCGGTGAAGCCAAATACTATTTCAATCGCGGCATCGCATATGGAAAGTGTGAAGAATATCACCTAGCCATGGTCGATTTCGACAAGGCAATCTCTATAAACAGGCAATACGCGGCGGCCTATTTCTGGCTGGGGATCATTCAAAGCATGTACGGAGACGCAAAGATTGGCAGGGAAAAAGTGAAGATATCGGCGAGCCTGGGGTATGAAAGAGCCCAGACTTATCTGAAAGCCCGCTACGCAAGGTGGAATTGAATAAGAGAAAATCGCCCTATTAATGCTCAAAATGTAAAGAGATACGCTGCCGCTCTTTCTGGGCTTCAAAGACAACCCGATCGGCGTATTGCCGAATGAGGGAACCGGACAGGCGCAGGGCGGCGTTTTCGTCGGCGAGGAGCTGCTCCGGCGACGGGCATTCTTCTGAGGCAGGAAATGGCAGGCCTGGATAGAGCACTACCACATCGAGATGATACTCATCAAAGCGGGCCTGGATGTCAATAGCCCCTTCCGCCAATTCCAGCAGGATAACCGTCTCCAATAATTCACTGACCGCTGCCTGGACTCGCTGAATCACTTGACGGCGGGCGCCCCAGGCGCCGCCCTGGCTCTCAAAAAAGCGCACAGTCTCGGACATGCTGATGAGTTGTGGTTCGATGTGCAGAGAAGCGTTCTGTGCTGTTCCAATGCGGAACAGTAGATTCAGCGCGATGGCGCATAGAGAAGCAACGGCAAAGGGCGAGCCGACGATGCTATATAGCCACGGCGGAAGTCTCTGGATGAGTTCGGTCAACTGGATTGCAGCCAGACCGACGATTATGGAGCCACCGACCATAAAGATGCGTCGGGTGTCGAGCATTCTGGAAACGATCAGCTCCATTCCCGAGGTGATGAGAAAGGCGGCGGCATAGACCAGGACAGCCCCAATAACCGGCCCTGGCATGCGGGAAAGCAGTTTGGCGATGGGAGGAACAAATGCCGTTGCCAGAAGGACAATGGCCGTCAATAGTCCGATGCGGCGGGCGGTGGCCCCCGTGGCCGAGGAAAGGGCGATATGAGCGGAAGAGACGCCGGTTCCCATGGTTCCCAAGGCCCCCGCCATGGCGGCGCCGACGCCGTCTGCGAGAACGCCGTTGCTAACCGTGGCCATGTCCGGGCGAACCCATTCCGTCTGATTGATTTTCTGGCAGGTAATGATACAGGCGACGGTGTCCAGCGAAGAAACCATGGCCGTCATCAAGAAGGGGGTCAACAAGGCCCATTGAAACTTCCAGTCCGGGATGGGTATCGTCGGCAGCGCCAGAAAACTTCCCTCCATAACGGCCCGGAGACTGGCAAGGTCGGTTACACCCAACCACAGGGCGGCGCCGTAACCGGCTGCCAGACCAATCAACACCGAATAAAGACGGATGTGACCACGGGGCCAGATGCTTAGGGCGACCATGAGAGACAGGGTGATAAAGGCAACAGCAAAGGCGTAGGGATCGACGTATATGTTGCCATGAAGGCCCAGAAAACGTCTAACTGCCGGCCCGACCATGGAGATCCCGAGCATCACAACTGCCACACCGCAAACTTCGGCCGGAAAGAGATGGCGAAAATACTTTAGGAACCGGGAAAAAACTATACTGAATATCCCGGCAATGACGGTCATTCCGAACGTGAGGCCCAGGCCGCCAATTTTGGCCGCTTGAATGGATACGGGCAGATAGATGGGGGTGGTGAGGTTGACAGCAAGATAACCGCTGCCCATGCCTTTCCGACCCAGACATTGGAGGAACGTGCCGACGGCCATTGCCAGGATGGATGCCGTTACAACCCCTTCTGCGTCGAGCTGTGTTCCCCCTGATTCGGAGACTAGCATCAGTGGATAAACGATAAAAACAAGGGCGAGGATGGCATGCTGAACTGACAACAATAATGTTGTACGGAAGGGGGGTATATCGTTAACCCCATAGATGATGTTGGCGGGTTTTTGTTCCATCAGTGAATTGAAATCGGCAAGATGTCCACCCTTCCAGTCAAATGCAGGAGGATAAAAAAAATTATGGGGCTATCCGCGATACAAGATGGTGAATTCCGTGAATTCTCCCGTGTAATCTTCGTCACTTGAATCAACTCCGGTTACCCGGGCCAGGGGAGGGCCATGTTCACACCAGCGGCGCATGATCTCGATGTGGTCGTCTTCTCCCTCAAAGATTGCTTCTACGCTTCCTTCCCGCAGGTTTTTCACCCATCCTGTCAAATTGAGGGCTATCGCCTTTCCCCGGGTAGAGGCGCGAAAGGCGACCCCTTGGACACGACCGGAAATGATTGTATGGGTACGCTTCATTTAACGACGCCGTAGGGATAATTGGGGACGGGTCACCGATTATCCATGGGTGGAATCGGTAAGGGATTGCAAATGAGTAATTATTTTCTTTTTTTCCATCCAGAGGCGCTCTCCCTCTGCCATGGTTATTCTTTCGAAACAGACTAGATCTCCGGCCTTCAGATGGGCGAGGCGGTCCTGATCCACTCGGGCAATTACGGCCACCCGGGCATAGCCGCCGATCGTTCTTTCATGAAGCTGGATGATCGGCAATCCGTCGCCGGGAATCTGGACCGTACCGGAGACGATGCCCTCGGATACGATGCTCTTTGGCGCCTCGGGCCTGAAGACCAGGGGCGTACCTTCGAGGCGGATTCCCGTCCGGTTAAGATTTGTTGAAACTGTAAAGAGCTCATGATATCCCTTTTCCCAGAAATGGCGGCATGAGTCAGCAGTGAAAGAGTCGGTTTCAGGACCTTCCAGGACCCGGAGTATGTGGGGGGAATTCATGGGTGGGATCATGTTCAGGGGGATGACATTTGTTTCTATTTCAAGGGATTCATTCAGGTGGAGGATATCGCCGCTTTTAAGGGGAGCGCCGTTAAAACCACCGAAACGGCATTCCAGATTGGTCGTGTAACTGCCCATGACCGCCTCTACCTCTATCCTGCCGGCAAAACCGATATAGTAGCGAAATCCCTCCTTAATTTCCTTGATTCGCAGGAGAGAGCCCTTTTTTGCCTGAAAGGAAGCCCAAGGTCGGAGGGGAGTGTCATCGAGGAAGGCCTTGACACGAGCCCCGGCGATGGCGCAAACGACGTCGGCGTCAAATTGCAACGCAAATCTCGGGCCCATGACTTCCAGGACAGGTGAGTTTGCACAATCAAGGAGGCTGTACAGGGCCTGACAGGCGTAACGGTCCAGGGCCGATGACGAGGGGACGCCGACGGCGCCGAAACCTGTGCGCCCCAGATCTACAATCAGGGAGAGGAGACCGGGATTACGGACGGTGATGGCAGCATTCATTGCTCAGCGCTCCTCGATAAAGCGTACTTTATCACCGATCTGCATCATGCTGTAGGGAGCCCTTGCCGGATCGAAAAGTCGGACATCCGTACGGCCGATAATCCGCCAACCCGCCGGTGATTCAAAGGGATAAATCCCCGTCTGTCTCTGGGCGATGCCCACTGAACCAGCCGGAATTCTTGTCCGCGGGGTTTCAAGGCGGGGGGCCGCAATACTTTCATCGAGGGTTCCCAGATAGGGGAAACCGGGGGTGAAGCCCACGGTGAAGACGGTATAGATCTCGGCACAGTGTCTTTCGATGACCTCGGGGACTTCTAGCCGGCAGTGCTTAGCCACGAAGGATAGATCCGGGCCGTTGTCGCCGCCATAGTGGACGGGAATTTCGTGGACCTGCGGGAGGGGCATCTCAACGGCCGACAAGTCGGCAAGACGCTCTTTCAACAGGTTAGACAGGGTGTCGTAAGACGTCAGATCCTCTTCATAAATCACCAGGCAGGAACAGAACGAAGGAATTATCTCTATAATGTCATGGCGTTGAATGGAAATGAGAAGGAAAAAGGCCCGCCGGACTTTCTCGTGGACTTCCATATCAATCTGGCTGCCAAAGATTATTCTGAGGGCGTTTTCCGCGTAGCGCTGGATAATCATTTCAGAAACTCGGCAAGAGGGGCCAACTGAATCTGTTTTTCCCGTAAAAGGCGGTTGATATTTGCTGCCGCATCAATGCTTTCCCGATTATCACCGTGGAGGCAGAGAGTATGGATCTCCATGTCGATCCAGCGGCCGTTGACGCTTTCCAGACCCTTCTTTATTACCATTTCTACCGCCCGCCGGGCGATTTCTTCCTGGTCCTTGAGGACGGCGCCGGGAAGTTTTCGGGAAAGCAGCTCACCTTCGTCGGTATAGCGGCGGTCAGGGAAGGCCTCCAGGGCCAGGCGGATGTCCTCTTTCAGGCATCTTTCCCGGAGCTTGTCCGTCTTACCCGTAGCCAGAGTCAGGAAGATGGGGTTGCCAAAGCTATCCCGCAGGACGCGGGCGATTTTCATGAGGAGTTCTTCTTCGTTGACCAGATAATTGTAGAGGGCCCCGTGAAGCTTGACATGCTGCAGGGGCAGGGCGTAGCGATCGAGAAACCCCTTCAGTGCCCCGACTTGATAGATCACATCGTTGACGAGATCTTCAGGGGCAATGTCCATGAAGCGTCTTCCGAAACCGACCCGGTCCGGGAAGCCCGGATGGGCGCCGATTCTCACCCCATGTTCTTTGCAGAGGCGGACGGTCCTGTCCATGACAGAGGGGTCCGAGGCATGGAACCCGCAGGCGATATTGGCAGAGGTGATGTAGGGGACGACCCCGGCATCGCCGCCGATGGTGTAGGCGCCGTAGGATTCTCCCATGTCACAGTTGAGGTCGATGTATGGTTTCACGAAACCCTCATTAACTTAAAAAAGGCCTCTTCGTCAAGAGTTGAAATACCGAGAGTTTTTGCCTTGTCTAGCTTGGAGCCCGGAGAAGTCCCGGCGATAACATAATCCGTTTTTCTTGTTACCGATTCCGTTGTTTTGCCGCCCCGGGACTCGATAAGCTCTCTGGCTTCCTGCCTGGCCATTCGTTCCAGGGTTCCCGTGAGGACAAAGGTTTTTCCCGCAAACGCCCCTGAAGATTCCGTAGCCACAGAAAATTGGCGGTTTATCGGTGCGATGCCGGCTGTTTTCAACTTAGCCAGGACTTGCAGGTTCGATGGTTCCTGAAAGAAACTGACGACGCTTTTGGCCGCCTCCGGACCGACGTCGCGGATCGTCGTCAGTTCATCGATCGTTGCCGCCATGATGTCTCCCAATGCAGCGTACCTTCGGGCGAGGAGCTTGGCCATACTTTCCCCGACATGGCGAATCCCGAGGGCGAAGATAAGTTTTTCGAGGGGGGGATTTTTCGCCTCGTCGATAGCCCGCAACAGGTTTCCTGCCGATTTCTCTCCCGTTCTTTCCAGGGGTAGCAAATGTTCGGCTCTCAGTGCATATAGGTCGGCGGGGTCTTTGATCAGACCGGCGTCAACGAGCTGATAAATCATCTTTTCTCCCAGGCCCTCGATATCCATCCCCCCCCGGGAGGCGAAATGGACAATGTGTTCCTTGATCTGGGCGGGGCAGGCGATACCGATGCAGCGGTGAGCTGCTTCCCCATCGAGGCGCACGACTGCAGAGCCGCAGACGGGGCAGGTCTGAGGAATAACGAAAGGTAACTCCGTGCCTTTGCGCAGGGATGTGATGACCTTGACGACTTCCGGGATGACGTCCCCGGCACGCTGCACGACGACGGTATCGCCAATACGGATGTCCTTCCTGTCGATCTCATCCTGGTTATGCAGGCTGGCGCGGCTGACGGTGACGCCGCCGATCTGAACCGGCGTCATGACCGCCACGGGGGTCAATGCACCGGTCCGGCCGACCTGGACGTCGATACCTTCGATAACAGTGGTTTCCTGATGAGCGGGAAATTTGCAGGCCAGGGCCCACCGGGGGCTGCGGGATACGGCGCCGAGTTCATCCTGAAGGGACAGATCGTTTACCTTGATTACCATCCCGTCGATTTCATAGGATAACTTTTCCCGGGCGGCGTATAGTTCCCGATAGCCCTTTACACATTCTTCGATTTGATCGGCCGTTCTGGCAAAAGGATGGATCTTGAAGCCCCAGGCTTTCAGCGCTGCGAGGACCTCCCAGTGACTTTTCATCGCAGTCCCCTCCAAAAGACCGACGGCATAGGCGAAAAAGTCCAATGGCCTCTTGGCGGTGATGCGGGAATCAAGCTGGCGCAGGGAACCGGCGGCGGCGTTGCGGGGATTCGCGAAGACCTGTTCCCCGGCTTCCAGGCGTCGTTCGTTCAGAACCCGGAAGGCCGGCGTTGCGATGACGATTTCCCCCCGGATTTCCAGCCGCGCGGGAATGGGCATCGCTCCATTCCCGACTAGAGACAGGGGAATAGCGGCCACGGTTCGGATATTGAGGGTTACATCCTCTCCGGTTGCGCCATCGCCCCTGGTTGCCCCTGTGACCAGGACGCCGTGTTCATAAAGGAGATTAACGGCAACGCCGTCCAACTTGGGTTCGATGACATAGGCGATGATCTCGGATCCGCCAGGGAAGGGGCTGGGAAATCGCCCTATGAAGCGGCTGATGCGTTCGTCGAAGTCGCGAATGTCATCTTCCGTAAAGGCGTTGGCCAGGCTCAGCATCGGGCTCGGATGAGGGAAGGGCTGAAATTTTTCGAGGGGAGGGGCTCCGACGCGTTGGGTAGGGGAGTCGGGGGTTATAAGCTCCGGATAGCTTGCTTCCAAATGCCGGAGTTCAGTAAACAGGAAATCGTAGGCGGTGTCGGATATTTCCGGGTCGTCCATCTGGTAGTAGCGCCGATTATGATAGGCGATGAGATTTCTCAATTCCTCGCTGCGAATGGCGGGATCGATGGTCTGCCCCACATCTTGTCCGTTTAAGCTCATTCGCCGTCTCTTTCTTTATCCGTCTTGACTAGTTTCAGGGAAGGCTTGCCCCTTTTGGGAGGTCTTATATCCTGTGACGGCGAGGCATTATGCATCTTCTGGATTTGCTCATTGAAGATGTGATTCTTCGCCCGGACAGCATTGATGATGAAAAATACGATGACCGCCTTCTCCCATTCCCTGGAAACCTCGAAGTGCTCCATTTTTTGTTTGTACTTCTCCCACAGGGATGTCAACGACGCCTCATCGAATCCGAGAATCTTATCCGCCATCTTCTCCAGGGTCTGATCGAGCATAAAAACCTCTCAACACATGATAAATTGCCGCCCATCCTAACGATCAGAGACGATAATGTCAATATGGTTATCCAAATAACTCTTGTCTTTTTGGCGGCTATCATGATAATTTAACGTCTATGAAAGCCATTGGCGCCCCTTGGAGAATGACCTACATTCGCGGAGATAAGGTTGAAAATTGCGTTTTCTGCACGAGTTCGGAAAACTGCACCTGTAATGATCTGCGGCTTCTGGAGGGTGAAAAATCCTTTATCATGATGAACCGCTACCCTTATACAACCGGGCATGTCATGATTATTCCCTACCGACATTGCAGTCGGATTGAAGATCTGGCGGCGGAAGAAAAAGTTGAGATCTTTGATTATGTCACCCTGTCAGTCAAGGTTCTCAAAGAGAGTGTTCAGCCCGACGGTTTCAATGTCGGGATGAATCTTGGTAAAGCGGCAGGGGCCGGCATCGAGGATCATCTGCACGTCCATGTAGTTCCCCGATGGAACGGGGACACAAATTTTGTAAGCGTCGTAGGCGATGTCCGGGTAATCCCCGAGGACGTTGTCAAGACATGGGAGCAGTTGCTTCCCTATTTTCAGAAATACCGCCTGGAGGCATGATATGAAAGTTGTCTATACCGTGATTGTCGTTATTCTCATTCTGTTTATAATCACGTTTTCGCTCGCAAATACCTTTCCCGTCCAATTACGTTATCTGGACATTTTCAATGTCGTTCTGCCGGCGTATATGCTGATTTTTATATGCTTTCTCATCGGGGTCGTCTTTACTGGTTTCATGGGTATCGTAGAGCGCTTCCGTCTGAATAGGACCATCGCCCACCTGAACAAGACCATTCGGGAACTGAGAAGGGACATTCGCGCCAGCGAGCCTCCGCCGATTATCGAGGATAAAGAAGGCGTCGGCCCCGTATAAAGAAAAACATCAATAATACTAAGTGGATCCTATTACTTCCCGAATTATCCGCGACAGATCACCCAGTCGAAAAGGTTTCTGAATAAATGCCTTGATGCCACGGGACATAATGTCTTTGGCCATTCCATTCAAACTGTAGCCGCTGGAAAGGATTACCTTGACATCGGGCTTGATGGCTTTGATCCGGTCATAGGCCTCGCCGCCGTTCATGCCCGGCATGATCATGTCCATGATCACCAGATCGATGCGATCCGGATTTGTCCTGAAAATATCAATGGCCTCCTGCCCGGAGCGGGCGATCAGGACCTGATAGCCAAATTGTTCAAGCATCCCCTGGGTCACATCGGCAATGATCTTTTCATCATCCACAACCAGGATGGTTTCCTGTCCTTTAAGGATATCCTGCGCAGGCATTTCCCTTGAAGCAACATGCTGGTCGGAGGCGGGCAGGTAGATATTGAAGGTTGTTCCATGCCCCTTCTCACTATAGGCATTGATGGCGCCGCCATGACCCTTTATAATGCCGTAGGCTGAGGCGAGGCCGAGTCCCGTTCCCCTCCCCATCTCTTTAGTGGTGAAAAAGGGGTCGAATATCCGCTGCATGGTATTTTCATCCATTCCCACCCCGGTGTCGGTTACGGATACCTTGATATAAATGCCGGGAGATATGTCATAGGCTTGGACATAGTCACTGTCGAGGATTACTTTATTCGTTTCTATATACAACTCGCCCCCACTGGGCATGGCCTGCCAGGCGTTAACAAAGAGATTCAGAAACACCTGTTCGATTTGTCCCTGATCCACATTGACCGTCCAAAGATGTCCCCCGTATTTTTCATGGATTCGGACTTCTTTTTTCGTTCTCCCAAAAACGGCAATAGTTTTTTTGACCAGATCATTCAGATCCGTCGGTTTGATCTCGTAGCGGCCGCCCCGGGCAAAGCCCAGTAACTGCTTTGTTAAATCTGCGCCACTCTGCACCTGAAATTCAATTGCCTTCAACTTTTCGTAGTGAGGATGACCTTGATCCATGCGCAACAGCATCAGGGAGGCATAACCCTGAATGCCCATGAGCAGATTGTTGAAATCGTGGGCAATTCCGCCGGCGAGGGTGCCGATGGCCTCCATCTTCTGGGCCTGGATGAGTTGTCCTTCGAGGCGTCGTTTTTCTTTTTCAGCTTCTTTTTGAGGAGTGATGTCCATGTTGTTACCCAGGACGGCAGACCGCCCCCGATAGGTGATAGGGGTGATTTTTTCCATCAGCCACTTGACTTGATTGTCCTTGGTAATGATGCGGTATTCGTAGGGAGAGGTCAACTCTCCCGCGATCATCTTTCTGGACTTTTCCCTCACGATCTCCCAGTCCTCAGGATGAACGAAATGGAGGATCCGCTCACCTAATAGCTCTGCTTCCGTGTAGCCGGAGTAGTCATGAATGTGGGGATTGACAAAACAGAGCCGGCTGCCCTGGACTATGTAAACACCGGCCTGGGAACTATTGGCCATTGTACGGTATTGGTCTTCAACCAGTTTCCTGTCTGTGACATCCCGAACAATCCCCCTGAAACCACGACGGTGTCCTTCTTCATCCCGGAGCAGAGAGGCAGAAAATTCAACCGCTCTTCTGATCCCATCCTTGGTAATGATCTCCCATTCAAATCTTTTCAGAGGCATTCCTGTCATGTACATTTGATGGTAAGCGCGATAGACCCGGTCGGCGGTTTCTTCGTCGGCGGCATAACGCCGGAAGTTTGTGCCCAGGAGTTCTTCTTTGCTGTAGCCGAAGACCTTGCGGAAGGATTCGTTGATAAACGTGAAGTTGCCGTTGAGATCAACTTCCTGATAACCGTCTTCGATCTCCTCGATAATGTTCCGGTATAATTTCTCGCTTTCCCGTAGGGCCGCCTCCACCCGCCTGCTCGTCGTGATGTCCTGAAACAGGGAGAGAATAACCTGCCCCCCTTCGTAGCTGACGATTTCCGCGGAGCAGAGAATGTCCCTGATGTTTCCCTCCTTGGTGCGGAGGTGAATAAGTTCATCACGAAAACGGCCTGCTGACAGGAAGTTTTTGATCAGGGCGGTTCTTTCTTCCGGAAAGGGCCATATCGTGAAATCATCCGCTGTCTTGCCGATCATTTCTTCCCGGGTATAACCCATCATGCGGCACCACTGGTCGTTTACGGCTAGGTACCGGCCGTCGGCAATAGTGCTGATAATGGCAGGCGCCGGGCCCGCATGAAATGCCTTGGAAAAACGATCCTCACTTTTTTTCAACGCATCTTCTATTTCGATGCGTTCGGTCATATCTCGCAGGACGCCGCAGGTTGCCGTTTGACCTTCGTAAGGGATATAGGATACCGATGCCTCCAACTGAAGCGTGCGGTTATTCCTGGCCAGGGCGGTAAACGTGTATTTGGCATCCAGTGGTTCTTTTTTCTTGATCTTACCCAGTCTGTCCCGAATCAGGGCCTGACTCTCCGGGGCCACCAGAAGCAGACAGTCAAAATCCGGCTGATATATCTCTTCCCGGGTTATCTGAAACAGATTGACAAAGCTCTGATTGACAAAGACAAAGCGCCCATCAAACAATAGGTAGATGGCATCGTTGGACTGCTCTACAAGTGAGGCATACAGATTGACTGTATTTGGCCCATTTCCATTGTTCATCGCTTCACCGTGCTAGGCTCAAATTATTGGAAGGTGCTTATACTTGAGTTATGATAACTTTTGTTCTTCTCAGGATGCGCAATCCGTATCGCTGCCCTGGATCTTTTCTACGGCATGGGGAATGGCGGGCAGGACGACGGCAAGGTTTTCCCGGACACCTTTCGGAGAGCCGGGCAGGTTGATGATCAGGGTTTTACCTCGGAGGCCCGCCAAAGCCCGGGAGATCATGGCGTGCGGTGTCTTGGCCATGCTGGCCTGACGCATGGCTTCGGCCATGCCGGGAATCTCTTTTTCGAGAACCTCACGGGTCGCATCCGGTGTTACATCCCGGGGGGTAACGCCGGTGCCGCCGGTTGTGATAATCAGATCCAGACCCTGCCGGTCGGCGCAATCAATAAGGGCGGCCTTGATTTCCTCCGGCTCATCGGGAACAACAAGGGTGCAGGCAACCTCGATTCCCTGAGACTCCAGAAGGCGAACCGTCTCCGGGCCGCTCAGATCTTCCCGTTCTCCCCGGGAACCTTTATCGCTCACGGTGATGACTGCTGCCCGGATCATTATTTCTCTGCTTCTTCCTTCTTCTTCGCTTCCGCAACAATCTTCTCGACGATGTGGGGTGGAACCTCTTCGTAATGGGAATGTTCATAGGTAAACGTTCCCCGGCCGCTCGTCATGGAACGGAGATCCGGCGCGTACTTGAGAATTTCGGCCAGGGGTACCTGTCCTTTGATGATCTGGTGTGAGCCCTTCGTGTCCATGCCCTGGACCCGGCCCCGGCGTCCGTTGAGATCGCCGATCACATCGCCCATATATTCATCGGGTATTTCAATATAGATAAACACAATCGGTTCGAGAAGGATCGGTTGACAGGCCAGGATGCCCTTCTTGAAGCCCATGGAACCGGCGATCTTGAAGGCCATTTCCGAGGAGTCCACCGTATGGTAGGTGCCGTCCACCAGGGAGACCTTGAAGTCCACAACGGGATAGCCGGCCACGACGCCATCCTCCATCGCTTCCACGATGCCCTTTTCCACTGCCGGGCGGTACTGATTGGGAATGACGCCGCCCACGATCTTGTCCTGAAATTCAAATCCGGAGCCCCGGGGCAGGGGTTCGATGTCGAGCCAGCAATCCCCGTACTGACCCCGACCGCCTGACTGCTTCTTGTATTTTCCCTGCACATTGGTCTTCGCCTTAATGGTCTCTTTGTAGGGAACCTTGGGGGTTTTCAGATTAACTTCCACACCGAACTTGCGCCGCATCTTCTCCACGGCGACTTCAATATGGATCTGCCCCATGCCGGAGATAATCATTTCTTTTGTCTGGTCATCCCGGTGAAAACGCATGGTCGGGTCTTCCTCGATGAGGCGGTTGATGGAAGAACCAATCTTGTCTTCATCGCCCCGACTCTTCGGTTCGATGGCGAAGGACATGATGGTCGGTGGCGGCACAACCTTGTCATAGATAATGGGACTTTTTTCATTGCAGATGGTATCGCCAGTGCCCGTCTCCTTCAGTTTCGCAAAGGCGGCGATATCGCCGGGAATCACCATATCGGTCGGTTTTTGCGTCTTGCCGTCGAGAAAGAAAATATTTCCAAATCGTTCCGAGATCTTGTGGGAGGCGTTATACATTCCGACATCCGGGGTCAGGGTTCCGGAGTAGACCCTAAATAGAGTGAGCCGGCCGGCATAAGGGTCGGCGATGGTCTTGAAGACCAGGGCGGAAAAGGGTGATGCTTCCTCAGGGGTCCTGATTTCCTCTTCATCCGTGCCCGGTTTCATGCCCTTTACGGGACCTCTGTCCACAGGGGAGGGAAGGTACTGGGTGATAATGTCCATGAGGAGGGCTGTGCCCATGTTCTTCAGGGCCGAGCCGCAGGCTACCGGAATCAAAGCGCCTGAATTAATGCCTGTTTTCAGGCCGGCTCTTAATTCCTCCTCGGTAAGTTCACCTGCTTCGAGGTATTTATCCATCATAGCTTCGTCCGATTCGGCAATATCTTCAACCATCGTTTCACGGGAGGTTTGCGCCTCCTCGATCAGATCGGCTGGAATAGCGGCCATCTTGAAAGTGCCTTTCAGATCGTCATAGATGATGGCCTGCATGGAAATGAGATCAATCACCCCTCGAAAAGATTCATGACTTCCGATGGGCAGGCAGATGGGAGTCACCTTGACGTCCATCTTTTCCTTGATACTGGCCACGGCGTTCTGGAAGTTGGCTCGCTCGCGATCCATACGGTTCACAAACACCAGCCGTGGTGTTTTGAAATCATCGGCGTACTCCCAGACTTTCTGAGTCTGGAACTCGACACCGCTGACGGCGTCAAGGACGATAATCGCTGCGTCCGCGATGCGGAGGCAGCTTTGGGTGTCAAAGGAAAAATTCGAATCCCCCGGGGTATCGACGAGATTGATTTTGAATTTCTGCCAATCGACGAAGGTGGTTGCCGAACTGATTGAAATCCTTTTCTTTTGCTCTTCCGGTTCATGATCAAGGGTGGAGGTTCCCTCGTCAACTCTTCCGAGGCGGTCCGTTTTACCTGAGACAAAGAGGAAGGATTCACAAAGGGAGGTTTTTCCAGTCGAACCATGTCCTACGACGACGACATTCCTGAGAGATTTAGAGTCATATTTGGCCATGACATCCCCTTTCTATGACGCGATGGTTGGATTAGTGCTGCGATCGAGCTGTTTATCCTGACAAATCCTGCTAAGTCAAGACAAATTTGACGGTGTAAACAATGGTGTTGACAGAAAGTTCTGTAATCAGTATAAGGCACGACTTAAATTGATAGAAGTATCCAATGGGAAGGTAATCCATGATGAAGACAAACGGAAAAATCAAGAAGGTGCTCATTGCCAATCGCGGCGAGATTGCCTTGAGGATCATGCGTACGGTCAAGGAATTGTCTTTGGAGGCGGTAGTTATATACGAAAAGCCGGATTCCGACGCCTACTATGTTCGCCTGGCCGATGACGCCATTATGATCGGTGAAGGACCCCGCAAAGATTATCTCGACATCGACAAGATCATCTGGGCGGCAAAAAAAACAGGGGCCGACGCTATCCATCCCGGTTATGGTTTTCTGGCGGAAAATCCCGATTTTTCCGCCGCCTGTGAGCAGGCAGGGATCATTTTTATCGGTCCCCCCCCGCAGGTTATTCGTGATCTGGGCAATAAGGTTGTCGCTCGCAATATTATGGAGAAAGCAGGAATCCCTTTCATTCCAGGAACATCGGATATACCCAAGGGGGGCAGTGGCATTAATGAAGCCTTTTCCTTTGCCGGCGCCTGCGGGTACCCCGTCATGTTGAAGGCCTCCTGCGGCGGTGGGGGGCGGGGAATCCGCAAGGTTAAAGATGAGGCGGATCTCATGGTTCAGTTGCCCGTTGCCCGGGCTGAATCTCTGTCGGCATTCAAAGATGACAGCATATACATGGAAAAATGTATTGAATCGCCCCGCCATGTGGAAATTCAGATTTTAGCGGATAAACACGGCAATATCATGCACCTTGGTTCCCGGGATTGCTCCATTCAACGGCGCCATCAAAAGCTCCTTGAAATTGCCCCGGCGGACCTGCCGGAGGACGTACTGGAGGCCATGTACGACTGTGCCATTCGCGCGGCAAAAGAGTCGGGGTATGTCAACGCGGGGACAGTGGAATTTCTCGTGGACGCCCGGACAAACGAATTCTGGTTCATGGAAATGAACACCCGTCTTCAGGTCGAACATACGGTTACAGAGGAATTGACGGGCATTGACATCGTAAGGGAGCAGATCCGCATCGCCGAAGGAGGCGTTCTTGATATTCCGAAGGAACGTGTCCGTCTCTACGGAAAGGCGGTGCAGGTGCGAATCAACGCTGAAGATCCAAAGAACAATTTCATGCCCGAAGGAGGAAAACGGGTTGAGGTCTACCAGTCGCCAGGAGGGCCGGGTGTCCGTCTTGACGGAGCCGTCTACCAGGGTTTCAGAATACCCACGGAATATGACTCGCTACTCGTCAAGATGACCGTGCGGGGATACAACTGGGAGCAGACGCTCCAAAGGTTGAAGCGCTCTTTGCGCGGTTTTGTCATTGTCGGTCCCAAGACCACGATTCCGTTTTACCTTGCTGTCTGCGACGAAAAGGATTTTCGGGCCGGCAAATTTGACACGGGCTATATAGATACCCATCCGGAGATCTTCAACTACCCAGAAGCGGAGCGGGAGATCGCCAAGCTCGGTAAACTGATCGCAGAAATACATGCAAGAAAAGTTAACAAACATGCCTATTAATATGGGAGACATGAGCAGGAACAGCCTATGAAAAACGACAGCCATCGAAACAGTGAATTACGTATCGCACCAAAAGAATTGCGAGAAAAGGGCGCACACTACGTCCTAGATAAAATAAGGCGACAAAAGGGTTACTATGTGACCAACACGGAGCGTGACCTCTCACAGTCAGACTTCAAAAACCGGATCATGCCCCATACCCAGTTACTTGTTGCTGATGAAAGAAACCGGGCAGGATTCTTTTCCCTCGAAATTACCGGGGGCGCTTCTGTGCATGTGGATATGCTTCGCAAGCAGATCAACCCCCTGGAAAAACTCCAGGTCCTGAGCGAAAAAATGCCCGACACCTTGTTTCAAACCCTTTGCCGGGGGATAAACCTCTTCGGTTACCGCCCCTACCCGGACAATGTCATAAGGATGACAGTGCGGGGTTTTGCCCCTTATGTTCATGTCTGGCGGGTTTTTGACTTCCTGAATCATATTCCCAATATGGTCTCCGTTTTTGAAGAAGTGAAGGCCGCGGGGTGCATCCTGGAACCATCTATCTGTTTTTCCACCGGACCCGAACATACGGATGATTACTATGTTCAAAAAGTCACGGAAATACTTACGGTTACCGGTGAAGACATCCTCCTGTGCATCAAGAATCATGGCGGTCTCGGAACATCGAAGCGCATCGGAGAACTGGTGCGGGCCATCCACACCAAATATCCCGATCTTATCATCCATTATCATGGCCACAACACCGATGGGGATGATATCGGGAGGATTGTGGCGGCCGTGCAAAATGGCGCTAAAATCGTTGATGCAAGCGATCATGCCTTCACGGGATTCTATGGCCCTCCACCGTTGATGTCCGTTGTGGATATCCTTGCCGAATATGGTTATGATGCCGTCGGCATTGACCGTCAGGCAGTTATAGATACCTCCAACAAACTGCGACCGGAGCGGGAATATTACCGGGATTTCGAATCCCAGTTTCTCGGCTTCGATCCGACCGTGCAGATTCACAAACTTCCCGGCGGCGCTACGGGTTCAAGTTTCGAGCAGGCCGTCAAAGGGGGTTTTTTACAGAAGATGCCCGAGATTCTCCAAAAAGAACTACCCCGGGTGCAGGTTGAACTGGGAAACTGGTGGAGTGTGACGCCGGGTTCACAAATCCTCTGGACGACGGCGGTCAACAATGTTCAGAAGGGGGAGCGTTACAAAGACGCCAACGATGACCTGAAAAACCTGATGCTCGGCCGTTACGGGGACCTGCCATTTTACCAGCCTGCGGATGATGTTTATCATGCCGTCTTCGGGGCCGACTGGAAGAAGATCGTGGAATGCGACACCTGCTACCAGAAGATCGAAGACATCGATCTGGAAGTCGAAAAGAAGGTTCTGGAACATCGTATGGGACGGGAGGCAACGGATGATGAACTTGTTCTTTATCTTCAGCATCCGAACGATGCTGTGGACTTTTTCAAGTTTGAAGCCAAATACGGCAAGACCTGGGTCTTGTCGCCGCGCATCTGGTTCCGAAAAGGAGGCTTCAACCTCGGAGAAAAATTTGAAATTCCCGACGCCGAAGGGAAACTTCACAGCGTCGAGATTGGTCCGCAGCGCAAGACCAAATCAGGTGATACGGCCACTTATCTGATCATTGACCATCATACCGAGCCGATTATCACCGAACAGGACGAGGAAGAAGGAGACAAAAAGAAAAAGAAGACCTCCATGTCTCCCAAGGAGATTGATGCGGCCTGGAAGGCGGGAGACATCCGTTCCCATATAACCGGCACCGTTAATGATGTCTCCGTGGAGCAGGGCGAGGAGGTTTCTGCCGGCCAGGTGCTGATCGTTCTTGAGGCCATGAAAATGCTCAACAACATTACTGCGGAGATTGGCGGCAAGGTGACTGAAATACATGTCTCCCCGGGAGACAAGGTGGCGGTGGGCGATCAGCTCATGTTTATAGCCAAAGAATAGCAATAACATACAAATTGTTTTCTTTTTAAAATTCCGGTAATATGCTGCCGGAATTTTTTCTTTTGAAGGTTGAATTATGATTGTTTCAATACTGAAGAAGGTTTTCGGAACGAAGAATGACCGGATCATTAAGGAACTCTCCGTTATACTTGACGAAATAAGCCGTCTTGAACCGTCCATGACAACCCTGAACGATGAGGAACTTAAGGCCAAGACGCCCCAGTTCAAGGAAAGGCTTCAAAATGGCGCCAGCCTGGATGACATCATGCCGGAGGCTTTTGCGGTTGCCAGGGAAGCCGCCCGCCGGACGGTGCAGATGCGGCCCTTTGACGCCCAGATCATCGGTGGTATTGTCCTCCATCAGGGGAGAATCGCCGAGATGAAGACGGGAGAGGGGAAGACCCTGGCGGCAACCCTCCCAATATATCTCAATGCCTTGACCGGAAAGGGTTGTCACCTGGTCACGGTCAATGATTATCTGGCTCGCCGCGATGCGGGATGGATGGGTCCGATCTACATATTTCTCGGTCTTACCGTCGGGGTGATCGTCCATGGTATGGATGACGATGAGCGGCGAGCGGCTTATCATGCCGACATTACTTATGGAACCAATAACGAGTTCGGATTTGACTACTTGCGGGACAACATGAAGTTTTCCCTCGAGGAATACGTACAGAGAGATTTCCATTACGCCATCGTGGATGAGGTGGACAGCATTCTTATCGATGAGGCGCGCACCCCGCTCATCATTTCCGGACCTTCCGAGGAATCCACGGAAAAATATTACCGGATCAATCAGGTCATTCCCCGGCTGCGTAAAGGGGAGGATTATTCGGTCGAAGAAAAATCCCGGACCGTAGTCCTCACGGAAGAAGGAATTGCCCGGGTAGAGAAATATCTCAAAGTAACGAATCTTTATGAGCCACGCAATATTGAAATCCTTCATCATGTGAATCAGGCCCTGAAGGCCCATACCCTTTTTAACAGAGACGTGGATTATGTCGTCAAGGACGGTCAGGTGATCATCGTTGACGAGTTTACCGGTCGCATCATGCCGGGCCGACGCTACAGCGATGGTCTCCATCAGGCCCTTGAAGCCAAGGAAAAGGTCAAGATCGAGCGGGAGAACCAGACCCTTGCTTCGGTTACCTTTCAGAATTACTTTCGCATGTATGAAAAACTGGCGGGAATGACGGGAACGGCGGATACGGAAGCGGAGGAGTTCAAGAAGATCTACAAACTCGAAGTTGTTGTTGTTCCCACGAACATGCCCATGATTCGAGCCGACCAAAATGACGTGATCTACAAGACGGAAAAGGAAAAATTCAACGCCGCCATTGAAGAAATAAAAGAGATGTACGCGCTTGGCAGACCGGTTCTGGTAGGGACAATCTCGATTGTAAAGTCGGAACTTCTCAGCACCATGCTGAGCAGAACGGGGATCAAGCATCACGTCCTGAACGCCAAGCACCATGAAAGGGAAGCGGAGATCGTCGCCCAGGCCGGTCAGCGCGGGATGGTGACCATCTCTACCAATATGGCAGGGCGGGGCACCGACATAAAGCTGGGGGAAGGGGTCGCAGACCTCGGGGGACTCCACATCCTGGGGACGGAGCGACATGAAAGCCGCCGTATCGATAATCAGTTGCGTGGACGTTCCGGACGTCAGGGAGATATGGGGTCGTCGCGCTTTTACCTGTCCCTCGAAGATGATCTACTGAGGATCTTCGGAGCCGAAAAGATCTCTGCCATAATGGACCGGATCGGTATCGAAGAAAATCAGCCCATAGAAAACAGACTGGTCTCCAAGGCCATCGAAAATGCCCAGAAGCGCGTGGAAGGGCAGAACTTTGACATCAGGAAGCACCTCCTTGATTTCGACGATGTCATGAACAAGCAACGACAACTCATCTATGATCAAAGACGTAAGGTACTGAAAGGTCAGGATCTCTGGTCGGATATCGAAGGGATGATCGAGGAGGTAGTTGCAGACATAACTGCCGACTATGTCGATGAAAAAGGTCACCCCGAGGATTGGGACCTCAAAGCCCTTGACGACCGGATCTTTAAACAATTTTCCCTGAAGCTCAATCTCAACGAAAAGGGACGGGAGATGAATGCCCTGGAAATTGAAGAGGCAATCATTTCGGGGGCAAAGGACCACCTGCGTCGGAAGGAAGAGGATTTTGGGCCGCCGCTGATGACCTACGTCATGACCATGATTATGCTGCAAAGCATCGACACCCAGTGGAAAGATCATCTCCTCGGTATGGATCATCTCAAGGAGGGTATCGGTCTTCGGGGCTATGGACAGAAGGACCCGGTCCGGGAATATCAGAAAGAAGGGTACGATATGCTCATGGCTATGATCGAGCGTATCAAGGAGGATACCCTCGAAAAACTCTGTATGGTCCAGGTGCGAAGGGAAGAGGACATTGAGGAAATGCAGCGGAAGGCTGATGAGGATTACATCCTCAGCAGGGGCGAAGATGTAAGTGCCACCCCGATCAAGCGGGACAAGGAGAAGGTCGGACGCAATGATCCCTGCCCCTGCGGAAGCGGCAAGAAATACAAGAAGTGCTGCGCGAAGTAGGATAAGCTCCCCCTTAGACAAAGGGGGATTCAGGGGGATTTTACAAGGAGATCAAGTAAGCCAAATATTAAGAGGTATATTCTCAGGTGATAAACGATAATATTTCCATCCCCGGTTTTTTGGCAAGCGGGGTCAGCACCGGTATAAAGGAGACGGGGGCCAGAGATCTGTCGTTGATCTACTCCACGATTCCTGCCCGGGCCGCAGGGGTCTTTACCACCAATGCCTTCAAAGCCGCACCGGTGCTGGTTTCCATGGAGAGAATCAAATCCGGTCGGGCCCAGGCAATTCTGACCAACAGCGGCAACGCCAACGCCGCAACCGGAGCGGTAGGCTACCAAGACGCCCTCAATATGTCCAAGTCTCTATCCTCCTACATGAAGATCAAAGACGATCTTGTCCTCGTCGCTTCTACGGGGGTTATCGGACATAGACTGCCGGTGGAAAAGATCCGTCAAAATATACCTGCGGTCGTAAAGGGGTTACGGCCCGATGGCATTTCCGAAGCGGAAGCGGCGATCATGACGACGGATCGCTTTCCCAAAATGGCTTATCAAAAACGGTTTATTGCCGACCGGGAAATCAGCATCTGCGGCATCGCCAAAGGGGCGGGGATGATCCAGCCGGATATGGCCACGATGTTGGCTTATGCCATGACGGATGCCGATATCGACAATGTCGCCCTGGGAAAGGCATTTCGTTTTGCCGTGGAGAGGTCATTCAACGCCGCTACCGTCGATGGCTGCATGAGCACCAACGATACAGCCATAATCCTTGCCAATGGGTGCGCTGGAAACCTTATGATTCGGGACGGATCACAGTCCTTCCGGATTTTTCGGGACATGGTCTGCGAAGTTCTCATGAAACTGGCCAAGGATATGGTCAGAGACGGCGAGGGGGCGACGAAGGCCATCGAAATAGTAGTGACCGAGGCCAGAACACGGGGGGAGGCAAAAAAAATAGCCTACGCCATAGCCAACTCCAATCTCGTCAAAACCGCCTTTTTTGGCGGCGATCCAAACTGGGGGCGGATCATTGCCGCTGCCGGCGCCATCGGCATTCCCCTGCCCGTTGATAAAGTCCAGCTATCTTTCGAGGATGTTTCCGTTTTTCAGCATGGCAGGGGCATAGAAGGCAGCCCCACGTCTCTGAAGACGATTATGGAGCAAGAAGAGATAAAAATTGTCCTCAGGGCAGGGATGGGGACGAAAGACTGGCGAATCTTCACCTCCGATCTGGGGTTTGAGTATATCAAGATCAACGCCCACTACCACACATGATATCCCATTAAATTAGACTTGCGTATTCGTTGGCATTGTGCTAGATCTCCGCGAATTTCACACATTCCCGGATGGGCACGTGTTGCATCTCGAAGATGGGATGTTCGATGTCTGATGGAAGGGAGTGGCGGAAAAAACACAGCATAAGGAGTTTTAAATATGGCGCACATTTCCATGAAGTTACTGCTTGAGGCAGGGGTCCATTTTGGTCACCAAACCAATAAGTGGAACCCTAAAATGAAAACATACATCTTCGGGGCCAGGAACGGGATCTATATCATTGATCTTCAGCAGACCGTGGTTCTCTTTCACAAGGCCTACGAATTTGTTGTGGACATGGTTGCGAACGGTGGCGAGTTACTGTTCGTGGGAACGAAGAAACAATCCCAGGAATCAATCCGGGAAGAGGCTTCCAGATGTGAGATGCCCTATGTGAATCAGCGCTGGCTGGGGGGAATGCTGACCAATTTCACAACCATCAAAAAGAGTATCGATAGACTAAACACCCTTGATAAAATGATCATCGATGACACAATCCGTGCCTTCCCGAAGAAAGAAATCCTTTCCATGCAGAAAGAAAAAGTCAAAATGGATAAGATCCTGGGCGGTATTCGCAAAATGAAGGGGAAGCCGGGCGGTCTGTTCGTTGTAGATCCCAAGCGGGAAATCATCACGATCCAGGAAGCAAGAAAGTTGGGGATTCCCATTGTGGCCATGGTTGATACCAACTGCAATCCCGACGATGTCGATTACATAATCCCCGGAAACGATGACGCCATTCGGGCCATCAAGCTATTTTCCTCAAAGATCGCCGATGCCGTGCTCGAGGGTAAAAAGAAGTTTGAAGAGCGCATCCAGGCTGAAAGCGACAAAGAAGATGCGCCCCGGGAGGTAGCGATTGAAGAGAAGGAAGAAAACGACGTTCCGGAGAGCATTGAAACAAAAAATAATATGGGCGCCGTTGAGCAAGCCGACGAAGAAGAGCGGGCCTCATAGATAAATCGAAACACAACCAGGAGGTAACACTTTGAATATTACTGTTGATATGGTCAAAGAACTCAGGATCAAAACCAATGCCGGAATGATGGATTGCAAAGAAGCACTGGCGGCGTCAGATGGAGATTTTGAAAAGGCCGTCGATTATTTGAGAAAGAAGGGGATGTCGGCAGCGACGAAACGATCGTCTAAGGCCGCGAAAGATGGAACCATTGCCTTCTATGTCCACATGGGTGGAAAGATCGGCGTCCTTGTAGAGTTAAACTGCGAAACAGATTTTGTCGCCAAGACCGAGGCCTTTCAGGTATTGGCCAAAGACCTGGCCATGCATGTCGCTGCCTCCAATCCCATTTATGTGCGGCCGGAAGAGATACCGGCAGGCGCCCTGGAGCGGGAAAAGGAAATCTACAAAAGCCAGCTCCTGACCGAGAAGAAACCCGAGAAGATCTGGGACAAGATAATTGATGGCAAGCTGAGAAAATACTATGAAGAGGTTTGTCTTCTCCAGCAAAAATTTATCAAGAACACCGATATCACAGTAGAAACACTGGTCAATGAAATGATCGCCAAAACCGGTGAAAATATATTGGTAAGACGCTTTGCCAGATTTCAGTTGGGAGAAGAGATAAAATCCTGATGGAAAAGGCAGCCTATCAAAGGGTGCTGTTGAAGCTCAGCGGGGAAGCCCTCGAGGGGGAACGATCATTTGGAATCGACTTCGACACTGTTAATGTAATTGCCAAGGAAATCAAAGAGGTGATTGATCTTGGCGTGCAGTTGGGACTCGTTGTCGGTGGGGGCAATATCTGGCGGGGCGCCGAAGCAGCCAAACGGGGAATGGAGAGGTCAGCGGCCGACTATACGGGCATGCTGGCTACCCTGATCAATTGTCTGGCCTTGCAGCACGCCCTTGAGCATATCGGCGTCCAGACGCGGGTTCAGTCAGCCCTGGGGGTTCAGGAGATTGCCGAGCCCTATATCCAGCGCCGGGCGATTCGACATCTGGAAAAAGGACGGGTAGTTATTTTTGCCGGGGGAACAGGTAACCCCTTTTTCACGACCGATACGGCAGCCTCGCTGCGGGCCGTGGAAATCAGGGCGGAAGTAATCATGAAGGCGACCAAAGTAGATGGCGTGTATGATAGTGACCCTGTGGGCAATCCGGACGCTATCATGTTCAAAACAATCAGCTATAACGAGGTATTGGCGAAGAATCTTAAAGTAATGGATGCAACAGCCATATCTCTGTGCCGTGAAAACGGACTGCCGATTGTTGTCTTTAATCTAAAAAAAACAGGTAATATCAAGGCCGTAATTTGCGGCGAGAATATTGGAACGGTTGTGGAGGGTTAGATCCATGAAGGAAGCTATTTACGAAGAACTGAAAGATAATGTGGAAAAGATTCTGGGATCTCTTGAAAAGGCCTTCAGTAAAGTCAGGACGGGACGGGCGTCTCTTGCCCTTCTGGACGGCATCAAGGTTGATTATTACGGGGTCCCGACGCCCCTGAATCAGGTAGCCAGTCTGTCCGTTCCCGAAAGCCGGTTGATTGTAATTTCTCCCTGGGACACCGGTGTCATCGGCGCCATCGAAAAGGCAATTCAGAAATCGGAGCTGGGATTGACGCCCTCCAACGATGGGAAGCTCATTCGCTTATCAATCCCGCCCCTTACGGAAGAGAGAAGGAAGGACCTAGTCAAGGTAGTGAAGAAGATGGCCGAGGAAGGCAAGGTTAAGATCAGGAATGCCCGCCGGGATGCCAATGAACAGTTCAAAACCATGAAGAAGGATAACAAGATATCTGAGGATGAGATGTTTACCGCCCAAGATGACGTTCAGAAAAGAACAGATAAATACATAGAAAAGGCGGACGTTGTGCTTGCGGCCAAGGAAAAGGAAATTATGGAAATATAGCCCTTATTCATGGTGTAAGAGCAAGTAGTGGGGAGTTGCGAAACTCCCCTTTTTTTTCCAGGGTCCAGCTGAGACTGTCGAGAGTCAGATGACGATAGACATTGATCTTCAAAAACTTCCTCAACATATTGCCATCATCATGGATGGTAACGGTCGCTGGGCGCGCAATCATACCCTGGGAAGAATCATGGGGCATCAGAAGGGTGTGGAGGCGGTACAGAGAACCGTCAGGCTGTGCCGGGAGATCGGGATAAAGTACCTGACCCTCTATGCCTTTTCCGTTGAGAACTGGTCAAGGCCGGATCAGGAGATCAAGGCTTTGATGAAGATACTGCGGGAATATCTCCGCTCAGAACTGGATGAAATGCTCCAGAACGGCATCCGGCTCACAACCATCGGCGATATAGCCGCCCTTCAGGAACCCGTGAGAGATCTGCTTCTGGAAACAATGGATAGAACGGCGAAGAACCGCGATATGGTTCTCAATCTTGCTTTGAGTTACGGGGGGCAGGATGAAATCCTGCAGGCCGTCCGTCGTATTCTAAAAGATGCTCAGGATGGACGTATCGATCCCACCTCAATCTCGAAAGAAAGCTTTGCAAGCTATCTCTATACCGCCGAAATGCCCGACCCCGATCTGCTCATCAGGACGAGCGGCGAATACCGTATTTCCAATTTCCTGCTCTGGCAATCGGCCTACACGGAATTTTACTTCACCGACGTTCTCTGGCCCGATTTCAGCAAGACGGATTTATTTTCCGCTATCGCCGATTATCAGCAACGGGAGAGAAGATACGGTTTGACCAGTGACCAGTTGCGGAGGGAGAAGATCTATTGAATACCCATGTCAAACGCTGGTTGACAGCCATAATTGCCGTCCCCGTTCTCTTTTCCATAATTGCCTGGGGCCCCTCGTGGCTTTTTTTTGCCCTTATCCTGGCGGCAATCCTCTTGGGGATTCATGAATACAATACAATGGTTTTTGTCCCGGCGCTGCAACCGGAAAAGGTGCAAACACTCATGATTGCCCTGCTGATCCCGATGGTATTCTATTGGGGTTCCCAGGAGCTGCTTCTCTGCGTTATTGCCTTTTCCACGCTTGCCGTATTCATTTTATATCTCCTAAGAATCAGGCAGGAACACTACGATCTGCTGCCGGTGATGAAAATCCTCTTCGGAGTCCTCTATGTACCCCTGCTACTCTCCTATTTCATCTGGCTCCGCAGGGATGATCAGGGGGCCTTGTGGATTTTTTTTGTCATTGTTCTGGCTTTTTCTGGTGATGTTGCCGCATATTACGTCGGACGGACCTGGGGTCGACATAAACTTATTCCCCTGGTAAGCGCCGGTAAAACCGTTGAAGGAACCATGGGACTGATCATCGGCAGCGCCATGGCTTGTCTGGTTTTTAGCTGGTTTTTCTTTCCCAAACTCTTTTATTGGCATGCACTCACCCTGGGAATAGTAGGCAGTACTCTCGGCCAGCTTGGTGATTTGTGTGAGTCGGTTTTAAAGCGAACTGCCAGCGTGAAAGATTCAGGGACCATACTGCCTGGTCATGGAGGTATCCTGGACCGGCTGGATTGTCTTCTTTTTATCGCCCCTTTCGTTTATTACTACCGGTATTATTTTATTTCATGAAGAATATTGCAATATTAGGATCGACAGGCTCCATCGGCGTACAGGCCCTGGACGTCATTGCTTCCCATTCGGGAAGATTCACTGTGACGGCCCTCGGAGCGGGCAGAAATATTCAGCTTTTAAAGAAACAGATCGATATGTTCCGGCCCCGGCTGGTTGCCGTTTATGATGAAGAACACGCACAGAGATTAAAGGAAATTTCGGGATCAGAAACCGGGACGGCGATAGTTCATGGTCCCCAAGGTTATTGCGAGGTAGCATCCCTTCTGGAAACAGACATGGTCCTCTCGGCCATGGTGGGAGCAGCAGGTCTGATTCCCACTTTGGCGGCTATTGATGCTGGAAAGAATATTGCCCTGGCCAACAAGGAAACCCTTGTCATGGCCGGGGCGTTAGTCATGGCCGCGGCCGACAGACAAGGCGTCATGATCCTGCCGGTGGATAGTGAGCACAGCGCGATTTTTCAATGTCTCCAGGGGCAGCGGCGCGAGGCTCTGAGGAGAATCATTCTGACCGCCTCGGGCGGACCATTTTACACCTGGTCAAAGGACGCCCTTCGTGATGTAAAACCTGCCCAGGCCCTCAAGCATCCAAACTGGGAAATGGGAAGGAAGATCACCATCGATTCGGCGAGCATGATGAACAAAGGGCTGGAAATCATCGAGGCATGCTGGCTTTTCGATGTGCCCGTGGGTCAAATCGAAGTGGTTGTACACCCGCAGAGCATCATACATTCTTTCGTCGAATATTGTGACGGATCGGTTATCGCCCAGTTGGGAAGGCCCGATATGCGCATTCCTATTGCCTACGCCCTGTCATGGCCCGAGAGGCTCCCCAGGGTGGGGCCGTTTATGGACTTTCGTAAAACAATGTCTTTGGAGTTTCATCCCCCCGATGGGGAAAAGTTCCCTTGTTTACCCCTTGCCTGTAGCGCCGTAAAGACGGGCGGAACCATGCCGGCCGTCCTCAATGGGGCAAATGAAATCGCCGTGCAGGCATTTTTGGATGAAGAAATCCGGTTTACCGACATCGCCGGGGTGATAAAGTATGTCATGAATGCCCACCATGCTGTAATTTCACCGGTATTGGCGGATATTATCAATGCCGACCGTGAAGCCAGGCTGGGGGCAACGAAGAGCATAAAGGAGAAAAGAGATTGGTTGGCACAAGCATAGTATCAGTGATCGTTCTATTGGGGATTCTTATTTTTGCTCATGAACTGGGACACTTCCTCATGGCAAAATATTTTAATGTGGGAGTTCAGAAATTCTCCCTCGGATTCGGACGGAAAATCATCGGTAAAAAAATTGGTGAAACAGAATATCTTCTTTCCCTTATTCCCCTTGGTGGATATGTGAAACTCCTCGGGGAAGGGGAGGGGGAAGAATTGACGCCGGAAGAACAAGAGCGATCTTTTAATCAACAATCGGTATGGAAGAGAATCGCAATTGTCGTGGCGGGCCCGATCTTCAATTTCATCCTGGCCATCCTGATTTTTGCCATTGTCTATATGGTCGGTGTACCGGTGCTCACGAGTGCCATCGGTAATGTCCAGGAAGGTTCTTCGGCCTATCAGGCAGGAATGAAGGCTAATGACGTCGTGCAGGCCATTGACGGCGACAAGGTTAGCCGCTGGGATCGGATGGCGGAGAAAATATCCACAAGCGACGGGAAACCGCTGGTTTTTACCGTCAGTCGCGCCGGCGCCCCCGTGGAGATCACCGTCGTTCCCCGGCCGATGAAGGGTAAAAATATCTTTGGCGAGGAAAAGATCTCTTTCAAAATCGGTATCAGCCCGACCAATGATACAGTGATCGAACGCATGAATCCTGTCGAGGCTTCCTGGACCAGTATCAAGCAGACGTGGTTCATAACCAAGTTAACCCTCATCAGTATCGTCAAGATCATGGAGGGAGTCCTCTCCCCCCGCACGCTGGGGGGACCTATTCTCATCGCCCAGATGGCCGGAGCCCAGGTCAAGGAGGGGATTGTACCCTTTGTATTGTTCATGGCCCTCCTCAGTATAAACCTTGCCGTTCTTAATTTGTTGCCCATCCCGGTTTTAGACGGCGGTCATCTGATGTTTTATCTGATTGAAGCGGTCCGGGGGAAGGCAGTCAGCATGAAGACAAGGGAAAGGGCTCAACAGATTGGATTTATTCTCCTCGTTATGTTAATGATCTTTGTCATAATGATGGATATCGACAGACTGAACATTAAGATGATCAACGACATTACGGGTATTTTTACCAAATAGCATGAATATTCTTGCCATTGATACCTCCGGAGTGACGGCCAGCGTCGCCCTTCTACAGGATGAGACGGTGCTGACGGAGATATTTTTAAATCTGGGGCGCAACCACTCTGAAATACTGCTGCCGTCCATTGACCATCTCTTGATTGTGACAGGCCTTGAACTAAGGGAAATCGATGTCTTTGCCTGCACCGTCGGTCCCGGCTCTTTTACGGGGATTCGCATCGGTGTCAGTACAGTAAAGGGACTTGCCCTAGCAGTTGATCGGCCCATCGTCGGCTTGTCTGCCCTCGAGGTTCTCGCTATAAACGCAACGGGTTTTCAAAAGAAAATATGTCCTATGATCGATGCCCGAAGGGAGCAGGTATATGCGGGTTTATATGCCGATAATGGTTCGGAATCATTGGTTAACATTCTTCCAGAACGGCTTGCTAAGGCAGACGATATCCTGGAGTCGATAACGGGAGATGCAGTATTCATCGGAACGGGAGCCGTTAAATATAGGGACATCATTTGCCGGAAGTTGGGGGGAAGGGCGTATTTTGTCGTTGACCATCTGCATCAGGTTCATGCCTCGGCAGTAGGGGGCCTCGCCAGCAGGAAGGTTCTCGCCGGAGAGATGATAGACGCCGTGAAGCTCATACCCTTGTATCTTCGCCGCTCGGAAGCAGAGGAAAAATTTATATCCCCATTGTTGACATGACGGACAATTTCTCATAAAATCATGATCGGTAAGGCGCCGGAGGACAGGCGCCGGGCGATCTGATAAACTTCTCACAGAGGACAAATACATGTCACATGACAGCCCCATAGCCCCCGAAGGTGTTCCCTTTATAATTTCCGCTATCCTTATTACATACGTGTGTCAATATTTTGGATGGACATGGGCGACCGTGATTTTTGGAATAACAACCCTCTTTGTCGCCTGGTTTTTTCGCAATCCCCAACGTAATCCCCCCGCTGATCCCAAAGCGATCATTTCTCCCTGCGATGGAAAAGTTATTCGCATCGAGACAGTAGAGGGCCACGAATTGCTGACCGGACCGCTGAAGAAGATAAGTATTTTCATGAATGTATTCAACGTGCATGTAAATCGCATTCCCTATGACGGCATCGTTGAAGTCATTCGTTACTATCCCGGTAAGTTTCTTACTGCCAATCTTGACAAGGCCTCTACGGAGAATGAGCGTAACGCCCTGGTCATCGGTCTGAAAAATGGAGAAAAGATGCTTGTCATACAGATCGCCGGCCTGGTGGCCAGGAGGATTGTCTGCTGGGTGGCAAAAGGGATGAGTGTGACCAAGGGGGAAAGATTCGGTTTGATCCGCTTCGGCTCCCGGCTGGATGTTTTTCTTCCCCCCCAAACGAACGTCTGCGTCCGTGTAGGCGACAGGGTTCGGGCAGGGGAAACGCCCATAGGAGAGATGCCATGAAAGAACGACCCAGGTTTCCGAAGGGCAAGATGAAGAAGGGCATTTATGTCCTTCCCAACCTGTTTACCACAGCGAGTCTCTTTTCCGGATTCTACTCTATTATCGCCGCTATGAAAGGACAATTTGAGGTAGCGGCAATCTCCATATTGGTTGCTGCCGTTCTCGATGCCCTGGACGGTCGTATTGCCAGAATGACCAACACGACGAGCAAATTTGGCGCCGAATACGATTCTCTTTCCGATCTGGTTTCTTTTGGCGTTGCTCCGGCGATTATGGCCTATACGTGGTCCCTCTTTGCCTTTGGCAGATGGGGTTGGCTGGTGTCGTTTCTCTTTGTAACCTGTGGGGCATTAAGGCTGGCGCGTTTCAACATTCAGATTGGCATTATCGACAGCAGGGTATTCAATGGTCTGCCTATTCCCGGCGCCGCGGCGGTTGTGGCCACGGGGGTGCTTATCTACTACAAGCTTGGAGGGGTCGGACATTTCGATCATTTGCTTGTTCTCTTTTCGGTCCTTGTCCTTGCCCTTTTCATGGTGAGCAACATTAAATATTACAGCTTCAAAGACCTCAATTTTTTTGCCCGGAAGCCTTTCATGTCTTTCGTCCTGATCGTCTGCATCTTGATCATTGTGGTTGCGGAGCCGCAAATCATGATTTTTACTTTTACAGCGGGTTACAGCCTGTCCGGACCGGTATGGCTCATCTTCAAGATGGCGAAAAAGCTGCCAGGAATGAAGGGAAATAGTTCTACAGTGTCAAAGCAAGGCCCCGTGACCTAAATAGCATAAGATTAAAGATGCATAAATTGGCTGGACGATCAATGCTTCGACAAGCTCAGCAAGAACGGAAATAGACGTCGAAGTAGTCATTATATTTTTTAAGGAGATAATAATTATATGAAAGCCTTTCACGTAGCGGTAGTAGGTGCCACCGGCGCTGTAGGGAATGAAATGATTAAAATTCTGGAAGAGCGTAACTTTCCCGTGGGGAAACTCAAGTTACTGGCCTCAGAGCGGTCCCTTGGCAAATATCTGGAATATAAAGGAGAAAGTCTTCCCGTGGAAGTTCTGAAAGAGGATTCCTTCGCCGGGGTGCAGATAGGTCTCTTTTCCGCCGGAGGCAGCATCTCCGAGAAGTTCGCTCCTCTTGCCGCCCAGGCAGGATGTGTGGTCGTGGATAACACCAGCGCCTTCCGCATGGTGCCGGATATCCCCCTGGTCGTACCCGAGGTGAATCCTGAGGCCATTGCCCTCTACAAAAACCGGGGAATCATAGCCAATCCGAATTGTTCCACAATTCAGATGGTTGTTGCCCTGAAGCCCATTCATGACGCCGTCCGGATCAAGAGAATAGTTGTCTCCACCTATCAGGCCGTATCCGGCACGGGGAAGAAGGCCGTTGATGAGTTGAGTGATCAGACCCGCGCCCTGCTGAGTTTTCAGGATCCCGTAGTCAAGGTCTATCCCCACCAGATCGCCTTCAACTGCCTGCCCCAGATCGATGTGTTCGTCGATAACGGCTATACGAAGGAAGAAATGAAGATGATCAACGAAACAAAAAAGATCATGAATGACCCTTCCATTGCTGTGACGGCAACGACGGTGCGCGTACCTGTCTTCTATGCCCATTCCGAATCGGTCAATATCGAGACGGAAAAGAAGATCACTCCTCAGGAGGTGAGGGATCTTCTAGCGAAGGCCCCGGGGGTGATCGTCGTCGATGATCCGCAGCAGCGTCAATACCCCATGGCCATTCATGCCGCGGGGAAAGACGGAACCTTTGTCGGTAGGATCAGGGAAGACGAATCCATTCCCAATGGCATCAATATGTGGGTAGTCTCTGATAACCTGCGAAAAGGTGCGGCATTAAACGCCGTACAGATTGCGGAAATCCTCGGCAAAGACTATCTGTGAGAGGAGAACGCTGCTCATGAGAATCACCGGGGGCGAAATGCGGGGAAGACGGATTTCGCCCCCCCCGACGAGGGATGTAAGACCAACGCCGTCCGCCGTCCGGGAATCCCTTTTCAATCTTCTCCCCCCTGTCAGTGGTCAAACCTTTCTTGATCTTTACGCCGGCAGCGGGATCGTGGGTCTCGAAGCCCTGAGTCGAGGAGCAAAATATGTCGTTTTTGTTGAAAAACAGGCCATTATTGCCGGGAAGATAAAGGAGCAGGTTGCTGCTCTCGGGTTGGAAAACCGCTCCCTGGTTCTGACGATGAGCGTCGATAAAGGTTTTGCGACCTTAAGCGGTCGGGAGGATCGATACGATGTCATCTTTGCCGATCCGCCCTATGAGCGGGAATGGATCATCAAAACCCTTCATTACTGCCGACGTAATGATCTCTTGGAAATGGATGGACTCCTGGTCCTGCAAAGGTCCGTAAGGGAAAAAATTGAAGGAATGGACAACAACCTGGGACTCGTGTGCGTCGATGAACGGCGTTATGGAGACACGGTGCTGTCTTTTCTGGCACATAAATTGAGGGAGACTTGTTAACATGAAGAAAATTGCGGTATATCCAGGATCTTTCGATCCCATCACCAACGGTCATATTGACATTATTACGAGAGGGCTAAGAATGTTCGACGAATTGATTATTCTTGTTGCCTATAATCCCAACAAATCTTCTCTCTTTACCGTTGAGGAAAGAATGGACCTGATCCGGGAAGTTGTTATTAAAGACAAGAAAATTCTCCAGGTGGATTGTTCATCGGGGTTGCTGGTTGATTATGTCCAGAGCAAGGGGGCGAATGTAATTCTCCGGGGACTCCGGGCCGTATCCGATTTCGAATATGAATTTCAGATGGCTCTGATCAACAGGCGCCTAAACCGGAACATCGAAACCGTTTTTCTCATGACGGGATACCAGTGGTTTTACACTAGCTCCAATTTAATTAAAGAGGCGGCAGGTCTTGGGGGGTCGGTCAAGGGACTTGTTCCCGATATCGTCTTCGAACGGCTCCAGGGCAAATTTAATCAGATTACAAATTAATCTTTATTAACAAACGAGGTCATATGAAATTAGCACAACGAATAGGCAGGATCAAACCCTCACCGACCCTGGCCATCACGGCGAAGGCCAACGCGCTGCGGGCGGAAGGGCGGGATATTATCGGTTTCGGAGCCGGCGAACCTGATTTCGATACCCCGGAAAATATCAAGGGTGCGGCCGTCAAGGCCATACAGGATGGTTTTACCAAATACACACCTGTGGGCGGCACCGACGAATTAAAGGATGCCATTATTGCCAAAATGTCCAGGGACCATGGGCTTCCCTATAACCGTTCACAGGTGGTTGTCTCCTGCGGGGCAAAACACTCATTGTATAATCTTATCCAGATCCTCTGTGAGGAAGGGGATGAAGTTATCGTCCCGGCCCCCTACTGGGTATCCTATGTCGATATCGTTCTTCTGGCCGGGGCAACGCCCGTGATTATCGATACTCCCGAAGAGGGAGGCTTCAAACTAACCCCGGAGCTGTTAAAGAAGGCCGTTACGGACCGAACAAAGGCCATTATTATCAACAGTCCCTCTAATCCGACGGGATCTGCCTATCACCGCAGCGAGCTGGAAGCACTTGCTGCAGTGATCGAACCAACGGCTATGACTGTCATCTCTGACGACATCTATGAAAAGATCCTTTACGATGGATTTGAATTTTTCAGTATCGCATCTGTCAGCGAAGCGATGAAGAAAAGAACCGTGGTCGTGAACGGGGTTTCCAAGGCCTATGCCATGACGGGCTGGAGGATCGGTTATGCCGCCGGACCGGAAGAAATAATTGCCGCCATTACCAAGTTGCAGAGCCAGAATACATCGAACCCGACGTCCATCGCCCAGAAGGCCTCGGTAGAAGCCCTCAATGGCGATCAGTCAGCGGTAGCAATGATGGTGAAGGCCTTCCGGGAAAGGCGTGATGTAATCGTAGTGGCCCTGAATGCGATTCCAGCGATTTCCTGCCGCCTTCCCCAGGGGGCGTTTTATGTCTTCCCGAATGTCTCATCCCTTTACGGACGCTCCTATCAAGGTAAGAAGATCGCTAATTCATCGGACCTGGCAGCGTATCTTCTCGATGAGGCCGATGTAGCCGTCGTTCCCGGAGCTGATTTCGGTAATGATAATTACATCCGCCTGTCCTATGCGACGTCCCTGAAGCTGATTGAAGAGGGAATCAAGCGAATCGAAAAGGCTTGTGCCTGGCTTGCTTAGAATGTCTGGCAGTCAATGGTGATGAACTGATAGGCACATTTCCCGTCCCTCCCAATCAAGTGGATGGGCAATATAATCTTCATTTGCGTTTGACTCACTCCCCTTCAAGGGGAGGGTTGGGGTGGGGATGGGTTTTATGACGGAGCATTGCAGAAGAAAGACGCGGCCGGTTTTTCTTGGCAAGTTGCAGATAGGCGGTGGCGCCCCGGTGTCTGTCCAGTCCATGACCACAACGGATACCCGGGACATCGGTAAAACTGTGACCCAGATCCGCAGGCTCGAGAAGGCGGGATGTGAGATTATTCGCATCGCCGTGCCGGACGAGGCGGCAGCCGCAGCCGTTACGAAAATCAAGGACAATATCCATATCCCCCTGATCGCCGACATCCACTTCCAGCATCGGCTGGCGATTGTGGCTATCCAAGCCGGTGTGGAAGGCATTCGCATCAACCCGGGGAACATGATAAAAAAGAATATTCCCGAGGTTGTAAAGGCGGCCCGGGAGCATGGGACGGTTATTCGCATCGGCGTCAATGCGGGATCTCTGGAGAAAGATCTACTGGAAAAGCATGGCGGTCCGGACGCTGACGCGTTGGTGGAGAGCGCCCTGCGCCATATCCACCTTCTGGAGGATCTTGATTTTGATAAAATTAAGGTTTCTCTGAAATCATCAGATGTGCCGGTGATGATCCGGGCTTATCAACTTCTTTCTGAAAAAGTGGACTATCCGCTCCATCTGGGCGTTACCGAGGCGGGCGCTCTGATGAGGGCAACGGTAAAATCTTCCATCGGCATCGGGACGCTTCTTTATCAGGGGATTGGCGATACCATCAGGGTTTCCATCACCGGTGATCCGGTTAACGAAATTCCTGTTGCTTATGGTATCCTCCGAGCCCTGAAGATACGCATGGTCGGACCGGATATCATCTCCTGCCCCACCTGCGGCAGGTGCGAGATCAACCTCCTGAAATTGTCCCGGGCGGTGGAAAAGCGTCTGGCGGGACGGAAAGACTACCTGAAGGTCGCCCTGATGGGTTGTGTCGTGAATGGACCGGGGGAGGCGGCCGAGGCGGACGTTGGAATTGCCGGAGGCCGGGGAGCGGGGATGCTGTTCCGGAAGGGAAAGATTATAAGAAGAGTCAAAGAAGAGGACTTCGTCGAGGCGTTATTGGCGGAGATCGAGGACATAATAGAGAAGAAAAAGGAGGCCTGATGCGTTACTCACAAATGTTTCTGCCGACACTAAAAGAGAACCCTTCCGATGCAGAGGTGATCAGTCATCAGCTCATGCTGCGGTCGGGAATGATCCGGAAATTGACAAGCGGGGTCTATTCCTATCTCCCGATGGGTTATCGCGTCATCCGGAAGGTGGAGCAGATCATCAGGGAGGAAATGAACCGCGCCGGAGCCCAGGAGATCTTCATGCCCACGGTTCAACCGGCGGAGTTATGGAAGGAGTCAGGACGCTGGAACTTTTACGGGAAAGAACTGCTGCGCTTTCGCGACCGAAAAGACAGCGAATGTTGCCTGGGACCCACCCATGAAGAGGTGGTTACTGATATCGTCAGGAACGGTGTTAAATCTTACCGGCAGCTTCCCCAGAATCTATATCAGATCCAGACGAAGTTCCGCGATGAAATCCGCCCCCGCTTCGGGCTGATGCGGTGCCGTGAATTCAGCATGAAAGACGCCTACAGCTTTGACATCGATACGGTGAATGCCGACCTCAGTTATCAGAAGATGTTTGCCGCCTATAACCGGATATTCGAGCGTTGCGGTCTGAAGTTCCGGCCCGTGGAAGCCGATACGGGCAGCATCGGCGGAAGTTATTCCCACGAGTTTCTCGTTATTGCCGATTCCGGCGAGGATGGGATGGCCTATTGCGAAGGTTGCGGCTACGCTGCCAATCTGGAAAAAGCGGAGATTGCGAGGCCTAGGGAGCAAGAGGTTGATCGATCATCATTCTTGCCCCGGGAAGAAATCCACACCCCCGAGGTGCGGACAATCGAAGAAGTATGCGCCTTTCTTAATGTTCTACCGGAGAATGTGATCAAAACCCTGGTCTTCAGTGCCGACGGTGTTCCCGTTGCCGTCCTGGTCCGGGGGGATGAAGAGGTAAATGAGATCAAGGTAAAAAACTACCTTGGTTGTGATATCCTGGAAATGGCCATGGATGATATGATCCAGGCGGCATCCGGATCGCCCCGGGGATTTGTCGGTCCCATCGGGATCAAGTGCCGGATCCTGGCCGATTATTCCCTGATGAACCTCAAGAACATGGTCGTAGGGGCCAACAGGGAGGATTATCATTTGAAGAACGTAAACTTTGGGCGTGATTTCAATGTTGAGGCGTTTGCCGACCTGCGTGTTGTTAGGGATACGGACCCCTGCCCGCGGTGCGCCATGGATATCCATTTTGCCCGGGGGATCGAGGTGGGCCATGTCTTCAAATTGGGGACAAAATACAGCAAGGCGATGAAGGCCATTTATCTTGATAAGAACGGGAAAGAGCAGTACATGGTCATGGGATGTTACGGGATCGGCGTCGGCCGGACCGTAGCAGCCTGCATCGAGCAGTATCACGATGACAATGGTATAATCTGGCCCCTGGCCATTGCCCCCTATCAGGTGATTATCACCCCCGTCAATATGAATGATCAGGATCTGGCTGCAACCGGCGAAAAGCTTTACGCTGATCTTTTGTCCCAAGGGGTCGAGGTCATCCTGGATGACCGTGATGAAAGAGCGGGGGTGAAGTTCAAAGACGCTGATTTGATCGGTATACCCATGCGGGTGACCATTGGCCCCAAAAACCTCGCCCTGGGAAATGTCGAGGTCAAGATAAGAAGGTCTGGGGAGGTCATTGTTTTATCCATCGAAGATGTAAAAAAATCCATTTTAAGCGCGATCAGTCAATTATGATGGTCTGAAAGATTCCATGCTTCGTATTACCGACATACTTGACAAAGTCCAGGCCTATCTCCCCCCGGAAGATCAGGAAATGATCGAGAAGGCCTATGTTTTTTCCGCTACCGTGCATCAGGGACAACTGCGTCTCTCGGGTGAGCCATACCTTACCCATCCCATGGAAGTTGCGGGTATGCTTGCGGATATGAAGCTGGACGCCGCAACCATCATTACCGGTCTCCTCCACGACACTGTGGAAGATACCCTTACCACTACCGCCCAGATCGAAGGGGCATTTGGTAAAGACGTGGCGTTTCTTGTCGATGGTCTTACCAAAATCAGCAAGATTACCCTGGGATCGCAGGAGGAGCGTCAGGCGGAGAACTTCCGGAAGATGATTCTGGCCATGTCTGCCGATCTCAGGATTCTTGTTGTCCGACTTGCCGATCGTATCCACAACATGCGGACCCTTAATCATCAGCCCCCGGACAAGCAAAAGTACATTGCCACGGAGACCCTTGATCTTTACGCCCCCCTGGCCAATCGTCTCGGCATCAACTGGATGAAGGTAGAACTGGAGGATCTGTCATTCCTTTATCTCGAAAACGACGCCTATAGCGAACTCTCCCGACGGATCGAGAAGAAGCAGGAACAGCGTGATCAATATACGGAAGAGGTCAAAGGGGTCATTGCAAAAGAGATTGAGAAACACGGCCTCAAGGGTGAAGTGGAAGGAAGGGCAAAGCATTTTTACAGTATTTACATGAAAATGCAAAACCAGCGCATCGATTTTGACGAGGTTTACGATCTTATCGCTTTCAGAATCATTCTTGATACTGACAAGGACAGGGATTGTTACGAGGCACTGAGCATCGTCCATGCCCTCTGGAAACCCGTTCCGGGTCGCTTCAAGGATCGTATTGCCATGCCAAAGGCGAATGGTTACCGGTCGCTCCATACAACCGTCATCGGTCCCTATGGAGAGCGGGTCGAGATTCAAATTCGGACGCGGGAAATGCATGAATGGGCGGAAGAGGGGATTGCCGCCCACTGGCGCTATAAAGAAAAGCGGGCCGATCTGGGCAGTGAAGATAAGCAGATCATGAAGCTCCGGGAACTGCTCGATGTTCAGCAGGAAGTCGATAATCCGAAGGAGTTCATGGCCAATCTAAAGCTGGCCCTTTTTCCTGATGAAGTTTACGTATTTACGCCAAATGGAGATGTTCAGGCCTTTCCGAAAGGGGCAACTCCCCTTGATTTTGCCTACGGTATCCACACGGATGTGGGCCATCAATGTATCGGGGCAAAGGTCAACCGAAGTATCGTACCCCTGAAATATGAACTCCAAAACGGCGACACCGTTGAGATCATAACTCAGGCCGGACATCATCCTGGGAAGGACTGGCTGAAATGGGCAGTGACCTCCCGCGCCCGTTCCAAGATCAAAAGCTGGATCAAAACGGAGGAAAGAAAGCGAAGCATCGAAATCGGACGGGAGATTCTGGATAGGGAATTCAAAAAACATAGCCTCAAACTCTCACAACTGCTGAAGTCGGACGATTTGAAAAAGCTTTACGAGGAGCATAATGTCAACTCGCCGGACGATGTGATGGCTATGGTTGGTTATGGACGGCTTTCAGCTAAACATATTGTCAACCGTTTTCTTCCCGAGACAGCCGCCAAGGCGGAAGATACGACTGTCGAGAAGCCCAGAAAAAAAACAAAAGGGGCCCCGTCCTTAGGAATATCCCTCACCGGAATCGAGGATGTACTGGTCAAAATGGCCCGCTGCTGTGATCCTATTCCCGGAGATGAAATTGTCGGCTATATTTCCCGGGGACGGGGGATTACGATCCACACAGCCAAATGCGAGAATATTCAGGAGCTTGATCCGGAAAGGGTCATCGAGGTATCATGGAATATAAAGGACAAGCAGACATATTCCGTCGATATACGGGTCGTCTGTCAAGATAGGAAAGGCGTCATTGCGGAAGTAAGCTCCGTGATATCCTCAATGGACATCAACATCAGCCATGCAGAAGTGGAAACTACTCCCGAATTGCAAGCGATTTGTAACTTCCGTATCGAAGTCCACGACCTGAAGGAATTCAATCAAGTGGCAGCCGCCGTAAAAAAAATCAAGTGTGTCATCTCCATCGAACGTCTGAAAAAATCATGATCGCGTGTTCCATATTGACAGGCAGGCGCGTTATGCAGTATGTAGCGCCCACATCAAAGGTAGGGAAAATGAAGAAATTTAATATTATCAGCATTTATACTATTCTCTTTTTACTGGGAATGTGCTGCTTTACCGGACAAGCGTCGGCTCAACAGGAGCGCATCAGCAAGACGATTATCATTGATGCAGGACATGGCGGGTCCGATTACGGGGTCAAGGTCACCGATACATCATATGAAAAGGACCTTAACCTGCGCATTGCCTTGGCCCTGCAAAAAGAATTGAATCGCTCAGGCTATAAGCAGGTAATGCTCACACGTTCCACCGACAGGGAAATCACCTTGAAGGAACGAATCCAATTGATTAAGAACAATGACCCCCTGCTGGTGATAAGTATTCATATCAATGGGGGGTTCGGAAACAAGTCCAAAGGTTATGAGATCTATTTTCCCGGCTTCCGGACGGACAAAGAAACCCGTAGCGAGCCATCGGCGATCATAAAGGATATGACGAAGAACAAGCATCTCAACGACTCGGTACGCCTGGCCCAGTACATCCAGAAGTATCTTGATAATGTTTTTCCCAAGGAAAACAGGGGACTCAGGGAGGCGCCCATTCCCTTGATGGAAGGAATCAATGTGCCGGCAGTGGTTATTGAAATCGGTTTTCTGACCAACAAGGAAAACAGAAAAAAAGTTACCGACGACAAAGTTCAGCAGGAGATTGCCAAGGCCATCAGCCGCGGCGTCAAAGAGGGCCTGTAGGCCAATGATGCTGAAAACCGTAGTAATTGCTTCAAAAAATAAAGGGAAGATCGAGGAGATTAAAAACATGCTGTCGGATTTTCCCCTCGATCTTCAGCCCCTGGACAATTATCCAAACGCTCCCGATATCAAGGAAAACGGCCGCACCTTTCTTGAGAACGCACTTATAAAGGCGCGCGCCATTTCCGATTTTACCGGTATGCCCGTGCTGGCCGATGATTCAGGATTGGAAGTGGACCATCTTGCGGGGGGGCCAGGAATCTTTTCTTCACGATATGCTGGGGCAGATGCCACCGATGGGGATAACAACTACAAACTTCTCATGGCGCTGAAGAACGTTCCCGCCGAACAAAGAGGGGCTTCCTTTCGCTGTGTCCTGGTCCTTTATTGGCCACATAGGGAATATCAGGCTTTTGAGGGAAACTGGAGAGGGCTGATCGGGGCTCAATATCGCGGTGGTCACGGGTTTGGATATGACCCACTTTTTTATTTGCCGGAGATTGGAAAGACCGTAGCGGAGATAACACCGGAGGAAAAAAATAAACTGAGCCATCGTTCGCAGGCGGTCCACGAATTGAAAAAATACTTGCAAACCATTTATTTCCCTGAGAAACATGCCAAAAACGGGGCGTAGCGCAGCTTGGTAGCGCGCCTGCTTTGGGAGCAGGATGTCGCAGGTTCAAATCCTGCCGCCCCGACCATATTTATATATAGCCAATAAGAAGGAGCAGAAAAAATGACCGAAATCAAAGAAGGAACCATCAGCCGTGAAATCCGTGGCCACGTATTCTTGATCGGCGTTCACAGATCTTCCAAGATGAACGCCTTTACCTGGGACATGCTTCTCGATCTGTCCAAAGCCTTTGGCGAGTATGAGCAGGATGCAAATCTGCGCTGTGCCGTTGTTTTCGCAGCAGGAAATCATTTTACCGCCGGCCTGGACCTGGGAGATGTGGCGCCTCACGTCGCCAAAGGGGAGCCCTTCATCAAGGAGGGTGAGATCGATCCCTTTGCCATTCATGGCCGGATGCTTTCAAAACCGCTGATCATGGCCGTTCAGGGCCGCTGCTATACACTCGGAACGGAAATGTCTCTCGCTGCCGATATTGTCGTGGCCGCTTCGGATACACGCTTTGCCCAGTTGGAAGTGAAGCGCGGGATCTTCCCCTTCGGCGGAGCTACGATCCGTATGGCCAAGACGGCGGGCTGGGGAAATGCCATGCGTTATCTCCTGACGGGCGACGAATTTAACGTCGAGGACGCCTACCGCTTCGGCCTCGTCCAGGAAATCACGGAACCGGGGAAACAACTTGAGCAAGCATTGATAATCGCGGAAAAGATCGCCGCTCAGGCTCCTCTGGCCGTCCAGGCAACACTGTCTCTAGCAAAGACGGCTACCTATGAGGGCTTCCAGGCCGGCGTCCGTGAGATCATGCCGAAACTCATGAAAGTTATGCAGTCAGAAGATGCTGCCGAAGGGGTTATGTCCCTTATCGAACGCCGCCAGGCCAACTTCAAGGGAAAATAAGGAACCTATCATAACGAAGTATAAAGATCTCCTCTTTGCCAAAGGATTGATCTTCATATAAAAAAACCTAAGGGCCTGCCGCAATTATTTCGTGAAGGGCCCTTAAGTTTTTTCAGCCGAAGCGAGGAGGAGCACAAATCGTTCAAAGACGTCCCGGTGAAAGTGGTGGAGCATTTCCTTTTGCATTATCCGTAGGGCCTTAAAGGGGGGAATTTTCGGCTTATAAGGGCGAATGGAAGTCAGGGCGTCGTAAACGTCGGCAACGGAACAGATCCGCCCGTAGGGGTGAATATCGCTACCCTTGATGCCGAGAGGATAGCCGGAACCATCGTTCATTTCGTGGTGCTGAAGGACAATGATGCGACTTTCTTCGTTAAGCTTATTCGTTTCCGTCAGGATTCTAAAGCCGAAATCCGGGTGGCGCCGCATATCTTTCCATTCCCGATCATTCAATTTTCCCGGTTTGTTGATAATCGACTGATCAATCCGAACCTTTCCCAGATCGTGTAAAAAAAATCCCGCTCCCAGGGCATGCATATCGTGGATGTCGGATTGCCCATACAGAGCCTTGGCGAGGGAAACCGATAAGATACCGACATTTACCGAATGGGTGTAAGTTGCAAAATCATGAGACGTAATATTCAATAGATGACGGTTTGTTTCATCATCAGTTACAATCAGATCGACAATCTCTGAGATTGTCGTCATGACTTCTCCGATATTATCTGCAGAAGGTGATTCCAGAAGGTTTTTCATCATTTCCCGTGAATGATGCTGTACAGCATGGGCCTTTTTTTCCGGAGCCAGATTTGGATCGCGAATCATTTCCCTCAGAACTTCCGGGACAACCTTTTGAACAGCATTACTGACGAGCGGCGATATTTCATCGGGAACAATCTTATCAGCAAGATCTTTTCCCAAAGAGGTATCAATATTTACCTCTTTTAGGTCGCTTTTAATGATTTTTTCAATTTGACTCCGGGAGGTAATAAGAAACTTGTTCTTGATAAAGGAATGGGACATCCACGACAGGGGTAGAATGACGTACATTCCCACTTCTAATTTGTTTGCGGAGATAGTCTTGATCATCTGGTTCAGGTGGCCTTCGCCTGTTGTAAGAAAACGGAAAACATCCTACATATATGGCCTTTCACCTATCACATAGACTCCGCATAAACAACGAAATATTGCCTTTCTTTATAATGTTATTTGGGGATATTCATTACGTGATGTTGATGGATGTGCCTTCCTTTGCAAAGAAGACATTCATGCTTCCGGAGATATGAGGGGTGCACAAAACTTCGGTCAGCTGATCAAGTTCATCGTCTGTCCGCAAAGGATCATGATGAAAAAGACAAAGCCGCTTTACACCCGCCCGTGCGGCGGCGGCGATGGCGTATTCGCAGGGGGAATGTCCCCAACCGACCTTTCCGGATTGATATTCTTTGAGGGTATATTGTCCATCGTAAATCACTATATCGGCCCCGGAAATAAATTCTTCCACGCGACGATTTTCCTCAAAGGCAATCATCTCCCCCTCGTGGTGCATGTCTTCATCGTAGTCAGGGTTTGCAGGATTATCAATAAATACGCTCCGGAAAGGTTCCGTATCGTAGAGGGTGCAGAAAGCAAGGCCATTTCTTTCAAAACGATAACCAAGGCAAAGAACGGGATGGTTAAGGAACTTTGTTTTTATGATGAAGCCGTCACGGAGGTCACACGATCCCTCTTTGAGTTCCACATAATCAATTTCTGCTGCCAGTTCGGCATAGCGGATGGGAAAATAATGGTAGCTGAACTGACTGCCGACAACCTCCTGCAAAGAATTTCCATCGAATGAGGCCGGACCGTAAATCCTCACCTGGGAACCTGGAATATACAAGGGAGTGAAGAAAGGCAATCCGAGGATGTGGTCCCAATGGGTATGAGTCAAAAATATTTCTATGTTCAATGGTCCCTTTGGAAAGTCGCGGGCCATAATGAGGTTTCCGAGTTCCCGTATTCCCGAGCCGGCGTCAATGATGAGAGATCTTTTCATATCTTCAAAGGACAGCTCAATGCAGGGTGTATTGCCGCCATAGCGGTAGGTTTTCCTGCCAGGACAGGGAATGGACCCTCTGACTCCCCAAAAAGTTATTCTCATGTTATTTTAGGACCCTGAAACGGCAAGGAAAACCTTGGCTTTTTCAACTTCTGCGACGATTTCCGACTGAAACGGGGATAAATCACAACTGTCCGCTCCGGTATATTTAACTACCAGAGGTCTCGGGTTTTCAAAGGAAACATCTCCCGCTGATCCCAATGAAAAACTTCCAGCGCAGATATTTGCCGACGAAATAACATCGTTAAAGCCGGCAGGCTCGTGCTGCTCTTTTTGATGGTGAGATGTGAGGGCAGAGGAAAGGTTATCGGAAAGACGCCATTTCTCTGCAATAATCTGCCCTACATGGCAGTGATCGAAACCTAGGATTTCTTTCTCAGTGCTGTATAAAGGTTCATGTCGTTGCTCTGATTCCTTCAGGATATGTGCGTACTCTTCGGGAAAGCAGTGCATAATGGGAATCTTGCCGATATCGTGAAGAAGGCCCCCGACAAAATATTCTTCCCGTGCGTCGCCGGGAATGCCTTGTCTGGCGGCAAGCATTCTGGCCGTGACGCCGGTGGCCAGGGAATGGAGCCAGAAATCGTTCATAGAAAAACACCCCTCCCTACTGTTTCCATTGAAGATACCGACAATAGACGTGCTTAACGCCAAATTCTTGACGGTATTGATGCCCAGCATGACAATCGCCCTAGTTACGGAAGCAACCGGTTGGCTAAGGGTAAAGAAGGCTGAGTTGATGAGCTTGAGTACCTTCCCCGTCAAGACCGGGTCCAGAGAGATCAGGCGGTTGAGATCGTTGGGGGAGGTCTGGGGTTGATTACAGACCTCAATCACTTTAGCAACCGTTGTCGGCAGACTTGGCATCCGGTTGATAAAGGACTCTATCTGCTGGCGGTGCAGCGGTTGATCGGTCATAATGCTAGCCCCATGTTGTCTCTCCGTTTATTTCGGTCTACCGTCGACGATGATGCTTTGGAGCATTTGCCAGGCTTTTTCGACCTTCTCTTTTTCAGAGATTTCCCCGGAGCGGTCGGATTTGCCGGTTGAGTAAATGACGGCACGATTTCCGTCACTTTCAGTAATTTCTTTTGTACCCATGGTATCGTAAGGGTTCTGTTTTGCATCCCTCTCCTGCTCAATCATCAGTTGAATGGTCCGGTCGCTGACTCCGGCTTTTCTCAGGGCCAGTACCTGGTCGTTGGTGAGAGCAAGAATGCTGGTATAGGAAAGCATTCCCATAAGTGTCCCCAAAAACATCCCCGCGAACATTCTACACATTATTGGCTTCATTTTTCCCTCGTCTTTTTGGGATCATAATGTTGATAGTGTTTAACAATCTTGGGATTCTCCAAATCATCTTTCGTCATCTTTTGCAGCATTTCGATTGCCGTGACGTCAAGCTTAAGGCGTTTGATCTTGGCATCGAGGAGAGGGATGTTTTTCTTGTATAATTGTCTTCGGGCTATCTCCATAAATGGTTTTTCCGCCAACTCGTTCTGGATTGCGCTCCTGGCCTTGAGAAATTCGGAAAGTTTATTTTTCAAGAGTTCCAGCCTGTCGGTTGGTTCCAGGTTGTCAGGTTTAGCAGCGACAGGGTCAGGACCAGAAGTCTTCGCTTCGACAAGGGTTGGAGTGTTGACGACCCCGTATAAAGAGGAGTTTTTCCACTGAACACTTGAGGTTCGGATGCATACATCGGCAAAGAAAGGGCCACTTGGTGTGGAGAAGGGTATGACGATGCTCGGGCTTTTCAAAATATGATTGATCGTATGATTTGACCCGAAAATAACAGAGGGTATGGCGGCAAAGACAGACATGCCCTTCTTTTCCAGATGGGTGCGGGCTACGCCGGAGATCATGTTCGTAAGTTCGCCAACGGCATCGAGAACATCATGATTAATAATGCTATAGGTCTCACCAAGCATACGGCCCACGATATTACAGATGCACTTTTCACTAAAACTGATCGCCAGGGAACCGACGGCATCGCCGGTAATTCCGATTATTCCTGAGATGTCACCGTGGGAAAGATCGTCTTTCTTCACATAGGGCTTTCCAGGAACAGGTTGAAAAGAGGCCATTATATTTATAACTTCTAGTGTTCCATTCAAAAAAGGATTGATGTATTCGACATCCATTAGTACTTTTTATCCTGTCATATTTACTTGAATTTATTCAACCAGCGCTCCCTTTTCTCGAAGGCGCCTTCGACAGCCTTCAAAATCGCTTCGATTCCCAATGGTTTTGCAAAATAATCATCGAAGCCAGCTTCCCGGCATTCCTCGATGTCGAATAAGCCTGACCAGCCTGTCATGGCATACAGGATAGTGAGGGGTTTCATTAGGCGCATTTGACGGCACAGCTCAATTCCGTTTACTCCAAATAGCCGCAGGTCAAGAAATACGAGTGATACCTCGTGACGGGAAAAAATGTCCAGCGCCTTTTCCGCGCCCTCGGCTAAAAACACTCCATATCCCGCGTCCTCAAGGACCGTCTCCATGAAGTCAAGCATCGACGGTTCGTCGTCTACGACCAGAACTCTTTTTTCCATGCCTTATTCTCCATAACGACTACCTTAGCGAGAGTATTTTAATAAAATAATTAAAAGAGAGGAACGGAATCTTTTATCAAAATTATTTACAAACCAGGTACGATCAAAAGTCGTCTTCACCCATGGGAATCGCCTTTTCGGGAGAGACTGCACGGGAAAATCCCCGGGAGGCAGGGGCAGGCAATCGCTTCATCTTTGATGCCCCTGCCGCGTGTCCGCCCTCATAATTTGTCTTGAACATCGACATAATTGAGGCCAGTTCCTCGGCGCTGGCGGCATTTTGTTGGGTTACCTGATTCATTTCGGCCACGGCGCGATTGACCTGATCGATCCCCTGGGACTGTTCCTGGGAAGCGGCGGCAATCTCTGCCATCAGCTCCACTACCTTTGAAGAACTCGCCGTAACCTGCTGAAAGGCATTATTGGTTACATTTACCAGACTATCCCCACCTTTGACCTTGACGGCGATGTCATCTATCAGCTCGGAGGTATTACGTGCCGCCTCGGTGGCGCGCATGGCGAGATTCCTTACCTCATCGGCAACTACAGCAAATCCGGCGCCGGCCTCACCGGCACGAGCCGCTTCCACGGCGGCATTCAGCGCGAGCAGGTTGGTCTGAAAGGCAATCTCGTCGATACTTTTCACAATTTTCTGGGTCTGTTCACTTGACGTGGCGATCTGCTTCATCGAAAGTGTAAGATCAGCCATGGAGATATTCGCCTTTTGAATAGCCTGTTTTGCCGTGTTCATAAGACTGTTGGCCTCGGTGGTGTTGCTGGCGTTCCGCCTGGTCATGGACGCCATTTCATCGAGAGATGCCGATGTCTCCTCAATGGCGGCCGCTTGTTCCGAGGCCGCCTCGGACAAAATCTCTGCAGTCATCAAAGACTGACCCACTGCTTCTCCCATTTTGCTCTGCATGGTGTTCACGGAATCGGCCAGTTCACCTATCTCGTCCTTAGAATTCACATCGATATCCTGGGTAAGATCCCCTTCAGCTACCCTGCGAACAACATCGATTGTTTTCATGATGGGCTGGGTAATAATGCGGGCCATAAACACGTTGATGATGACAAACAATACCACGGCAACCAACATCACTGTGATCAGGATCTTCAAGACAGCGGCAAAACTTGTCATTGCTGCATCATATTTATCCTTGCTGAGTTTGGTTTCAAGTTCCATGAGCTGCCCCATGGTCCTGTTGAGGACCTGGTATTTTTCATCCGTATTGGCCATGAACATGGTTGAGGCATTCAAATCCGTTGTAACCATGTCCAGGATTCCATTTGCCGGAATCTGATAATCCTTTAATTGCTGCAAGGTGTCCTGATAAAGTTTTTTCTCCTCCGCCGTCAAGGTTTCCGATTTCATGATGTTCTGAATATGGCCAATGGTCTTTTCAATGGCGCTACGCTGTTCCTTGCCCAGGGATTCGGTCTTTTGGGCGTCCATGTTGGCTCCCGCCCAACTGATGCACTTGTAGAGATTGGCATGAACATTGGCGATGGTTCTTATAATTTCAGAACTGCTCTGATAAGCCCTGAAACGGTTGTTGAAGATATCCTCAAGGGCCGTCTTCTGCCCGCTAAGTCCGTAGTAAGATACATAGGCCAGCACCAATAAAAAGAAAACGGCGGTCATAGGTGCTAGGATTAATTTGTTAGCCATTCTCAAGTTGTTGATAATTCTTCTCATTATACTGTCCCCTCTTTTTAGATGGAGACCAGACAGACCGGAGGTATGTCTGGTCTCCATAGCCTTAAATGGTTATTTATAGATCCCGCAGCCGAAGAACAGGTCACCCTCTTTGACGTAATAGGATGACTTGGCTTCAATCTTTTTGGTCGTCGGGTTTGTCCAGTTATAATCCTGCCAGCCTTTGCCTTTGGTTTTGGCTCCCATGGTCATTTCATTCATGAACTGCTTTCCATTACTGTCCTTGAGTTCTTTAAGGTTCTTGCCGATAAGTCCCTTGTTGGCGCCGTGGGCTAGGCAGACCGTATTGAAGTCGAAGACAAAGACATAAAGATCTTTTTTGGTGAACTGACCTTTGGGGTCATTAATGGCCGCAAAGGCCTTATCCTTGCCGTTGGCCTTGTAATAGGCAATGGCTTTTGTCACAAGATCCTGGGCCTCCTTGGCAGTTCCTTTTTCCTGAGCGTAAACAAAACCTGTCGTCAGCAGACAAATTATAACCGCCATCAGTATTTTCTTCATTCCTCTTTCCCCCTTCTTAATATTATTGATTAAATTAATCGTTATCTACCTCTGAAACATTCAATCCGCTTTTTATTTATCCCCCCTCTCATTTCATTATTTAAAATAAAAAAATGATCACGCCATGCGATCCAGAAGACCCATTTCTTCCGTGTTAAGGACCTTGTCGATATCAAGGAGAATTTTGACGCCTCCTCCCGTTTTGGCCATGCCGAGGATATAGGCGGTGTCCATTTTACTGCCGAATGTCGGGGTGTCTTCGATGTCGCCGGATTTAATGTTGAGGACTTCCGATACGGAATCGACGACAATGCCCATAGGAATTTTCGCGTTAGGTCCCGTTATTTCCACCACGATAATGCAGGTTCTTTCCGTATAAACCATCGCTTCCATGCCGAATTTCAGCCGCAGATCGATAACGGGAATTACTTTCCCCCGGAGGTTGATGACGCCCTTGACATATCCTGGTGTTTGCGGAACCGTGGTAATTGTCATCATACCGATAATCTCTTTAACTTTAAGGATTCCGATACCATATTCCTCTTCCGCCAGGGTAAAGGTCAGATACTTGCCCTCACGATTGGAAATGGCCTTCACTGCCTGGTCCATTGTTGCTACTATGCCCTCTGTCATGATCTATTTCCTCCTTTAATTGACTCAGGAGAGTCATTATCGAATAAATATAATTGCTTGCGTGATTATATTCTGCCCTGTCACAAGTTTTCACTCAGCTCAAACAATCCTTCCGGATCGATAATCAGGCCGATTTGCCCGTCTCCTAGAATAGCGCCGCCGGATATTCCCTTGGTGTTTTTCAATCCGTCCCCAAGGCTTTTGATGACGACCTCTGCCTTTCCGAGGATCTCATCTACCATTATGCACTTGGCGCGGCCTTCCCCTTCCACAACGACAGTAATGGCATCCCATGGTTCATGGTTGTTCGCGGCAATGCCAAACAAATCGGCCAATCTGATCAACGGCAGGAGTCGTCCCATTACGGTGATCATTTCCCCCTTGCCGATGATATTGGTATAGTCTTTCCTGGCCGGGCGCAGAGCTTGACGAATCGCTGTCGTTGGCAGGATATAACGTTCCTTGCCGATTCTAACGATCATTCCGTCAATGATAGCCATCGTCAGCGGAAAGCTGGTGATAAAGGTTGTTCCCTTTCCGGGGACAGAAGTAATGTCAATCTTGCCCCGCAGTTTTTCCACGGCCTGTTTAACCACATCCATACCCACGCCGCGACCGGAGATATCCGTGACCTGTTCCGCCGTGGAGAGCCCCGGCAGCAGGATCAGGCGGTAAATTTCATAATCTGTGAGATTGTCGTTCTCATTGACGATGCCATTCTTGATGGCCTTCTGTAAGATTTTTGTTTTATTAAGCCCCCTGCCGTCGTCGCTTATTTCGATTACAATATTGCCGCCGCGATGATAGGCCTTCAGTTCAATCAGGCCTTTTTCCTCTTTGCCGCTGCGGATTCTTTCCTCCGGTGTATCGATGCCATGGTCAACGGCGTTTCTCACCAAATGAACGAGGGGGTTATAGATTTCATCTACCATGTTACGATCAATTTCCGTATCTTCTCCTACCAGCTCAATGACGACAGATTTGCCGGCCCCCTTGGCAAGATCGCGAACAAGGCGTGACATGCGCTGAAATGTTTGTTTGATGGTGATCATGCGCAGTCCCGTCGAGGCCCGCTGGAGTGAAGAACTGATCCTGGAAAGCTGAGAAATATCGCGATGGAGATTGCGGTCTGAACTAATATGCTGCTGAACATCCTGTTGAATTATCGTTTGGGTGATTACAAGTTCGCCGACCATGTCTATCATATCATCCAGCTTACGCATATCGACACGGATCATCGTAGCGTCCGTTGCTTGTTCCGTCTGTTTGCGCAGTGCCTTAGAAACCTGTTTGGTCGTGGCTATTCCCTTGCTGATTAGTGTTTCGCCGATTTTCTTTCCCGGATCACCCTGAGCTGTTTGGAGCCCTTCATCCAGGGCCGCTTTGGAAATGATACCTTCATCCACAAGAATCTCTCCAACGCGCTTTCGTTGCGGAGGCGGCTCGAGGCCTACCTCAACCTGTTTGATTCTTTCCTTCAAACCGGGTATGTCGAGGGACGGAGGCGGCAGCTGCCGCCCTTCCGTCTCATTTTTCAAGTGCATGATCATAGCCTTCAGGGTGTCTGCTCCGTCGAGAACAACATCGATCACCGCGGATGACACTTCTAACTCGCCGTTTCTGGCTTTGTCGAGTAGATTCTCCAGGCTGTGGGCCAGGGTTCTGATCTCATCAAGATTCAGAAAACCCGCGACTCCCTTGATGGAATGAAAGGGTCTGAAAATGGCGTTGATATATTCTTTGTTTTCGGTATCCTGCTCAAGATTAAGGATGTTAACCTCAATCTCATCAATATATTCAAGAGACTCGGAGATGAAGTCCTTAAGGAGGGACATGTCCTGGATTTCCGTTATGGCATCAGGGGCAATATCATCTTTACGGTCTAGTTTCTCCTGTTCCACCGGGAATGCTGAATTAGCGCTTTTTATTACCCCTTCCGGTGCGAAGCCGATCAACTTTGACAGGGTTTCCAGGTAATCATCTGTACTGGTCTCGATCTTGCCGGAGAGTTGGTATTCCTGGGCAAGTAGTTGGATAATTGTAATTCCTTTTTCGACAATGGCAAAACCTGCTTCCTTATCCTCAACGGCATCAAGGATCATCTTTTCCAGCAGCGAACTCATTCCCGAAGACACCGTCTTGATCGGCCCTAGCTGATATTTCTCGGCCGCCTTTATTACGCCATCGAGTTGATTTAAGAATAAACCTGCGGCAGGTATATCAACCTCGCGGCCACTAAGAAACAGGAAATCCGAGGCCATCTCATCCGCAAGAGCGATCAATGGGCTGTCTGTCATACTCATATCATCCTTATAATTTCATTTGCTATCTGATCCAGGGGCAGGACTTTGTCCGCCGCACCCAGCTTGATGGCTTCTTTCGGCATCCCAAAAACCACACAAGATTTTTCATCCTGGGCGATTGTGCCTGCCCCGGCATCTTTCATCTCCTTCAATCCCGCCGCACCGTCGGCCCCCATGCCCGTCAGGATGACGCCGACGGCATTAGCCCCGGCATATTTCGCCGTCGATTTAAAAAGGACGTCCACGGCCGGTCGCTGATGATGGACCATGGGGCCGGTTTTTACCTCGACGTAATACCTCGCCCCACTCCTTCTCAGGAGCATGTGAAAGTTTCCAGGGGCAATCAGGCAGGTGCCGGGGACAACCGTGTCATTATCATGTGCCTCTTTGACCTGAAATTGGCAGAGGGTATTTAATCTATCTGCAAAGGCGGTCGTAAAATTGGCAGGCATATGTTGAACGATGACAATGCCCGGGATGTTGGGGGGCAACTTCATTAACACATTTTTCAAAGCCTCTGTTCCGCCCGTCGAAGCCCCGATGGCGATGACCTTATGGGATGTTTGGGTAAGGGCCTTCATGGGTTCCGGTTTTTCCCTTACCAGATTTGTTGTTCCTGTGGCGGGGGACATGTTTACTCGTGAAGCCGCCCTGATTTTATCGGCTAATTGGGAACTCATATCGCCGACGCTGTAAGAGCCTCCCGGCTTGGCGATAACATCAACCGCGCCAATGTCGAGGGCCTCCAAGGTCATTTTTCCACCTTTCGGGGTCAGGGAGCTGACGACAATGGTTGGTACCGGATAGTACTTCATGAGTTTCTTCAGGAATGTCAATCCGTCCATCCTTGGCATTTCGATGTCTAAGGTTATGACGTCCGGTTGCAGATTAACGATCTTATCCCTTGCCACAAAAGGATCCGGCGCCGTGCCGATGATTTCAATATCGGGGTAGCGGGACAGCTCCTCTGAAAAGATTTTTCTGACTATTGCCGAATCATCGACTATCAACACCTTGATTTTTTTCAAGTATTATAGTCCTCCTGTGTCATGATATCCTAAAAATCCATCGCCTCGGTATCTTGATAATTATCGCCGTATTCGCCTTCGCTGCTCAATCCGAGGACCTCGTAGAGTAGTTTGCGCAGCTCTTCGGGAACAAATGGTTTTTTCAGAAATCCTCTTGCTCCAAGCAGGGCTGCCTCTTTGATCCTTTCAGTGTTGGCCTCGGTGCTGATAAGAATTACGGGGATCTCTTTAAATAGTTGGTCGGAACGGAGGGCCTTTAAAAATTCAATACCGTTCATCTCGGGCATGTTAATGTCGGAGAGTATAATGTCAACCCAGTTTCCGGCCAGCACCTCAAGAGCCTCACGTCCATTCTGTGCCTCATAGCACTTGTCGGTGCCTATCCCCGAGAGGCCGATAATCTTCCTGATCACCGCCCTCATGGAAAGAGAATCATCAACGATTAGAATATTGAAAGCCATGGTCTCGACACCGATCCTTCCGTTATTTTCTATAGATGCTCGGTTCAGAATACTTGAAGGGATGGGACAATCCCGTGAGGCTTTCTGAATGACCGACGAATAAATAACCACCTTTTTCCAGGTGTTCGTAATATTTATTGACAAGAACGCTTTGAGTAGCCTTATCGAAATAGATCATGACATTTCGGCAAAAGATTACGTGGAACCGAAATTGCTGCGGAAACGGTTCAATGAGGTTCAAGCGTCGGAATTCTATCAGATCGCGGAGCTCCTTTTTCACTCGATAGAGCCCAGAAGAATTGCCGGTGCCATACTGGAAATATTTTCTTAACAGGGCTTGGGGAACCTTGTCGATTCTCTCCGTCGAATAGACGGCAGCCTGAGCGGTTTTGAGAACCTTCGTTGATATATCTGTAGCCAATATTTTGACATTAACGATACTTGAGTTGACACGTTCCCTGACGGTCATGGCTATGGAATATGGTTCCTCTCCCGTAGAGCAACCGGCGCACCACAGGTTGAGTTTATTGTTTTCCGGCAATTTCGGTAAAATCTTCTCCAACTTCCGGAAGTGACTCTCCTCCCTGAAAAAATAGGTCAGGTTGGTGGAGATGGAATCAATCATGGTGATCAATTCCTCCTGACCTTCACGGGTCGTCACATGGCTGTAATAATCGGCAAAAGATCTGAAATTTCCTTCCCTGAGTCGCTTTCCCAACCGGGCCTTGACAAGCTCTTTTTTCCCGTCGTGCAGATGGATTCCGCACTGCTCGTAAACAAGCTTGCTGATCCGGTCAAAATCACTATCTTTCATTTCAGCGTTAAGAAACTGCATATCAGAAGTCCGAGAAAGAACCATCTTCCACGAGATTCATCTTCGTTGCCTGTCGCCCTTTAACCGTGCTAAAGTGAACGGACGGTCCATCTTTCCGGCCGGCCTCCGTAAGGCGGAGGACTTTGCGAAATCCCGACGTCTTCGCTCCGCCACCTCCGTTGTGCGGGTGTTCCGTATTCCCACCGATGATATTCATTAGTTCCGCAGTGACATGCTTCATCTGTTCCGCCTGGGCATTCATTTCTTCGGACGCGGAGGCGGATTCTTCTGCATGGGCTGCCGTTTCCTGGGTAACCTTGTCCATTTCAGCGACCGCCTTGGTGATCTGGTCAATGCCCTGAGCTTGTTCATTGGAGGCAGCGGAAATCTCGCCGACCAGCTCGCCGACCTTGGAGGCGCTCGCCGCAACTTCCAAAAAGGCTTCGTTTGTTTTGGATACGAGATTGGAGCCGTCCTTGATCTTGATCACCGTCGTTTCGATGAGGGCGGAGGTATTCTTTGCCGCTTCTGCCGCCCGCATGGCCAGATTTCTGACTTCTTCGGCGACAACAGCAAAACCGGCGCCTGCTTCCCCGGCCCTTGCCGCTTCCACGGCAGCGTTCAGGGCCAGGAGGTTCGTCTGAAAGGCGATCTCATCGATGGTTTTAATGATCTTTGATGTCTCCATGCTTGCTGCAGAGATGTCACCCATGGAACGGGTCAGTTCGGCCATGGATTCGTTGGCCCTCTTGACCACGGAATTGGCCTGTTTCATCAAACTGTCCGCCTGAGAGGCATTACCCGCGTTCTGTTTGGTCATGGAAGACATCTCTTCCAGGGAAGAGGAGGTCTCTTCGAGGGCAGATGCCTGCTCGGAGGCCCCTTCGGCGAGGGACTGGCTGGCTGATGCAACCTGACTCGAGGCGGCAGCAACCTGTGTAGAGGCTTCGGTCAGTTCTGCCGTTGCCTTGCCGATGGGGAGAGTTATGCCGCGGGCGAAATAGAGAACGCCCACCACGGTGAGAAGGAGAAAGACACCGGCGAAGACGACGATGATATTCCTGATGGCATTGGCGGCCCCTAGGAATTCCGATTCATCTTGGGTAACACCGATGGCCCAGCTTGAAATTTCCACGGGGGCAAAGCCTGCAATCTTGTCCACTCCCTTGAAAGTGTAGTGATCGGAACCCGTCTCGAAGGCAAGCATTCTTTTGGTGATATGTTCCATGCCCTGGATGGTGTTAAAATTCATTTCGAGAACGAATTCCTTTTTGGGATGGGCGATGACGAGACCTGTTTTATCCGCCATAAAGGCATACCCGGTCTTGCCGATCTTAATCGAAGATATTTTTTCGATCAGGGTGTCGGTCTTCATGGCCGCGGCGACGATGCCGGAAAAATTTCCGTCCTTATAAATGGGGGCGGCGATGACGACAACGGGGTTTCCAGTCTTTTTCGATTTGATCACTGTGCCGACGTTGGCCTTACCCGCCTTGGACGCAACGAAATAATCCCGCTCCCCGATGTTGATGCCATTGTAGGATCCCCCGATGCCGTCCGCCTTAATGAGCCCCGTTGCATCGGCCACAAAGAGGACTTCATATTCGCCGCCTATTTTTTTCATCATCTCCGTAAGCCTGGCCACGGCAATGTCACTGTTTCCAGCCGTGGCGTCAATAAATGCCGGGTCAACGGAGAAGGCGGACAAAAGTTTGATTTCTTCAACTAGGGTCATCTGCACCATGGCGGAGAGGTTTTTAGCCACAGTGACAGACTGTTCGAGTGAAATATCCTGAAGGGCCGTAGATGATTTGTAGGCTGAGAAAATGCCGACCACGAGGAGGGGGATAAGGACGATCAGAATGCCTCCTGTTAAAAGTTTTGTGCGCAAAGATGTTCTTCTCATATTGTAATTCTCCTTAATGGATATTTTGTCTCTCATGGATTGCTCCGGTTTGGCGATAATTGCAAAATCAAGGCCACGACCTGCCACGAATTCGAGTACACTGACAAATCACATAAATCCCCATGCAAGATTACCTGCCGTGTGTTGTAAAAAAGAAATTTGCCCCCATAACTTTCAGGCCGAATTTAACTTGGTAATCCGAAGAACAACGCTAGGGGAAGATATGAATAAAAATGTGCTCGTATGCCCGGGTGGGTATATGGGGGAGACCCATTGCGACAGTGTACACACGTCAAAAATATCTTGACTTTGACGGGTATTTTGACAGAGTATGTCAGACTATTGACGAGTTACCATTTGAAGAAAGGAAGTAAAGTCTTTATGAAAGCATTCAGGATCCTCATTGCCGAAGATGATGAACTCAATCGTCAGAATTTGGTGGAGCTCGTTGAGGAAAGCGGTTACCTCGCCAAGGCCGTGGCAGATGGAAAGCAGGGCATGGATGAATTTATGAGAGACCGCTATGATCTCGTAATCACCGATCTGCGGATGCCCAATGCGGATGGGCTTGAATTGTTGCGGTTTGTTAAGGAAATAAACACGAATAATCTTGTTATTCTCATCACGGGTTACGCAAGTGTCCACTCTGCTGTTGATGCCATGAAGATGGGGGCCTTTGACTACATCACCAAACCTCTAAAAAACGACCTCGTCAAAATCACGATCGAGAGGGCCTTATCCTATGTTAAATTAAAGGAAGAAAACATTCTCCTTAAGGATCGACTGAAAGGCCACTCCGATTTCGGTAAAATGATCGGATACAGCGAGCCGATGAAGAAAGTATTTGAAAAGATTGAGAAGGTTGCTACGACGGATAGCACTGTCCTTATTCATGGTGATAGCGGCACCGGGAAAGAACTGGTTGCCCGGGCGATTCATTTTAACAGCGAGCGAAAAGATAAGCCCCTTGTCCCCGTCAATTGCGGCGCCATTCCGGAAGAACTCCTGGAGAGCGAGCTTTTTGGCCACGAAAAGGGGGCCTTTACCGGGGCCATCAGAACCAGAATCGGCAGATTCGAACTCGCCCAGGGGGGGACGATCTTTCTCGACGAAATAGGCGATATGAGCCCCGCTCTTCAGGTCAAGCTTTTGAGGGTGATTCAGGAGAAGCAATTTGAAAGAATCGGGGGCGTTAAGACCATCAACGCCGATGTCAGAATAATTGCCGCAACGAATCAGGACCTGGAGAAACTTGTCGAAGAAAAACGCTTCCGGGAAGATCTTTTTTATCGCATTAACGTCATTCCTATTTATTTGCCTCCCCTTAGAGAAAGGGGGATGGATCTAACGATATTGGCCAATCATTTCTTAAAGAAGGTAAACAAGTTAAAAAAGAAGAACGTGCACCGGATTTCCCCGGCGGTGATGAACATGCTGCTGGAATACCCCTGGCCCGGTAATGTAAGAGAACTCGAGAACTTGATAGAAATGCTTGTGGTTATGAAGGAAGAAGGTGAGATCGGCATAGAGGATTTACCGAACAAAATAGCTCTGAGAAGGATTCCCGCCTCCGCCAAATACAGCGGTGATTTTCCTGAAGAAGGCGTTGATTTCAATAACATGGTTGTTCAATTCGAAAAGGATCTCCTTTTAAAAGCCCTTGACAAATGCGGCGGCGTAAAAAACCGCGCGGCAAAGATGCTCAATCTGAATCGCACCACTCTTGTTGAGAAACTCAAAAGGTTGTAACTGCCTGCCACAAAATCTGGCCTTAAATTTGCATTTCCTTAAAAAAAATTGCGATACAGATCCGCTCATAGTCCTTGCTCCGTGATCGGCTGAGAAGAGAGAGATTTCTTCCTGTCGATGGGAACATTTTAGGGACGATTAAGGATCGGTCGTTGGAAAAGGAATCTAAAATTTCGAATATGGCTGATCTTGTTGTGGGAATTTCAGACCTGAAATGCAGCAGGCAACCGAATGATGTTATTATTACATACGCCCTGGGTTCTTGTATCGCCGTTGTCATCTATGATCCAATGGCGCGGGTGGGTGGAATGCTGCACTTCATGCTTCCGGATTCAACGCTTGATAAAACCAAGGCGGCTGCATCTCCGGGTATGTTCGCCGATACGGGTGTTCCCTTGCTGTTCAAGAGCTGCTACCAATTAGGTGCGGAAAAAAAGCGAATGATCGTTAAGATTGCCGGTGGAGCAAGTATTCTCAATGATGCGGATTATTTTCGTATTGGGCAAAAGAATATCACGGCGATGAGAAAATTATTCTGGAAGAACAATGTGTTAATCAACTCTGAAGACACAGGGAAAAACTGTAACCGCACGGTTAAGCTCCAGCTTTCCGACGGAAAGTGCTTTGTGAGATCTTCTGGCGGAGCGGTAGAGGAGTTATAATGCTCGATAGAATCCTTCTTTCTATTAATAAATTGCCCGCATTTCCGGCGACTGTACAGCGGGTAACCGAACTCCTCAGAAATGAGGACTATTCTGTAAATGAAATAGTATCGGTTATTAAATTTGACCAGGCCATTACCGCAAATATACTAAAAATAAGTAATTCCGCATATTTTGGAGTCAGACAGAAAATAAAAACCATTCAGGATGCCGTTGTTTATTTGGGTCAGCAGCATCTCGTCCGCGCCATTCAGACGGCAAGCGTCTCGAAATTCTTTACCAAGAAAGGTTATGGCGATAAAGCCAGCGATCTGTGGGAACATTCGGTGGCAGTTGCCCTTATGTCACAGATTCTGTCACGTCAGCTACATCAAAAGGAAAATCCAGTTCTTTATACAGCAGCGCTACTCCATGATGTCGGGAAACTAGTAATGGGAGAATATGTGCAAGATGCGTCCAAGAAAATTTTCGAGCTTGTAAATCATCACGGATATTCTTTTCTTGAGGCTGAGGAAGAGATTGTTGGCATCAATCACGCGGAGCTGGGCGGCCGGATTGCGGAATACTGGAACTTTCCAGAGGAAATTAGAGATGCCATCTCCTTGCACCACCGCCCCAATCTCATCGATTTGGATGAAAATATTTTAACCAGTCTAATCTATCTTTCCGATCAATTCTGCCTGACAATGGGCATAGATGGTGGCATGGATGGCCTTGCCCACCGCGGATTCAGCGAGGTTACTAAAAAATTTCAATTACGGGAAATTGACGTCGAAAAGAATATGCTCCTACTCCTGGATCAGTTAAAACAGGCGAACGAATTGTTGCGTATCGTTGACAAATAAACTTCATAATTTTTTTAATGAAGATAATTGAGGCGCATCCGAATATGGAACAGACAAAGAATATAAGACAAAACCTAATGCGAGCGGTTTTTGAAGTATTTGAAAAGATGTATTACATATTTCTCGAGTCGGTTGACAAAGAAGCCCTCGCATGTGATTTCAGCGCCGTCGGGATCGGCTTTTCCGGCGCTTTGACGGGAAGCATCATTGCCCGGTTTCCTTACGAATTATCGATGATGATGGCGGCAAACGCTTTGGGAATGGATGAGCAGGAAATGTCCGAGCAAATCTTGGAAGATTGCCGGAAAGAATGTCTCAATATGCTCTGTGGTAATTTTCTGCAAAAGTACGACGCTGACAAGCTGTTTCACATGACCTTGCCAACAGCCTTTGCAGGGAAGGCGGGAAGTGAAACTGTCGACCATAGACAAATATTTAAACTCGATCTCAACTTCGAGTCCGGCCATATTCCATTGAGCGTGGGAATGATCATATATCAGCAGCAGTGATGAAAAATAGTGCGATAATATAAAGACTTCGGGAGGAGCCATGGATAAAAACATGAAAATACTTGTTGTTGATGATTTTGCCACTATGAGAAAAGTCATCAGAAACATTCTCAAGCAGGTTCAATACGAAAATATTGTGGAGGCCGAAGACGGACTCGCGGCGTTAAATGTTTTAAAATCACAAAAAATAGATTTTGTGATCAGTGACTGGAATATGCCGAACATGACGGGTTATGATCTTCTCAAGGCGGTGAGGGCCGATGCCGAGATCGGAAAAACGCCTTTCTTGATGGTTACGGCAGAGTCGCTTCAAGAAAATGTTGTTGCCGCGGTAAAGGCCGGGGTCAGCAATTATATTGTGAAGCCTTTTACGGCGGAGACGCTGAATGAAAAAATAACAAAAATCATGGAAAAAGAAGCGAAATAAAGTGAGGAACGATATGAATGTCAAATTTATCAATCCGTTCTTAGAAGCGACCATCGATGTATTGAAAACGATGGCCTTTATTGAACCAATTCCGGGTAAGCCCTATCTGAAAAAAGACAACATTGCCAAGGGCGACATATCAGCGATTATCGGTTTGACAGGGGCGGCAAGAGGGTCTCTGGCACTAACTTTTTCTGAATCGAGTATTGTAAAGATCGTTTCCAACATGCTTGGCGAGGAGATCAAAGAGATAAACGGAGATATCAAGGACGCCGTCGGGGAGATTACGAACATGGTGTCCGGGGCGGCGCGAAAAAAATTGGAGGCTGAAGGCTTTAGCATCGCCGCTGCCATACCGACGGTGGTTTCCGGTAAGGGCCACTCGATTGTCCACGTCATGGGGGGCCCTAGCATCATTATTCCCTTTAACACAGATAACGGGTCTTTTGTTGTTGATGTATGTCTTACTGAAGGAGTCTAAAGGAACAACGCGAAAAGAAGTAATCGATTTACCTTAATTGCTGCATGACTTGTTGCCGGGGCTGGAGAACGATAATGCTGATTCTCCGGTTACGCGGATCATTCGGATTTTCCTTGATGTACAATTCCTGATCGGCATACCCCACGACTCTGGCGATGCTCGTGGGGGCAATCCCGTTGTTTTCCAATTCCCGCCGCGCCGCAGAAGCCCTGGAGGTAGAAAGCTCCCAGTTAGTTACATGTGCACCTTTGGCTGTGAAGGGGGCGGCATCAGTATGGCCCTCGACGGCGATGCGATTGGGAAGGTCTTTGATATTCTCGGCAACGAGCTTTAGGATTTCTTTTCCCCGGGCACTCAGATCATTGCTCCCCACGGGAAACATCATGCTTCCCTCCATATCGATCAGTTGGATGCGAACTCCTCCTTCCACGATGTCGATGACGACCTGATTTCTGAAACTCTGAAGCTTCTGCTCTACAGCATTCTTCATTTTGGCCACAAGATCTGTAGCGCCTGCCTTTCCTGCCGGCTTCGCGCCACTTATCGCACCGGGGTTCGCGGACATGATTGATTTACTTGATGACGAAGACGCCTCTTTGAACACATTCTGTTCTTTGAAATATTCGGAAACGGCCAGTTTCTTTTCGGGAGAGACCATGGTGATCAGCCACATCAATAGAAAAAAGGCCATCATCGCGGTCACGAAATCGGCATAGGCGACCTTCCAGGAACCGCCATGATGACCTTCGTGTTTCTTGTTCTTCCCTCTTTTTATAATGATTGTTGCTTTATCGTCCATTTATTTCTTCTGCGCCCTCAGTGCTTCTTCGACCTCCAGAAAACCCGGTTTAGATTCGTGGGGGATGACCCTCCGTCCGAATTCCAGGGCAACCTTGGGGGCGGCGCCACCGACGAAGGACACCAGCGCCACCTTGTAAACAACAAGAAACTGTAGGTCTTCCATGGCGGCATGTTCGAGGTTTTTCCCCATCGGTCCAACATAACCATAGCAGAGGAGAACGCCGAGAAAGGTTCCCACCAGGGCGGCGCCGATGCTGTTCCCCAGTACGGAGGGCGGCGAATCTATTTTCGCCATAGTCAAGACTATCCCGAGAACGGCAGCCACGATACCGAGGCCAGGGAGGGAATCAGCAACAAAATTTACCATTTTGGAAGGGGTGATGAGTTCTTCAAAATGACCTTCCAATTCGGTATCGATAAGTGCTTCCAGCTCGTGCGAGGCTATTGTGGTCGTCATGACCAGGCGTAGGGTATCAGTGATAAGTCCGATGGCACGGTGGTTGTGTAAAATTTTTGGGAATTTATTAAAAAGAGGACTATTTTCGGGCTGATCCACATCGCTTTCAATGGAAACCAGACCCTGTTGCCTGATTTTGTAAAAAATTCCGTTAAGCAATCTCAAAGAATCCAGGTATTCCTCTTTGCCGTAGGGTTTATGAGTCAGCATGGACAACAAAGCGCCCACGACAGACTTGATGGTCTTAAGGGGTGCGGCAATGAGAAACCCACCACAAGCAGCCCCGCCGATGATCAACAGCTCCACCGGTTGGAACAGTACTTCTAATTTACCGTGTTCCAGAAGGTAACCGCCGATCACGCACGCAGTCACAAAGAGCACACCAATAATGACAAACATAAATTACTTCACTTCCTTTTCTCTCTAAGAATTTCCCGCTCCTTTTCAAAAACGAAGCGGACAATTTCATCCCTGATTTTGTCATCTATCTTTACAAAATTTAGTACTGTTACATACACGCTAGTCTGTTTATCGGTTTTGACAACCTCGCCATATAGATAAAGGTATAGTGCCGCTGATTGCCCAGAAGATAAAATAGCCTTCATTTCCAGAATATCACCGGGTTGGAATGGCTCATTAGTTGTAAAATTCATTCCGTTGCCGCTGATATGGACCGCCTTGAAGGGAAGAGACTGAAAACCCTCATTTTGGATCGTTATTATGCGGATAATGGAATCTAGTTTTGTATTAATCACACGCAACCATTCGTTGAGAAGGGGTATCTCAACCTCCGGGAGCATAGAGAAATCCGGGATGGCCATATTAGCAGAGATTCGGGAACGGACCACGGGGTGTTCAGACTTTGATACTAGACGATAGGACATGGGAATGTAGGCATAAACACGGGTGTATTCACGGCGATTCATGGTTATGGACTCTCTAGATGACATACTGCCCCCCGTTTGAGAAATATTGAAAATTGACTTGCAAATGGGGTGCCACCTGCACGGTGAAGGTCACAGTAAAGATCATGGTACGGTAATTGCTGTCAGGTTCTGTGATTACTTAATTGAAAGGCAATCCGGAATGGTGAAGACATTTTGTATCAATCTGACTTTACTGGTTTTTATTTTCTCAGTGCAAACCGTTCTTTCCGAACCCACCAAAATATATACCATTCAGGTCATGACAAATAATGAAAAGAATAACGCCCTGAGAGAAGCTAAAAAGCTGGCAGCTGAAAAAGTGAACGATGTCAGTGTGGAGAAAATCGGTGCGCAGTATACCGTCAGGATCGGCAAATATTCAGAACAGATAGATGGATCGGCAAATTTAGAAAAAATTCGGCAAGTATATCCAGAAAGCGTGTTACGCAAAGTCTATGATATGCCTAATCGACTGATTTATCGGGCAAACACGTCTGTTTTAAAATCCACGGAATACAAACCTGCTGTAGAGAAAGCAGCGGGCAAATCTACGAATCTCCAATCTGTTGTAGAGAAATCAAAATTAGATGAGCGTCATAGTATTGACTATCAGGCTGCAAAACCCAAGGTGACTCCACCGGCCGTATCCGTCATAACTACAGCGGTAAACACCCCTACAAGTTCACAGGCTGCGCCCCAAAATTCAATTATCGAGAAGGCGATGCAGTCATTTCAAAATCATCAGTATGATCGGGCGGCGGAGATGTTCCATCAAATAACGCGTCAAAATAATGTCGATAGCTCGACATACGAAAGAACAGTTCGTCGCCTGGCCGATTGTTATTTTTTCATGGGTGAACAGGGATTCGCAGGAAAACATATTATCGCTGTTGAGCATTACAAGGCCATCTTACGGAATTATCAGGATCCGAAGGAAGAGAATGATCTGGCCTATTATCGATTGGCGATGAGCTATGGCAGTTTGAAATTCTATTATGAGGCGGGCGCCGCCTATGACGGACTCATGAAAAAGTATCCCGATTCGGCATTAATCCAGGAGGCCATGTTTGGGGCAGCGGTAATGACGCGAAAAATAGGCAGATACGCTCAGGCCGCAGACCGCCTGCAATTATATCTGAAAAATTATCCCACTGGAAAATACAATCGGGAGGCACGATTATCGTTGGCGGAAAGCTACTATGAGATAAAGGATCTGCAGAACGCCCTTAAATGGTATGAAGATACCTTGAAAAGATGGCCGAACAAGTCAGACATACCCAAGGATGCTATCCTGTACATGGGATGCCTTCAGTATGAATCGGGAAGATATCAAGAGGCAATCGAATCGTTGTCGTTCTTTTTGAGCATTTATCCCCATGGCGACCAGGCTAAATCGGCGTATTATGCTTTAGCGGCGTCATTTTACGGCAGTCGCCAATACCGAACCTCCCTGCAACTATTTTCCCAGGTCATTGAAGCATATCCGGGTTCCCGGGAAGCAACGGAAAGCCTGATTGCCTTGGCAAATCTGGGGATTCTTCATCCGGAAATAAAGATTCCTGCAGCAATGACGGGCAGCAAATATGTTGAAAACCCCATTGCCAACTATGATCTGGTTCTTTCTGCCTTACCTGACACTGAAACCATGCAGCGCGTCCTTTATCTTAAGGCCCGTGGCTTGGAGAAAACCGGTTGTTTTCTCGAAGCCTTTGAAATATCAAGCGATGCAATCACAAGGTATCCCAAAGGACCATATGCGCAGGAAACGTCAAAAGTTCTAAAAAGTGCCTTCAAATCCCTGGTCCATGATTTATATAATCGCGAAGATTATCTGTCGATGGCTGACCTGTATTTTAAGACCTTCCATAAAGGGTTTTATGACCAGCCTGACGAAGACACGTTGATGAAAATTGCGACGGCGCTGCAAAAACTCTCATTTAAAAAAGATGCGCTGGCAATGCTTAATTATATGGATGCGGTCTGCAAGGATAGCTTTGTCAGGGCAAATATCAAAAGAGATATAGAAAATCTGAAGCAGGGGGAGGTTTACGGGAATGAAAATCTCATGACCGCAGGGGACCGTCTGTACTTGGAAGAAAAATATCAGGAAGCAATGAAATGGTATGAAGAAGCCCTAAATGATGCTGATAGAACCGATAGGCGGTGGATTTTATATCGCCGGGCTATGTGTGAGATAAAATTATCCGATAGTGACGGCGCCAAGAAGCATATTGCAAACCTCAAGGGAGGCGGTGATGACGCATTCTGGACAAAGGTGGCAGATTACATGTCGGAAGACGCCACCTGGAGAGGAAGGTATAAGGGATTGACGCCGAATTGAACTTATATCCGGGGAACCATGAAAAGCATTTATACACATGAATATAATAATCATAAACAATCATTCAATGATATTGTGGCGGAACTTGCCCATGAGGTGCGTAATCCTTTGGGTAGCATCGAACTGCTGGCTTCTCTTTTGATGAAAAGTACGGATGATCAGACAAATAAAAGGCGAGCTGCCCAGATTATTGACGCAGTTAAAGACATAAACGAAAGAATTACTACTATAATGGCTTCAACGAGGGCGAGGGAAATCCCTTTTGAAAAAATTCATATCCATGAAAGTATTAGAGAGATTCTGCAATTTTCCGAGATGATGCTCGACGGGAAAAATATCTTTCTGCTGATAAAGTATTCGCCTTGCGAACCAGTGGTTTACGGAAACCGAGAAATGCTCAAGCAGCTATTCTTGATGTTAATTCTTAACGCCCTTCAGTCTATTCGTGAAGGCGAATATCTTTTCATCGAAACACGATTCAAAATCGAAGGAATGGAAGAGGCAGAATCTTTTTATTTGAATAGGAGCAGACTTTTCGAGATTCGTTTCTCCATGAAGAAAAACATGGGGAATGGGGAAACCATGAGAGCCATGAACAGTCTTGAATGGATCTTTCAGAAAGAAGAAATGAAAACTGGTCTTGGGATTGCGGTTGTTTCAAGCATCGTCGAGATGCATCAGGGGTCAGTCCATCTGGGAAAGGACGGAGACACCATGGTATTTTGTATATCCCTGCCGACATTTGCCGATGAAGAATGAAATGAAAAACAAGAAAATACTTATTGTGGATGACGATCTGACCATGAGGATGGCTCTCGCCGACTCTCTTGAGACCAGTGGTTTTGATGTCTGTATTGCCGAAAATGGTGATGAAGCACTGAAAATGTTTAGAAAAAATCAATTTGAGGTTGTCGTGACGGACATGAGAATGCCCATGATGGGTGGGATGGATGTCCTTAAAGAAATAAAAAAAATATCTCCTCAGACGCCAGTCATTCTGATCACGGCGTATGGAACTGTTAAAACAGCTGTGGAAGCAATGAAGGAAGGGGCGGCTGAGTTTATCATGAAGCCTTTTTCCCTCGACGATCTGGAATTCGCGGTCAGAAATGTCCTGGCGTCGCGAATTGAGTTGGACACACCCAGCACAGATCGTGGGGATGCATCTTTCCCCGCGTCGATGGAAATTATTACTAGGAATGACAGAATTATAAAACTTCTTGTCATGTTGAAAAACGTCGCAAAAAGCCGGTCAAGCATCCTGATTCAGGGTGAAAGCGGCACCGGCAAGGAATTGTTTGCCCGTTTCATTTATCTTCACAGCAAGAGAAGGCAAAATCCGTTTGTTGCCGTCAATTGTGCAGCCATTCCAAGCAATCTGCTTGAAAGCGAGATGTTCGGTTATGAAAAGGGTGCTTTTACAGGCGCCATTTTTCGTAAACCTGGAAAATTTGAACTAGCCCATGAAGGGACGTTACTCCTTGATGAGGTCAGTGAAATGGATGTTCAATTGCAGGCCAAACTCCTGCGCGTCATTCAGGAAGGTGAAATCGATCGGTTGGGAGGCAAGGCCCCCGTTCCTGTGGATGTCAGGATTATTGCGACGACCAATATCGACTTAAAGGCAGCCATTGAGGATAAAAAATTTCGTGCAGATTTATACTATCGCTTAAATGTTATTCCCCTTGTCATACCGGCCTTGCGTGAACGCATGGATGATATTCCCCTCCTTGCAGATCATTTTTTGAAAAAATACAGTCAGGCTAACGAAACAAGGAAACCGGATTTATCGATGCAGGCAATTGAATCCTTGATGACCCATCAGTGGCCGGGCAATGTCAGGGAATTGGAAAACACCATGGAAAGGGCCGTCCTGATTTGTGAAGATAATGTTATTCATCCTGGCCATCTTTTTCTTGAGGGCGATTTATCCAAGGAACCTCACGATATCTTATCAGGGCGGCATGAGTCTGAAAAATTGCATATGGACACAGCGAATATGACTTTGAAAGAAGTCGAAAAGGCGCTAATTTACGAAACCCTCTCGAAAGTTGACGGAAATAAAAGCAAGGCGTCACGGCTTCTGGGAATCAGTGTTCGCACAATGAGAAACAAGCTTCATGAGTATCAGTTAGAAGGCCATGGATTTAGCGAGGACGAGGACGAAGACGAACCGTAATGGTATATGCTTTGCATTACTGTTCGATAGAAATCAATAGATAGGGAATAGGATGCCGCCATTATTTAATAAAACATTTGATGTTCTGTCAAACATGCTGACTTACCGGTCGAAAAGGCACCAGGTAATACTCTCCAATGTCACGAATCTAGATACCCCGGGCTTCAAAGCAGCGGATTTGACTTTTCGTAAGGATCTACGGGATGCCATGGTTAATAAGGACAAGGTACAGATGATCAAGACCCAAGATCGGCATATGGCGCCGGGGGAAAAAAGCAATGATCCCGGAAATTACGAGATTCGTGAATCTGAGGAAGCGGTCAAGCTTGATTCGGAAATGGCCAATCTGGCGGAAAATCATCTTATGTACAATATGACGGTGGAAATGTTGGCAAGGAAATTTCGGACTCTGCAAACGGCATTGAAGGAGACGAGGTAAAATGGATTATTCACTTTCTTTTAAAATCTGTGGCGCCGGTATGGCTGCCTCAAGAACAAAAATGGATGTTGTGGCAAGTAATCTGGCAAATGCAGAAACAACAAGGACACCGGAAGGGGGACCATACAAGCGAAAATCGGTTGTTTTATCTGCCGAAACCCCCCAGGAAGGGTTTGATGGGGCTTTAAAAGATGCTTTAAGAACCGTCAAGGTCGATAATATTGCCGAAGACAGTACTGGATTCAAGACCATCTATAACCCCGGGCATCCAGATGCAGATGAGAAGGGTATGGTGATTCTACCCAATGTCAATCTTGTGACGGAAATGGCGGATATGATTATCGCAGCCAGATCCTTTGAAGCATGTGCCACAGCTTACGATGCAACAAAAAACATGGCTTTGAAGACCCTCGATCTCGGTAAATAAGCCAAAATGATGAAAGGGAAGGGAAGATGAAGGATATATTCTTAACTGGAGGGATAACCGACCCTGCAGGACAACTACAAAAGGTTAATCAAGCCTTTCGAAAGGAAAAGAGCGGCAACAGCTTCGGAAGTGTTTTGAAAGATGCGGTAAATGAGGTCACCCAGATGCAGAGCCAGGCGGATCAGTCTGTTGCCAAAATGCAGGTTCAGGAATCAGGCAGCCTCCATGAGGTCATGATTGCCCTCGAAAAAGCTGATATTTCCTTTCGAACCATGTTGCAAGTCAGAAACAAGGCTTTAGAAGCATATCAGGAAATAATGCGGATGAGTGTATAAATGGACATATATAAAGGGACGAAATAATTAGTCGCTCGGATTGTAAAAAATGAACCCTGTTCAAATAATATTGAGATTATGGCAGAATTTCAACATGCTTACACTCGTCAGAAAGATGACGGTTGTAGCTTCCGCCCTGATTAGTCTTGCCGCTATCGCAGCTATGGTGAACTTTTCCGGTCAAATGGACTATCAAACCCTCTATTCTAATTTGTCCAGCGAAGATGCCGCAACTATTGTTGGAAAATTACAGGAAAAAAAAATCCCCTACAAAATTAACCCATCAGGCGACGCTATAACGGTTGCGTCCGATAAAATTCCGGAATTAAGGATGGAACTTGCCGCCTCCGGTTTGCCGAGAGGTGGTAATATTGGTTTTGAGATATTCGACCAAAAATCTATCGGAGCTACCGAATTTGAACAAAAACTCAATTATCGCCGGGCTATTCAGGGAGAACTTGCCAGAACAATCAACAGTCTAGAAGAGATTCAGCAAAGCCGTGTTCATATTGCCTTTCCTAAGGACACATTATTTATAGATCAACAACAAAAAGCTACTGCCTCTGTGACCGTAAAACTCAAAGCAGGCAAGACCCTCCGACAGAATCAGATTGATGGCATAGGCCATCTTGTTGCCAGCAGTGTCGAGGGACTAGGTTTTGAAGACGTCATGGTTGTTGACAGTAAAGGGAATATCCTTTCCAGGGGACATGATGAAACCAAATTATCCCGTCTCTCCAATTCGCAGATTGAATATCAGAGAAATGTTGAGCGTAATCTTACCAGCCAGATTCAGACCATGCTGGAGAACGTCGTTGGTAAGGGAAAGGCTGTTGTCAGAGTAACGGCCGATCTCGATTTTCGCATCACTGAAAAAATGGAGGAGACATACGATCCCGAATCTCCGGTAGTGAGGAGTACACAGAAACAGAGCGATAAAACATCCGCTACCTCAGGTGCGGCAAAATTGGGGGCAGCGAGCAGCGCGCCGGGACAGGAAAAAGATAAACTCGATGAAGTGATCAACTATGAAATCAACAAAGTGGTCAACAAGACAGTAATGCCCGTGGGGGAAATCAAAAAGTTGTCAATAGCCGTGGTCGTGGATGGAATCTACACAAAGAATGACAAAGGACTGGAAACCTATCAGGAAAGATCAAAAAAGGAAATCGATTCATTAGATGACCTGGTCAGAAAATCGGCAGGTTTTAATGCCGCCAGGGGTGATCAGGTTATCTTGACGAGCATGTCTTTCACGAAGCAGGATCTTGACACTGCGCTCTCGAACATTCCGTGGCATGAAAGACTTACGCCATTTATTCCAGTGGCAAAATATCTTGTCCTCCTCATAGCAATCGGCCTCCTTTTCCTTTTCGTTATCCGGCCGCTGATGACCGGGCTGATGGCAAGTTTTTCACAACAAGGCCCACGGGACACAGTTCAATTGTCGGGCGCAAGGCAAGCGAGCCTGGGAGGTGAATCTATGTCGTTACTGAACGGACAGACAGAAAGAGGCGGCTTGACGGAAACGGAACTGGTTAAACAGCTTGCCAGCACAGATGCAAAGAGATTTGCGGAATTACTTAGAAATTGGGTAAAATAAAGGGGACCATTTACAGATGACGAACGAAGAAAAGGCGGCCATCATGTTGCTGTCATTGGACGAGGCACAGGCGGACCTTGTCATGAAAAATCTTCGGCCTGCCGAAGTTCGTCGTATAGGTAAATATATGAATAAAATAAGTACCATTACAGAGGAGACATTGAGGACGGTTGCCAGGGAGTTTATCACTTTGGCCAAGGAGGAGGGGGGGACGATTGCCGTTGGGGAAGGGGTTGCCAAAAATATAGTTAGAAAAGCAATCGGAGAAAAAGAAGCAAATGTGATAATGACTGAAGAAACCTCTGACACGGGAGAAAACCCGATTATTGAGAGGCTCAGGGATGTTGATCCACGGGTGTTGCTCGAATTTACGAAATCGGAACATCCTCAAACGATTGCCTTGATCCTTGTTCATTTGAAACCGGAACAGGCGGCAGAAATTGTGGAAAGCTATTCGATGGAAATGCAAGGTGAAATTATCAGACGCATGGCGACACTAAAGACTGTGCCTCGTGAATTTATTGATGAAATAGCCAAGACTTTGGAAAAGGAGATTGTCGTTGGCGCTATCAGTGAACATCAAGTCGGGGGAGTACAAATTGTCTCGGAAATACTCAATATGATGAACAGAGCGAATGAAAGTGAAATCATGGCCTCTCTTGACGAAAAAGACCCGGATATTGCCAATCAAATCAGAGGTCTGATGTTCACCTTCGAAGATGTATTGAAACTCGATGATCGGAGCCTGCAGGAATTGCTGAAAGAAGTGTCTTCAGAAGACCTATCAAAAGCCCTCAAGGCTGTCGATGAAGGGCAGCGACAGAAATTTTTCAAGAACATGTCACGACGGGGCGCTGAAATGCTAAAGGAAGATATTGAAATGATGCCGCCGATCAGGTTGTCGGAGGTAGAACAAACACAACGTTCCATTGTCGAAACAGCAAAGAGATTGGAAGGAGAGGGGAGAATCACCGCACTAAGGAGTACCCAAGGTGATGAGTACGTATAATTCTAAAGTCATTAAGGCTGTTCAGGTGAAACTGGTCAGTGTTGACGATAACGAAGCTCAAATAACTAATGAGAAAGTTGCCGGGGGGACAAATAATTATTCAAAGCAGCCCTCAAAATCAAGAATATCAGAAATAGAACTTCTGAAAAAGGAGTATGAAAAGCGTGTCCAAAATGCGGAAAAAGATTCCTATGAACGGGGAATTAGCGAGGGCATCAGGACTGGCGAGGATCATGTTCGAAAGGAATCAAGAAATAGTTTAGAATCTATACAAAATCAGCTCAAGGAAGTCGCCTCATTAAGAAAAAGCATTATGGAAAAAGCGGAAAAGGATGTGCTGATGCTAGCTCTCTCGATTGCTGAAAAGATTATTCATCAAGAGGTAACATCCCATCAAGATACAGTACAAAATATTCTCAAGGCAGCCATGAGAAATATTTTGGACCGGGACAACATCAAAGTTCGCCTTCACCCTCAAGATTTTCAGTATATGATGGTCAATAAGGAAGATTTTCTTCTAGGTTTTGATGGGATCAAAAATATCGTATTTGAGGAAGATGGAGGAATTATCAGGGGGGGTGCGATCATTGAAACGCAATTCGGTGAAGTTGATGCCAGGATTGATCGCCAGTTCACAGAAGTGAAGAACCTGCTTTTGTCATCGATAAACTGATCAGATGCCAATTCATCCTTATTATGAATGTTGATCTTTCAAAATTTCATCGCGCTCTGGATAGACTCAATCCAATTAGAGTTCATGGAAAGGTTAGTGAAATTATCGGACTCGTGGTTGAGGGCCATGGTCCGGTGGCCTCATTGGGAGAACTCTGCGCCATATATCCTGCAGGTGAAGGGCGGCCCGTAACTGCGGAGGTGGTGGGGTTTAAAAAGGGCAAGGTTCTGCTTATGCCCCTAGATACCCTCCAAGGTCTTGGTCCAGGATGTAAAATTATCTCCCTTGGAAAACAGGCAAGTGTCGGCGTGGGGACTGGCTTTCTTGGGCGGGTAATCGATGGTTTAGGCCATCCTATCGATGACAAGGGGCCGATTGATTATGTTGATGCGTATCCCATTTATGCAGATCCGATAAATCCTTTGAAACGCGGTCGCATCGAGGCGCCGATGGATCTGGGTATTAAGGCCATCAATGGTGTATTGACCTGCGGTATGGGTCAGAGGATGGGGATATTCTCGGGATCTGGCGTGGGAAAAAGTGTTCTTTTGGGAATGATTGCCAGAAATACGAAGGCAGACGTTAATGTCATCGGTCTTATCGGTGAGCGGGGGAGAGAAGTAAGGGAATTTCTCGAAAAAAACTTGGGACTTGAAGGCTTGAGAAGATCTGTGGTGGTTGTGGCAGCCTCTGATCGCCATCCGCTCATCAGAATGAGGGCGGCTTATGTGGCCACGAGCATTTCTGAATACTTCCGCGACCAGGGAAAGAATGTGCTGCTTATGGTTGATTCCTTGACAAGATTTGCCATGGCCCAGCGTGAAATTGGACTCTCTATTGGTGAGCCACCTACCACAAAAGGCTACACGCCTTCGGTTTTCAGTCTGTTGCCGAAGTTGCTGGAAAGATCAGGACTTGACGCCGGAAAGGGCAGTATCACGGGACTTTACACTATTCTGGTGGAAGGGGACGACTTCAATGAACCGATAGCCGATGCAGCACGATCAATTTTGGATGGGCACATTTCCCTGACCAGAGAATTAGCGAACAAGAATCACTATCCCGCTATAGACATACTTCATAGCATCAGCAGGGTCATGATTGATGTCGTCGATGAGGAACAGAAGAAAAAAGCCAATGAGCTTCAGAATATTCTTGCCACATATAAAAAAGCGGAAGATCTGATCAATATCGGAGCCTACGTTAAGGGAAGCAATCCTGATATTGATTACGCAATTGCAATGATTGCCAAGGTTAATTCCTTCCTTCAACAGGGGATAAATGAGCAGGTTGATTTCTTGAGTACCAAGAAACAATTGATAAGCCTTTTTAGTGATTCATAATCAAAGAAACATTTGATTGGACGCTTCTGAATAAATTTACTGCCATTATTGTAAGCTTATAATGTATGTTTTCAAATTACAGGTAGTTTTGGATACGAAAAAAATCATTGAGGGGCAAAAGCTCACAGAGTTTTCCGAGAAGAAAAATCAGTTAAATGAAGTTCTACAGGTTTTAAATGACATACAAAAGGAGAGAATTTTGCTTGTAGATAAACTGAGAAATTCGCAACATCTCATTCGTCATTTACGAGACATTGAATTACAGGTCGCATATATAGATATTTGCAAGAAAAAGGAAAATAAACAGAAGAAAGTAATACAGGACGTGACAAAGGAACTTGAGGAAAGAAGGATCGCCCTGCTGGAAGCGATGAAAGAAAGAAAAGTGCTGGAAAACCTAAAAAACCAGGATATGGAAGAGTTTAAGTCTTCAGAGGTCATGCAGGAAAGAATAACGACGGATGAAACAGCCATATTACGATTCAGGAGGACGGAGGGATGAAAAAAATTCTTATCATTGCTCAAATGTTGATCATAGCAATGGTTGTCGTGAAATTCCTGGCGGCGGGGCAGCTTTTCTTTGACAAAGATGAGCATAAAAAGGACCTGTCTTTTGTAGGCCAAGCAATGGCTCAGTTAACCACATCTGGTAATTCTACTCCAAAATACAAAGATATCCTTGATGACAAACTCCAGAAGGAGAGGGATCTATATGGTGTGCTGGAAAAGAGAAAAGCGGAACTCGATGTTAGAGAAAATGCCATGAGGACCGAGGAGCAGAACCTTCAGGTTTTAAAGAAAGAAATAACTGATAAAATCGACGCTCTGAAAGTCTTGGAAAAGCAGCTTGACGGTAAAGTTGAAACCCAGAATACTTTAGATCTTAAGAAATACAAGGACTTAGCAAAAATATATGAATCAGCTGCTCCTGCCAAGACGGGGGCCATGATGGAAAAACTAGACATAAAAACGGCTGCCGGGATTACTATGAGCATGAAAAGAGAGCGGGCAGGGGCTGTTTTATCCAACATGAATTTACAAAAAGCGGTAGAAATTACAAAGGAAATAACTAAAATGAGCAGAGTGAATCAGGATGCCAAACCCTGATAAGTAAAGTCTTATTGTTTTCTTACCATTTCAAGATGGTAAGCTACTATCATAAGTAGGACGCCTTTTGTCATGCACAAGGGTTCCCTTTTGAAATTCCCCCATGCCCAATGGTGTCATTATGGATTGATTTAATCGAGGATTTGGATTTTATAACCATATCCCCTCCAAAAGCATGTGTGGGTGTCGGTACGGAAAAGACAACACCAGGAAATATTTTCCCCTTTTTCTCAAATGAACCTTCCTATAAAATACAAGCGCTTGTAATTAATGGTTATTAACACGTGGCATGCCCCTTGCTTAGATTAAGCTCAACCAGGGTATGTTACGGAGAAGATATGCCGACAATAGAAATTATTACTGTGATGAAGGATCAAAAACCCTCAGGGGCAAATGAAGCTTGGTTGGGAAAAATGTCTGCCTGTCCCTCAAAAATTAGTTCGCCAAATAATTTTCTCGAGATGATGCAAATTACCATGGCTGAATATCTGAATCACAATCAGACTGAAAAAGATCTTGCCACGGGATATGATGATACCCAGACGGGCAAAATCTCCTCAGTCAGTAACCATAACACTGCGCAGGACAATGGGAAATGCAAAAAGGGCGAAGTGAATGCCTCCCTCGGCGAAGCAACGAATAGGCCTGCTGATGAAAAGAGCATTGACGAGCCGAAAGATACCTGTGCGGCACCTGCATATATTTACCCATTTATCGAAAAAAAGACTACCCAATTGGAGGCTGCAGGCCTCGATAAAACGGCTGCAGAGTCCTTTGCTGCTATTCAAGAGGAAGGGATAAGAGGGCTTGTCGGCCCGGAAGACAGTTTGCTTAATGAGACCGCTGATAACTTTGGGAAGCAACATAAAGAAATCTTTCCCGCGATGGTAAAGAAAAATAATCCCCTAACGGAAACCAATCCAACAATAATTCCGGAAATGAAGAATCAGTTGGTCATGTTGCTGGAGGGGAAAGGAATCCCGGCCGATGCAATCGAATTCATTCTGACAGAACTTGATCAGGCAATAGCGGAGAAGGTTCTCGATATAAACGAAGATACCGGGGGGAAGTCTCAATCTCACAAGGAACTTGATCATGTAATTACAACGAAGACACCCGAGGCACAGCAACTAGTGGTAGGGAAGTCATTGATTGAACCAGCAGAGCAATCGTTCAGACATGATATTCTGAAGATACTTGAAAAAAGGGGATTTTCAACCGAGGGCATCAAAGGCGCACTGAGAGTAGTCAAAGAAACAACTTTCCAATCTGCGCCAGTTGACTCGCCTCTAAAGACGAAAAATCAGCAGGAAATTAAGAATCGATTGGTCACGGCGCTGGAGGGAAAAGGAATTCCTCAGGACGACATCGAAGTCATCCTGATGGAACTTGATCAGATAATCATGGCGAAGGCGCCTGAGGTAAAGCAAGATACGGTGGGGAAGTCCCCAGCCCATATTGAGTCGATATCGCCGTCATTCAGACAAACTGCCGGTTCGATCCTTAAGGAAAGGGGATTCTCAGCTGAAGAGATCAAAGGCATCCTGAAGGCAGTTGGGCAAGGTATGGTTGGATTAAGTCGAATAATCCAAACCGGTTCAGAGCAGCCAATATTCGTTCAAGAGTCTTTGTATCATAGAGAATTCATAAAAGAAGCTATCTTTAGCAGAAATAATATCCATGCCGATATATATCAAAAAGAAACGTCTTTGGAAGATTTCAGACATGAAAAAGTTGAAGGCCAGCTCCAAGTCAATCCACCAGAAAAGCAACTGGTAAAGGAGGGGGCGCAAAAGGAATTACTTAAACAATATGAAAATACTCAGCATCCGGAAAAGAAGAATGTCTTTTCGGTTGCGATGGAGGGAGCAGAGAATAGACAGACGATTAAAAATGAAGAAGGAGCAGCTTCACAAAAGTTCGGTAGGGTCATCACGGTAACAGCTCAAGAAGATCAGGGGAAATTGCCCAAATTATCCGTAGATGTTTCTGCAAAAACAAGTCAAGCCGGGGATGAAGAAATCATCTTTCCTGTTAGCAGGGAAAAGATGCCATTAAATTCTGATATCTTGAGCATGAATGCAAAAGGCCTCGAATTTCATCCTGGTAAAATAAATATGGATAATTCAAAATCCATATATCAATCCGTCGTCGATCAAATCAAGGACAGCTTCGCCATTGCTCAGGACAAGGACAATGGGCAGGTCAGATTGACCCTTAAGCCGGAGATTTTGGGTCATCTGGATATGCAGATCGCTGTCCGTAATGAAACTGTCCAGATCATGATGACAGTAGAAAATGAAAAGATACAGCAGGCGATGAATGCCCATATTGATGATCTTAAAACGGCTCTAAATAATCAAGGGCTGAAGATCGATAGAATTGAAGTTACGCTGCAAAATCAGCCCAATCCGGAACGGAACTTTTATCAAGATCAAACAAATTCATGGTTCAATAATCATGGGCAGAATAGCCATCATGAGAGAATGTTGAATCGGGAGTTATATTTAGGGGAGGATAATTATCCGAAAAATATCCAGGAGATTATCCAGAAGCAAAACAACATGGAAGGGGTCAGCATTTTTGCCTGACAGAGGCGTATAAGGAGCACATCATGAGCGATACACAGACAGTAAATGGAATCGATAATATCCTCCAGCAGTATAGCAGCAGCACATCCACAACGACGAGCAAGGCACAGTCGATGGGGAAAGAGGACTTTCTGAAGATGCTTGTTGCCCAGCTTAAAAACCAGGATCCTTTAAATCCCATGAGTGGGACGGATTTCGCCACCCAATTGGCGCAATTTTCAAGCCTGGAACAGCTTACGAATCTAAATACTGGTCTAACGAACCTGGGACTCTATCAGAGCACACAAGCCAATGTGCAAGCCGTCAATCTAATCGGCAAAGAAGTAACGGCGAGTAGTGGCAATGCTTTCACAGCTGATGGTTCCTCCGTCAATCTGTATTATAATTTGGCAGCAGACTCCAAAGAAGTACAAATCAGTATTTATGATGCAACAGGCGCCTTTGTTGATACGGTTCAGGCAAATGATCAGAAGCAGGGAGTCAATAATATGACTTGGATTAATGGCCAAAAAAAATCGGGAAATTACACATTCAAGGTAAACGCCTACGACGCGGATGGGAAAACTTTGAAGGCGAATACCATCATCACCGGAAAGGTGAGCTCTGTCAGTTTCAAGGACAAATCCATTTATGTCAATGTTAACGGACAGGATGTGCCTTTCAGTGATGTCACTGAAGTAACGTGATCTTAAAAAATAAATAACAACGAGGAAATAAGGAAAGGGGAGGAAATAGATATGTCAAGCGCACTTTGGATCGGGACGACAGGATTATCAGCGAGCACCAAGGAGATGGACGTGATCGGAAACAATCTGGCAAACTCCAATACGATCGGTTACAAATGCGGACAGGTATCTTTTGCCAGCATGCTGAGTCAGAGTCTATCCGGTGGTGGTGGTAATCAGCAGGTAGGCCAGGGGGTTGGCGTCGCGGCCGTATCCACTTCGTTTGCCCAGGGATCTTACGAAACAACAGGAAGCGCCACGGACCTCGCCATTGACGGAACAGGTTTTTTTATTGTTAAAAATTCTAAAGATGATATGACCTATTACACCCGTGCCGGTAGCTTTTTCCTTAATGCAGCCGGCGATCTTGTTGATAATAGCGGCTATAAGGTTCTGGGAAGGATGTTCGACGACGCGGGAGTGGAATCGACAGCACTAACTGCGATCAACCTTACGGGACGAAAATCAACGCCGCGGGAGACGACAGTATTTGAACTCGGATTGAACCTTGATTCGGAATTGTCTGCCGATGATATTCCTAATTACTATACGACAAGCCAAACGATCTATGATTCCCAAGGTTCGAAGCATGCGTTAGCTTCAAAACTCTATCGCTCCGTTAATGTCACTACAGCCGAGGGCGAACGCACTTTTTGGTATATAAAGTCTGATATCGATGAAGGGACACCCGTTATTCCAGACCGTCCCTGGTTGGAATTTGACGATGCGGGAAAAATAAAGATTTCGGCAACAAGAGAAGCGATTGCCGCAGATCAGATATTGAAGGATTCTTCTGGTGCGCCAATAACGGCAGATACAAAATGGGCTAATTTTTTCAATGCTGCTGGGACTTCGACGTATAGCTTTAACAATAGTGACACTATACTTTATACCTTAGATAGTAGTCCTACAGCCGTAACATATACATTTACAATCGATTCTGATCCCCTTAACAAGAAAGATAGTATCCAAGCTTTATTAAATGACATCGAGACAAACGCCAACGAAAAGGCGATGATTGTTGAAGGCCGCCTTGTTCTTATCGATAAGGTGACGGGGGAAAGCACCAAGGAGCTTAATTTCGTTGGCGGTACTTCTGACGCCGTAGCTGCTTTCGGAGCTATGAAGACTACCAATCCCTTCGGACAAGAGGGAAGGGGAATAGCGCAGAACATCACCTTTGATTTTTCTGCCCAGAACACCTCCTGGGGGGATGGCGGGAAAATCACCTGGGATATAACCGGAGCCGCCGCACCGGAAGTCACCTCATATGCCATGGATTCGCGGGTTAATTCCATGAGCAACGACGGCTATCCTGCGGGACTGCTGAATTCCCTCGATGTTGGCGGGGATGGAATCATCACGGGATTCTTTACGAACGGTCAGCAGCAGAACCTAGCCAGAATACGGACGGCGAGCTTTAGCAGTATGGACGGTCTTAGCAAAGTAGGAAGCTATTTCACCGAAACTAACGATTCAGGAACGCCAAGTATTGGAAATCCAGGCGAGGGCGGTCTTGGCAAGTGCCAGTCCCACTCTCTGGAAATTTCCAATACCGATGTGGCCAAGGAATTCATCAAGATGATCGCCGCTCAACGCGCCTATCAGGCAAGTTCGAAGATCATTACCACGACGGATGAGATGCTCCAGGAGCTGATGCAGATCAAGCGATAATAATAACCAAAATAAGTTATGATGGAGAGGCGTCAAAATGACACAATTCATTTTGGCGCCTCTTTTGCCGTTGACATGCATACTGTTTTGAGTTACGCATTAGGCCAATGTTTAAAATATATTGCGTTGTCTCATAGGACGTCAAGTTAATTACTGAGCGCTTTATGGAAATCAAACCCGCATATCCCCTCGCTGCTCCGGAAAACCAGCTAGCCGTGCTAGCAAAAATAAGAGGTACTAGATACGCGGATTCTGAAGTCGGGAGCGAGGTACAAGACGTTACACTGCAGTATAAGTATATCAAAGACATTGTCGATATAACCCCGGACGATTTCATCCAAGTAGACCTCGACTTCACCCGATCATCCCGTTCTGTGCGAGATCCTTACGCCATAATGTATTCATTATCACCCAATCGCAAAGAAAAGGGCACTGTGATTGATATCTGGGCTTAAGGTTTTAACTGTGTAGCTGTTGGCGTTCATCATGTCGTCAATAAAATGACGATTCCTTTCACTCCATTTCCCTGATTCATATATCCCACGTCAATATTATTAATGAATGTAATTAGATGGTTATGAATATTATTTGAATTGGTATATATATTGCTGAAGGCTTATGTAACACATCAGCAAGAGGTACGGAAGGATATTCCAATCAGGGTGTATATCTTTTGGATAAAGCGACGATCATCGGAATCATCGGCGCGTCCACCCGTTCAGATGAGCATGCTCAAGGCTGGGATCATAACCAGGTATTTAATCGAACATGGACGTATGCAACCACAACGATTATCAGCAATGGGATACAGCAACTTGAAGGACGTTCCTAAGCACATAATTAAAATTGTATTCAGGTCATAAGATAGAAGGAGGGATGAAAAAGTGTCGAAAGGGAAAAAAGATGAACTTGACGATGCGGAGCAGCTTGATGAAAAGCCACAACCAAAGAAGAAAGGTCCCCTGCTGAAATGGATTCTGATTATTTCAGTGGTTCTCGTATTGCTTACTGGCGGTGCTGGCGCTGGTTATTATTTCTTCATGAAGCCTGTAGCAAAGAAGCCAGTTGTACAAAATCAGCCGGTCATTGGCACTGTCTATCCGATGGAACCCTTCATTATTAATCTTCAAGATAATCAGGGAGAGAGGTACTTGAAGCTGATCATGCAATTGGAAATTAGTGATCCGCTGGGCGTTAAAGAGTTGGATTTGTTGAAACCAAAAATGAGGGATAACATTCTCGACCTACTGTCTGCCAAAACATATAAGGAACTGATGGATGTCGGTGGGAAGCAGCGATTGCGAGAGGAAGTCGTAATGCGACTGAACAGCATAGTCTCGACGGCAAAAATATCAAAAGTATATTTTACCGAGTTTGTTGTCCAGTAAGAGTCTAAAAATATCCATTTATAGGACAAAGGCATGTCGCGAATACTATCGCAAGAAGAAGTTGACGCCCTTCTAAGGGGGATATCAGGCGGAGAAGTCGAAACGGAGGCAGGGGCGGAGGATATTCGTGAACCCGCGGAAATCATGCCCTATGATCTGACCAGCCAGGACAGGATCATTCGGGGGCGGATGCCGACCCTCGATATGACGAACGAAAAATTTTCCCGCTTGTTCAGGACGACATTGTCATCACTTCTGCGCAAGGTTACAAGCGTCAGTGCGATTTCGGTGGATATGATCAAATTTGGTGAATTCCTAAAGACGCTGCCCGTACCAACCAGCCTGCATCTTTTTCGCCTTGATCCACTGAGAGGGAGTGGATTGATTGTTTTTGAAGCGAAAATAATCTTTATGCTTGTTGATGTCCTTTTTGGCGGAACGGGAAAAGACACCTTCAAGGTTGAGGGAAGAGAATTTACGGCTATTGAGAGTAATGTTATTCGTAGAGTGGTCATTAACGCTCTAACAGACTTGGAAAAGGCTTGGAAATCATTGATAGAACTTAAGATGACCTATCAACGGTCAGAAATGAACCCACAGTTCGTTTACATTGCGTCACCTACGGACGTTGTCATAGTTATCAATTTCGAGATTGAAGTTGAATCTTCGACCGGCATGATGACGCTTTGTCTTCCATATGCAGCATTGGAGCCCATAAGGGACAAACTACAGGCTGGTTTCCAGAGTGAGCAAATGGAAGCGGACCAATCCCTTGTGGAAAGGTTCAAGAAAAATATTCTTCGATCCAATGTTGAAATCATTGTCGAACTTGGGAGCACTCAAATCAGTACTCGAGAAGTGGTACATCTGCAACGGGGGGATGTCATTCAACTGGATGACTCAGATACTTCGGCACTATCGATCATGGTCGAAGGAATAAAGAAATTTACGGGTCATCCGGCTATTTACCGGGGAAATCAAGCGGTTCAAATATCGGAGATATATTCAGGAAAAGAGGACTGACCAATGGAACAGAATGAAATTGATGCCCTTTTAAAGGATATCGATACCAGTGTCGAACCGGAAAACGAAAAAACAAAAAGTGATGATGATTTATCCTGGGATGACGTTCAAGAGGAACTGGAACAGACACGGGGAATATCTAGCAAGAAAACGGAGGTTTCCAATGTCAATTTTCAAGAAGTCAAAAAGGTCGAGACGTCGAAGGGTAATCTCGATCTTGAATTTATCCTGGATATTCCCCTGACCGTAAACGTCGAATTGGGTAGATGTCGAATGCTCATAAACGAGCTTCTTCAACTCGGTCAGGGATCTGTAGTCGAACTCTCAAAACTGGCAGGGGAACCAATGGATGTGTATGTAAATAGCCGTCTAATTGCAAGGGGGGAAGTTGTCGTTGTCAATGATAAATTCGGAGTACGCCTGACGGATATTGTTTCTCCAACGGAACGGGTTAATAAATTGAAGTGAGGTAACGGGTTGGATTATTCATTGATTGTATCATTTGTAAAGATGTTAGTTGCCTTGGCGATTGTTCTTGGTCTGATGATCGCCTCTGCGTATCTGTTGAAGAGAATCATCAGCCACACCCCTGCTGGGATAGATAACGGTAACGCGATCAATATCCTCATGACTCGCTACGTGGGTCCCAAGCAGAGCATTATGATGATCGAAGTACTCGGCCAAATGCTTGTCGTCGGCGTATCCAGTGGCCAGATGACTTTACTGACCAAGATCACCGACCCTCTACTTATTGAGAGAATGCATAGTGTACAGAAGGCACAATCACTGGGAATTCCTTCTGCGCGGGCCTTGCAGGAATATCCCCTGCGCGTCAGAAACTGGGTTGAAAAAGTGAGAAACAGATGGGGCAGATAATCTCAAAAGTCATAATCAAAGAATATATTATACTTTCAGTCATAGTTGCCCTTTCTATCTTTGTATTGGCGGGAACGGCGAGTTCCGCGGAACCGCTGCCCATACCTAATGTGAGCCTGAATATTGGTGGATCGGTTGACCAACCTGCAAAGGCAGCAACGGTCATCCAACTTGTTTTTATTCTCACTGTTCTCTCTCTCGCTCCTGCCATATTATTAATGCTGACTTCTTTTACACGTATCGTCGTGGTCCTGTCGTTGTTGAGGCACGCCCTCGGTACGCAGCAAGTGCCTCCCAACCAGATTATCATTGGTTTGGCCTTGTTTCTCACTTTTTTTATTATGGCCCCAGTTTGGCAACAAGTGAATAAGGAAGCCTTAAAACCTTATTATGACGAGCAAATATCCGGTGACGAGGCGATGGAAAGAGCGTCGGTACCGATAAAAAACTTTATGATGAAACAGACGCGAGAAAAAGATCTCGCTCTGTTTGTAAAGATAGCCAAAGAAAAAAGACCTGCCAAGCCAGAAGACGTTTCTCTTACTACATTGATTCCTGCTTTCGTAATCAGCGAACTAAAAACGGCCTTTCAAATCGGGTTTATGGTCTTCTTACCATTTTTCATTATTGATATGGTGGTTTCCAGTGTGCTCTTGTCGATGGGGATGATGATGCTTCCCCCGGTCATGATGAGTTTGCCTTTTAAGATTCTATTGTTCGTCATGGTTGATGGATGGCATCTTATTGTTGGTTCCTTAGTGCAGAGTTTCCATTAGGCAGTTTCAAACTGTTCTGTGTCCGCTTCGGGCATGAGTGTTAGGGAGAGGTTATATGAGTATAGATTTTGTTACGGGCGTCATGGCAGAGACCATCAGAATTACGCTGTTGATATCGGCGCCTGTCTTGATTGTAGGCTTGGCGGTAGGCGTTTTTGTAAGCCTTATCCAGGCTGTTACCCAGGTACAGGAAATTACTCTGGTATTTGTCCCAAAAATTGTGGCTTGTTTAATTGCCCTGGTGGCCGCCCTTCCATGGATGATGAATGTGCTTATGAGCTTCACAATCAATATATTTAGTAACATTCCTAATTATGTCAGATAATTATAAGGAGCAATGAGGCTTGCAGTTTCCCATTCTCAGTTTCCAGCAAATTAGCTCATTTTCCCTTGTATTTCTTCGCATAACTGCGTTGATTGTCATGATACCAGTGTTCGGCGACCGCACCGTTCCCGCAAGGGTCAAGGCTGGCTTGGGTTTAATCCTGGCAGTAGTCATTTATCCTTTCTTGAAAATGGAGGCGCTGCCTCCCTTTTCTTCAAATTACATTTCAATGATCATTGGTATGGCGGGGGAAGTATTAATAGGAATCATAATTGGTTTTGTAGCGAGGTGCATCTTTGCCGGTATCCAGTCAGCGGGTGAACTGATTGGTTTTCAAATGGGCTTTTCCATGGCGAGTGTTCTCGATCCACTGTCAAATGTTCAAATATCCGCATTGTCGGAATTTCAGTATCTAATAGCGATGATTGTTTTCTTGTTTATGGATGGTCATCATATCTTTTTGAACGCTATCGTTGAGAGCTATAGAAGCATTCCACCCCTTGGCTTTTCATTTTCCGGTAACCTTATGCAGATGCTTTTTAATTATACGAGAGAGGTATTTGTTATCGCTGTAAAAATCAGCGCTCCGATTATGGCCGTAATGATTTTCGTCAATGTCGGTCTGGGCGTCATAGCTAGAACTGTTCCCCAGATTAACGTTTTTATTGTCGGTTTTCCCCTGCAGATTGCGGTGGGCTTTTTATTTCTCGGTCTTTCTATACCTCTTCTCGTCAACTGGTTAGGGACTGTCTTTCACCAACTGCCGGCGGATATTCGACAATTGATGCTCTTGATGTAAAACAACTCTTCACAAAAGCATTTTACCGTTAAAGGAACTTGCATTTCCTTGAACAAGACCAGGATTAGCTGTCATGGCGGAAGAAAATCAAGAGCGCACTGAAGAAGCAACCCCGAAAAGACGATCTGAATCAAAAGATAAAGGACAGGTTGCAAAAAGCAGGGATCTATCCTCCGTTGCCATCTTGGGTGCATCTCTCATTTATTTTTATTTCAATGCTTCTGACATGCTGAAGAAGATTATGACTATGCTGTCAAAAAATCTTCACCGGGCATCTTCAACAGGTCTATCTCCTAATGAGATAACAACGCTCTGTGCAGAAATGACGATGCAATTTTTTTATATCCTCTATCCACTGATGCTGACAGTTGTCATTGCATCATTATTTTCGAATATACTACAGACGGGGTTCATCTTTTCAGCGGAAGCCATTGCGCCAAAACTCTCGAAGCTCGACCCGATAAAGGGCCTGAAAAATTTATTAGGGACAAGATCAATTGTCGAATTTATCAAGAATATCTTAAAAGTAACGATTGTTTCCCTGGTTGCCTACCTTTCCGTAAAGTCAAACTTACATCAAGTCATTCCCCTCATGAATCAGGATCTTTGGCAAATATTTTCTTTTATCGGACGTAACTCCTACATTATCATCACCAATGTATGTTTATTGTTGATCATTGTTGCGGCACTCGATTTTGCCTACCAAAAATGGGAACACGAAAAAAGTATTAAAATGTCAAAGCAGGAGGTTAAAGAAGAAAACAAGCAATCAGAAGGAGATCCGATCGTCAAGGGACGCATCAGAAGATTGCAAAGAGACGCCGCAAGAAAAAGAATGATGGCAAGTGTACCCAAAGCTGACGTGGTTATAACGAATCCGACCCATATTGCGATAGCTATTCGATATGATTCAGACAAGATGATGGCCCCTGTTGTTTTGGCTAAAGGAACGGGGTTCATTGCGGAAAAAATTAAAGACATTGCCAGAGAGCATGGCATCCCCATGGTTGAAAATAAATTGGTGGCACAAGTATTGTATAAGTTGGTGAATATAGACGATGTGATTCCGGAAAATCTTTACCGGGCGGTAGCTGAAATACTTGCTTATGTTTATGGAATGAAAAAGAAACAGGTCGTGAAAGAAACTGAATGGCTGAATCATACGCACTGAGAAATAATTTTTTTTCGGAACTGATAAGAAGCAGCGGCGCCATGCTGGCGCTGGGAGTTGTAGGTATTTTGACGGTCATGATGGTTCCTCTGCCCACCATTGTCCTGGATATACTGCTCTCCATAAGCATCGCCATAAGCATTGTGATTCTGCTGATGTCTCTTTATGTACTCAAACCTCTTGATTTTTCCGTTTTCCCCTCCGTCCTGTTAATCGTCACTCTGCTGCGGCTTTCTCTGAACGTAGCTTCAACACGGCTCATTCTTCTTCATGGTAACAAAGGGACAGATGCCGCAGGCCAGGTAATCAAGGCATTCGGGTCTTTTGTTGTCGGCGGCAACTATGTTATCGGTTTTATTGTTTTCTCTGTTCTGGTGCTAATAAATTTCATTGTCATAACAAAAGGTGCGACTAGAATTGCCGAAGTAGCTGCGAGATTTACCTTGGATTCCATGCCGGGGAAGCAGATGAGTATCGACGCTGATCTCAATGCGGGTTTGATTACGGATACAGCAGCTAGGAAAAGGCGCAAAGAAATTGAAGATGAAGCAAATTTTTATGGCGCTATGGATGGGGCGAGCAAGTTTGTCAGAGGTGATGCCATCGCCGGAATAATCATCGTTGTGGTCAATCTTCTCGGAGGCTTGATCATCGGTGTACTACAAAACGATATGAGTGTTGCTGATGCTGCCCGCATCTATTCACTACTGACCATAGGAGACGGACTTGTAACCCAAATTCCTGCCCTTATCGTGTCGACCGCAGCAGGAATTCTGGTAACGCGTACATCTGCTTCTTCCGACTTAGGACATGAACTGACCGGTCAGCTGTTCAATAACCCCAAAGTGATAACACTTACCGCTTTTGTTGTCTTTATTATCGCTCTTATTCCCGGCATGCCGAAAGTGTCATTTCTAGCTGTCGCCTTTATGTTTGCCGTTTTGGCGTATAAACTTATTCAAAGACCACAAGAAGATACCCTGGAACTGGATAAGATCCAGCCGGTGGTAGCCGCGCCTGCTGCAGAGGCAATAGATGTTCTGACACCCCTTGATCCACTCGGTCTTGAGGTCGGTTATGGCCTGATACCTCTTGTGGATTCAGCACAGGGAGGCGAATTGCTTGGCCGCATTAAGGCGCTGCGAAAGCAGCTAGCCCTTGAAATAGGGTTTGTAGTTCCTGCAATTCATATTCGGGACAATCTTCAGATCAAGCCCAATGAATACATTTTTTTAATCAAGGGAATTGAAATGTCCAGAGGCGAGTTGATGCCTGGCTATCAGCTGGCAATTACGCCCGATGATCCTGGTCACAAGATTAGAGGCATTGAAACTAAAGAGCCGGCATTTGGCCTTCCCGCTGTGTGGATTCCAGATAAAGAAAAAGATGCGGTGCAGGCAAAGGGGGTTGTTGTTGTCGATCCGTCCACCGTAATTACAACCCACCTGACAGAGATCATTCGTTCAAACGTTGAAGACCTGATCGGCAGGCAGGAAGTGCAATCACTCCTCGATAACTTGTCCAAGACGCATGCTAAGGTTGTCGAGGATCTCGTGCCGAAGGTGGTTCCTATTGCGATTCTCCAGAAGATTTTGCAACGTCTGCTTAGGGAACGAATCTCAATCCGCGATTTCCTCTCCATAATCGAAACCTTGTCGGATTATGTCCCAATGACGAAGAACATCGATATACTGCTGGGATATGTCAGGCAGTCGCTTGCGAGAGCAATTACAAAACAATATCAGGATCAGAATGGAAACGTCAATGTCATTATGCTTTCTCCGGACGTAGAGGATATCATCCAGCGATCCATTCAGCATGGTGAACATGAATCCTTCATCACCCCGGACCACAATACAATTAAGCGTATCATGACGAGCATCCAGAATTATGTGACAGATTTTACGTCGAAGGGATACCAACCAATACTACTTTGTTCGCCTAACATAAGAACCCATTTCAGGAAAATTGTAGAAAAGTTTTTCCCGAATGTATGTGTGATCGCCCATAACGAATTAACTAGAGACGCAAATATCACTTCTTTTGGGATGGTGGAGATATAGGATGCAGATAAAAAGATACGAAGTGTCAAAAATTCAGGATGCCATACAACAGATCAAGAACGATCTAGGACCGGAGGCGATTATTTTGTCGACAAAGACGATCAAAAATTCGAATCCACAGAAAATTGAGGTCATTGCTGCCGTCGATATCACGGAATTAAACGATCTCATTCAGGGGCACTCATTATCCAAAGAGCAAAAAGGGGAAGGAAGGAATGAATCCTTTGGATTGCCCCAGGGCGACATTGCTCATCAATACGCCAATATTCAGCTCATCCTGGAGAAAATGGGATCGGTTAATGACATTCGTGAAGAGATAAAAAATCTGAAAGATAATGTTGAATTACTAGTTGATGTTATTGGATTGGCCAGATTCCGGCAAGAGAGCGAGCATTTAGCAAAAATGTACAAGACTTTGACGGTCAATGGTATTTCTAAGGATAAGGCATTTCACATTATTACTGAAATGAAAAAAGGACGTCTTTCGGAAAACGAGAATAACTACGCTTCCTGCCTTAAATTAGCGGAAAAAACCATTGCCACATCTTTCTTAAAAATAGACGGAATATCTAAGGCAAAGAGGATAAAGGCATTTATAGGCCCGACAGGCGTGGGAAAAACGACCACCCTGGCAAAATTGGCAGCAAGTTATTGTGTAGATAAAAGAAAGAAGGTTGGGCTTATCACCATGGATACCTTCCGGATTGCGGCAGTGGAACAATTGAAGGTGTATGCAAAGATTATTGATATTCCCTTACAGGTGGCAGCCAGTAAGACCAGTTTTGAAAAAAGCCTAAAAGCATTATCAGGCGCGGATATCATTCTTGTTGACACTGCCGGGAGGTCGCCAAACGATAACGAATACATAAAAGATATTCGTGAAACATTTTTAGGAAAAAATGAAGTTGAAATTAACCTGTTGCTTAGTCCCTCGATGTCCAGAGATCATTTGCTGGCAACAGAGAATTACTATCGCCTGACGGAATACGATAATCTCATTCTGACCAAAGTTGATGAATGCAGCCATTATGGTGTCATTTACGACCTTGTCAGGCATGCCGGCAAACCGGTCGGTTATTTAACCAATGGTCAGAATGTGCCGCAAGATATTGAAAGCGCGACACCTGAAAAATTAGCGAAATTAATTGTACGTAATTTAATACAATAAAAAGAGGTAATCACGGTGGATCAAGCGACTCCGCTTAGACAAATTAAGAGACAGCAGGAATTAAAAAAGAATAATGTAGCTGGTTCGCTACGAGATAAAATGACTAAACAGGAATACATTCGTGTGATTGCTATAACAAGCGGTAAGGGAGGTGTCGGTAAAACGAACATCACCGCTAACTTGGCCTTTGCACTATCATCCATGAATCAAAAAACCCTAATATTGGATGCCGACACAGGACTTGCCAATATCGATCTTATTCTTGGTCTGACGCCGAAATATAATCTCTATCACCTACTGAATGGTCAAAAAACCCTCGACGAAATAATTATAAAAGGTCCGGGAGGAATCATGATCTTGCCGTCGTCGTCAGGAATAGCAGATATGGCCGATCTTTCCAAAGGACACAAGCTAACCCTTGTTGATGAACTCAATCGCCTCAAGGATCGACCTGATTTCATGCTTATTGACACGGCCGCAGGCATTGCTGCGAATGTGATGTATTTTAATATGGCTGCTAAAGAAATCATTGTGGTTACCTCTCCGGAGCCTCCGTCCATTACCGATGCCTATGCCCTGATGAAGATTCTGAACAAAAATTATGCAAAGAAGCGATTTAAGCTAATCGTTAATATGGTTCGGTCGCCTGGGGAAGCTAAGGAAGTATTCGGTCGCCTAAGATCAGTCACCGACCATTTTTTGAATATCCATTTGGAATATTTGGGATATGTTTTGTACGACGAAAAATGTCAAGAGGCAGTAAAAAGGCAGAAAGCTTTGATGGAGTTGTATCCCTCATCCATTGGCAGCAGGTGTCTGCGTCAAATTGCAGAAAAACTCCTAAAGGAAACGCCCGAGATACAAGAAGAAGGAAACGTTGTCTTTTTCGGAGCTTCGGTTATCGGACAGGATCATGGATAGAAAAGAACGGGATTGCCTCATCCTTAAGTACACGCCACTTGTGAAAAATATCGTGTCAAGGATGACAGCAAAAATACCTATTGATCATTCAGATAAAGAGTCGTTCATTAACGTGGGTATGATCGGGCTCATGGGAGCGTTGGACAAGTATGACGACACGAGGAATGTTCAGTTTGAAACTTTTGCAAAATTCCGAATTCGCGGTGCTGTTCTCGATGAACTGAGAGCAGGCGACTGGGTACCACGGTCCGTTCGGGATAAAGACAGTAAATTGGAGAAGGCATTCTTTACGTTGCAGAAGCAGCTCGGCCGTCCGCCTGTTGATGAAGAAGTAGCAAAACATCTCGGCATCGACCTTGATGAATACTTCCGTTTACTTGATGACGCGAAATATATAGGCGTGATTAGCGTTGAGGACCTGCCTCCCGATTATCTTGAAAATGTCGACAATCAGGGGGTGCTCAAAGTTATCGATAAGCAGAATCCTTATGAAATATTTGCCACCGGAGAACTGAGGGAAGGGTTGAAGAGCGCCATCGACCAGTTGCCTAAAAAGGAAAGGTTGGTTGTTGCATTGTATTATTATGAAGAATGCACGATGAAAGAGATTGGAAAGATTCTTGAATTGACAGAATCAAGAGTCTGCCAACTTCATTCTCAGGCCATGTTAAGGCTTCGCGGAGCGGTAAAACATCTTTAAACCTAAGGTTTGTAGTTATGAAACAGAAGGCACAGATTGATATACTTGATCTGCCGCTCATTGAAGATGAAGAGATCACGACAGACATCACTGTTGGCAGCAAACCAGCGCTTATTGAAGGTAGTGAGACGCCGTCGCTTCCGGAAGTTATCAACAAAAACAAAAAGAAGTTATATTGGATAGCTTCATCGTCAATAATTATAATTATCATAGTTGTCTTAGCCGGATATTTTAACTGGCTACACAAGAGCGAAAAGAAAACCATGGTCCCTGTTGTAGTGGCCGGTACGCAACTGCAGAAATCATTCATGGCAGTCATGGATAACTTTAATATTGACGTGAAAGATGATAAAGGAAATACAAGGCTGTTGTCCTGTGGATTCCTATTGGAGATGGCGCCTCAAGAAGATGGGAAATCCATCGAATCGAGGATCGAAATTAGAAGACTTATCTTTGACACCGTTCATAAGCGAACGGTGAGCGATTTGATCAGAAATGACGGGAAAAAAGCCATCAAGAAAGAAATCACGGAAGGCGTCAACCGCCTGCTGGATGCTGAAAAAGTTAAAGAAACTTACATAACTAAGTTTTTACTACTGTAGAAGGAGACGAAAATGGATGGGGAAGACCGCTTCAGAGATCTTGAGCAGGCATTTGTTGCGACGTTTCAGCATGAGCTTATTCCTGGTATCCTGCACAACTTTGCCAATCCCCTTAATGGTATTATGGGTAGGGCTCAGATTCTAAAAAAAAGGATTGAGGACAACTTCAAGAATATTAATGATCAATATCCGCATGTTGCGTCTGAGTATTCGAATATTCACAAAAAAATCCTATCAGATATTACTTCGATAACGACAGAATCAGACCGATTTTACAATATGTTTCATGATGTCAGCGGTAAGTTTTATACATTAGGCAAAAAACGGGAAGAAATAATTAATATTTCCAAGTTGATTGCGTCGGAGTTACGATTTGCAGAATATTATCTTGATTTCAAACATGAGGTTACAAAAGAAATAGCAATCGATGATTCACTTCCAGATATCAAGGGGGTTTATTCATATTTATCTATTGCTTTATGGATGCTGTTCCGCCATGCAATAAAACGAATGCAAGCGGAGCCGGACAAAAGATTATTTCTGTCTGCGACATGTGATAAAAAACATGTTGTTGTTTCTTGTCGCTTTGGTGGCGTCATTTATTCCGATCAGGAAATAAGCCTTATAGCCGTGGTTGCGAAGAAAGAATCCCCAGGAAAGATGCCGTCTCAAATTAATGAAGACCTCCTTCTGGGCGTTGCTCTCATGAAGGACATGGGTATGCTCGTTGAAGCGACCCATCATGAAGGATGTAACGAAATTATCATCAGGATGGCTTATTAAAAAATGAAGATACATTGCTCTTGTAGAGGTAGTTAAGTCGTTATTATCACGAAGAAACGCTGGGTAGGTATTTACTAGGAGAGTAACAAAGTGGTCAGGCCTATTGAAATGAATCAGGGTATCGTTCAGGCCCATGTTACTGAGAAGATTCAGAAGGTCCAGCAGCAACACCCGGATACGCAACAGAGATACTTTTCTCTTCAACTTCAAGAAGAAAAAAAGCGTCAAAGTGAAAAAATATCAGATGCCGAAGAAGCAAAAAAAAAGACTATTGATGCTCAGCAAAAAAATAATCAGGAACGAAGCAAAAAAGGATCGGAAAATAGCCAGAAACACATTGAAGATGAGCATGATCCAGATAACAGCCTGATGCTGGAGCAGGGTGTTCATCACATTGATATCAAGGCTTGATATGAAAATAACGACAGATATGCTCATTCAGGTGCAGATTGCCGCCGATGTAGTGCTATTGATCGCACTCCTTTTTTTCTTCAGATTCGTCAGTTTATCAACGAAAAAAAAAGAGCGGGGCCTCTCAGAACAATCTCTCGCGGAATTCAAGCAATTATTAGAAGATTCGAAACAACTATCCGAGGAATTTGTTGATGCCATAGAGTCAGGTCGAAGATCATTACAGGGCATTCTCCATGCAATTGATGAAAAGGAGAAACATTTGAGCAATCTCATCGAAAAATCAGAATCATTGACGTCGAATGATAATCCAAAGAATAATATTTCAAAGGAGCAAGGCTATCAAAAGGTTCTCGATATGGCCACAGAAGGAATATCTGACCAGAAAATAGCGGATGTTCTAGATATTACCGAAGGAGAAGTCAAGCTCATCCTCAATCTTCACTCTCACCAGAGGAAAATCATTGAATGACCACGATCCTTACGGCGACAACAAAGATAGCGGGTGTAACGGAGATAAACCGTTCCTCCTCACGGACGAATCTTGGTGCCCTATCCTTGTCTGTGGGAGATACCCTCGAAGCAACAGTGATGAAGGCGTTGCCTGGTAGCCAGTATCTGATGAATATAAAGAATTCCTCAATGTTGGCCGACTCTCAGATGCCCTTGACGGCGGGTGAGAAAATCACGGTACAGGTCGAAAAATTGACACCCGCCATTCTGCTGCGTGTGATCTCTTCGACCCAGGGCGAAGCGGCTGTAATCAATAAATACCTGCTCCTTCACAGATCCAACCCGGTAGCCCTGGGAGAAATATTTTCAAAAATCGGCGAATTGTTAACAAACTCAAAATCCTTGCCACCATCGTTGATGATAATTAATGCAAATTTAGAGAAGATATCGCAACTCTCGGAGAAAATTATTGTCTCGGGAATAACCCAGCCGTTCGTCAATAACTTGACGAACTATGCTAAAATCCTTGGTCTTAACATGGAGCATGATCTGGTAAAATACCTTGTTCAGGGATCAAAGATTTCCAAAGGGGACGACCAAACTTCCGTCAAAAGATTGTTCATGGATATATTACAGAACCTCAACGCCTTCATGGGTGATGTTTCGAACATCGACGATACCCTCCTTAATCAATTAAAACAGCTTTGTTCCTTTGCCGAAGAATCCATATCTGCCCTTGAGGCCCATCAGATCCTCAATGTTGTATCCCGAGAAAGTGACGGACCATATATTCTACAGATCCCCTTTGCATTTCCGGAAGGTGTACGCATGCAGGATATCTACATTGAGCGGGAAAATGAACAAGGAAAGGCTGATGAAGGAAAGGGAGCGTCGTTTCGCATGACAATATTTTTAGATTTGGATCAAATTGGCGAGATTACCCTTGATGCGAGATTTAAGGGTAAAAAGGTAGATTTTGTCTTTCACTGTCAAAATGAATATATATCACATTTTGTAGGTAATTATCTCGATGAACTGAAAGTAAAACTTGAGGGGGCAGGTTACGATGTGGGGGGGTTGCAATGTCTGGTTGAAGAGAATATTTATGTTATGAGGCAGGAATATTTGTCTCGTCAGCCCTTCAATAACCGTTTGGCCCTTAGTCTGTTTGCATGAGTGAACAAAGGATGAAAAAATCGGGGAAACAGATTCTTGCTGCTGCCCTTCAGTACGAACAAGAGAAGGACAACGCTCCGAGAATTACCGCGAAAGGGAAAGGACTCATAGCTGAAAAAATTATCGAACTTGCCCGCGCAAATGGCATACCGATTCAACAAGACCCGGGTCTTGTGCAAATTCTCTGTAAGCTCGATCTTGATGAAGATATTCCGCTAGAGCTTTACAGGGCAATCGCCGAACTACTAGCCTTTGTCTATTCAATGAACGAACGTCACAGAGAGATACCTTCTCAGTCATAATTTCAAAAACAGGAATATTTTTCCCATTATTATGTTCCCCCTTAACGTAATTTCCGCCCGCGAGGGGAAGGAATACGTGTGTTTTGGAAAGATAGATCAGAGAACAGCGTGAAGATGTTCTTATGCCAAGGTGGCATATTCATTGCTTGCATAACAAGTAAACGAAAGGGATTCCATGGCAGGCGATATCCAGGACATAGCAAGTGCGGCCGTACAACTGGTGGCAAAATTTGAAAATGTCACTAACAATCTCGCCAATGCGTCAACCATCGGTTTCAAGGAAGAGTATCTGCGGTCTATCGCCCAGAATGACCTCATGGATCAACAAGAGAATCAGATTTCCAGCGACAAGCACACGATAAACATGAGTCAGGGAATGATTCAGCAGACCGGGAATGTACTGGATGTCGCACTCGATGGGGACGGTTTTTTTGCTATACAGACCAAAGATGGAGAATTATATACCAGGAAAGGGAATTTCCATCTTAATAAAAACGGTGAAATAGTCACATCTGCGGGTGAGCCGGTTTTAGGCGATAGAGGCCCTGTCGTGGCTAAAGGTAAGGACATCCAGATTGATAGGCAGGGTTTGATAACTGTCGATGGCGGACAGATTGGAAAACTTAAAATCGTAACGTTTGACCAGCCTAAAATGCTTGAAAGAGCCGGGAATGGTGTTTTCAGCGCCCCTGCGGCGGCAGGTGTGAAGGTCAAAGAAGACCCCCAGATTATCTCAAATTCAGTCGAATTATCAAATGTCAATGCAGTACAGCAGATGGTTACGATGATTGAAATTCAACGAAGTTTGGAAACATACCAAAAACTTATTCAAACTATTACAGATCAGGACAAAATTTCGACAACTCGTGTTGGCAAATTGATATAAGGAGGTCAAAATGATCCGATCGTTGTGGACAGCAGCAACAGGAATGAACGCACAATCTTTTGAACAGGATATTATCGCCAATAATCTGGCGAATGTTAATACCACGGGCTTTAAAAGATCTCGTGTCGATTTCCAGGATCTTATGTATCAAGTTGGCTCAAAATCAGGAACAGAAACCACGACCGGGGTAAGACTACCCACAGGCATTGAGGTTGGGATGGGCGTCAAGGTCGTATCTGTACAAAAACTCTTTAATCAGGGAGATTTCCAGCAAACAGGAAATCAATTCGATTGGGCCATAGAAGGAGAAGGTTTCTATCAACTTGATAAAAATGGTCAGACCGTTTATTCGCGGGCGGGCAATTTCAAGATTGACAAAACTGGCGCACTCGTGAATTCCGATGGCCTGAAATTGCTGCCCAGCATAACAATTCCTACAGCGGCAACAAATTTTACGATCGACAGTGGCGGCATCTGGTCGGCGACGGACAAAGCAGGAACAGTCCTTGGTTCAGGTACACTGCAAATCGCCAGATTTATCAATCCCGGTGGTTTGACGAGCTTAGGGAGAAATACATTCGAAAAATCGGAAAGTTCCGGTGAACCAAATCTCGGTGTTCCGGGGGTGGAAGGCAATGGCACGATTGCTCAGACCTTTCTTGAAATGTCCAATGTCAGCGTCATCGACGAAATGGTAAAGATGATCGCTGGTCAACGGGCCTACGAAATCAATTCGAAATGTGTACAAACGGCGGATACGATGTTGTCGATAGTCGCTGGTATGAAGAGGTAACTTCATGAACAGGTTCCCGCACGTAAATAGCCTGCTGTTGCTTGCAATTATATCGATCTTTGCAGGAAGCAGTGCCTACGCGGGTGTTCAGAAGGAAATCAAAATCACGTGGGGGCAAGTACACAATCTCGTCCAAGACTATATCGAAGAAAATATGCCTTGGTCGAGGGAAAACGTTCGTTTCGAGTTTGCTTCACATGGTGACGATATCGTGTTGAGGGGTGAAAAAATCACCCATAGGATTTTGGAATTACATAATCAGGGATACATAGGTGATGCCCGGTATTCAGTAAAATACTATGATCGTAGCTCCCTTATCAGGGAGTCGATTGTCGGGGTGAGAATTGAGGTCCAGAGAGATATCGTTATCGCCAGTCGCAGTCTTGCTCGTGATGTCCAGATTGGGGGGGATGACGTCCACGTCGTAAAAAAGTGGGTCAGCCGCATGGCCACCAACATCGTCAGTGATCCCAAGGAAGTGATCGGGAAAAGGCTAACAGTCGGGACTGCGGCAAATGGAGAAATTCAACAAATCTACCTGAAACAGCCCATTTTAATCAAAAGAGGCGCTCCCGTACGGATCATTTATGAAAACGGCTCATTATCTGTCAGCGCCTTGGGGTATTCCGAAGAAGACGGTGTGTTGGGCGGGTTGGTAAGAATACGAAATGCCACGTCACAAAAAACATTGCATGCCCGGGTAATCGATGATTCGATGGTTGCGATCGAATTTTAGGTGATTGTCATGAAGAAAAAAATAATGTTGGCCTTTATAGTTTTAATCTTTGCCGGTTGCGTGGAATCTGAATATGCTATTAAGAAAGAACCTCAAAATATTGCGCAACTCCCTCAGCCGGCCCAAGCAGCCTCTGCCCCCGGTTCTCTTTGGCCGGGGGAAAGTAACAGAAATATGCTTTTTGCGGACAATAAAGCTCGGTATTTAAATGATATCGTCACGATCGTAATTTCTGAAGCCTCGACCGGGACTAATGATGCCAGCACCAACACGAGCCGGGCGTCGAAAACCGCCGCCAATATATCTGCCCTTTTTGGACTCGACTCCTCAGTTCTTGCCAGCAATAAAAACATGGGGACGACGTTATCGGTGGGAGGCGGATCTGATAACAGCATGAAAGGGCAAGGCGATACCTCCCGGAGTTCGAAGTTGAATGCACAAATTGCGGGAAGGGTCATTAAGGTATTTGAAAATGGCAATATGGTCATAGAGGGACGGAGGCAGGTGACAGTTAATGCCGAAGATCAATATATTGTCATTAGCGGAATTATCCGTCCTGAAGATGTGACGCCGGAGAATTTTGTTCACTCCCGCAATATTTCCGATGCCCGGATTGTTTATACGGGGATGGGAATAATTAACGACAAATCCCATCCCGGTTGGGGAACGAGGATTTTGGACTGGGTCTGGCCATTTTAATACGATTATGAAGAAATCGTTAAAAACCCATTTTCTGCCTCACCTTGCGGGATGGTATTGAGGGGAGGGGGTATAGAATGATAAAAAAAATTGCTTTAATAATAATTTGTATTCTCTTGGTTGCCGAGTCTCTCTGGGCAGCTCGCATTAAGGACGTTGCCTCTATAGGAGGCGTAAGAAGCAACCAACTTGTCGGGTATGGTCTCGTGGTCGGCCTTATGGGTACGGGAGATGACGTAAAAAATGGTTTTACGAGAGAAACCATGGCAAATATGCTCAGTCGTCAGGGTCTTTCCATACGGTCAAGAGATCCGGCTATTCTCCTGGATCGTGATCTGAAGGCAAAAAATGTTGCCTCCGTGATGGTAACTGCCACATTACCGGCCTTTGCCAAGAATGGGACAAGGATTGACGCCCTTGTGTCTTCCATGGGCGACGCCACGAGTATGCAGGGGGGGACACTGATCATGACGCCCCTTCGGGCTCCTAACGGGGATATCTATGCCGTTGCCCAAGGGGGCTTGGTTATCGGTGGTTTCAGCGCCGGTGGCGCCAATGCGTCTGCCATGAAAAATCAAACAAACGTCGGCGTCATACCGAACGGCGCCCTTGTGGAAAAGGAAATTCCCTTCAGTCTCGAGAATGCAAAATCCTTAACGATCAATCTTTTTTATCCTGACTTCACCACTTCCAGGCAAATGGCCCATAGGCTAAATACGATGATGAATATTCAGCTTGAAGCACAAGCAAAAGATTCCGCTACAGTAGCCATCAAGCTTAAAGATGCATATAAGAATAATGTCATGGACATTATTTCGGAACTCGAAAATCTCGAAGTCAATATCTCCACTCCCGCCGTCGTTGTCATTAATGAAAAGACAGGGACCGTCGTCATGGGTGAGATGGTGAGGATTTCTACAGTAGCGGTCGCCCACGGGAATCTCACCATACAGATAAAGGAAACTCCCATTATTTCCCAACCATTGCCCTTCTCTCCCCAAGCTCCACTGGGTTCGAAGCCTATGGTCAACAGGAAGGATGGAACAATCGTAGCCCCCGGGGGTCAGACTGTTGTCGCTAAGGATACCAGCCTCGCTGTGACGGAAGAAAAGAAGCAACTGATGGTTGTACCAAAAGGAGTCTCTATTCAGGAAGTTGTGCAGGCCTTAAACGCGATTGGGGTAACGCCCCGAGACCTCATTTCGATTCTGCAGGCAATTAAGACTGCCGGTGCACTTCAGGCCGATCTGCGGGTAATGTAGGAGGAGTTGCAAGTGGACAATATAATGACTCTTAAAGATCCAAAGGTTTCTGGAGATGTTCAAGCCAAACCTTTAACGAATAAGCAGATCGAGAAAAACAATAAACTAAAAAAAGCATGCGCCGATTTTGAGGCAGCATTTACTTATTATCTTTTCAAAACCATGAGAAAGACTGTTACAACAGGATTGTCCATCAACCAGTTCGCCGGGAAAGACACATATAATATGCTTATGGATCAGAAGGTTGCAGAGGAGCTATCCAAGAAGAACGACGGATTGGGGATTCAAAAAATTATGTATAATCAGCTTGTTAAAAAAAGCAATGATTACAGCGGTAAATAAATATTTATTAAAGTATTTTCCGATCTATACCGATAGAGATTTCAAAAGAGACAATGTGGGAGGCGGAATATGAAAATTACAGATACGGGAAATACGCCGATCAGCATCATTCAGCAATACCAAAAAAATGAAGACCCGAAGGCTACCGTACGTAAGCAGGCGCCCCAACCTGAGGCGAGTACTGAAGAGAAAGTAAGTATTTCCAAAGAGTCCAGAGATGCTGGGATGATGAGGGGAATTATAAATAATCTTCCTGATATTAGAGAAGACACTGTCCAGGAGCTGAAATCTCGTATTGAAAATGGAACCTATGGAGTGAACTCCGAAGAAATTGCCAAGAAGATTGTTACCGAGTCGCTAATTGACATTTTTGCGTAGCCCAAAATGGTTATCCGGGTGGGAAATATTTTCCGCCTGGTTGCACTGAAAAGAACCTCTCTCACCTTAATACAATCCAAATTCTAGTCCTACATCCAATGAAGGCATTTATATGCATGTAAATATAATAACTTGTGTAATGCTTAGACATGGTTCATCAGTGGCATAGCCTTTGCTAGCTAGGGTTACAAGGAATCATTTTAAACTACTTCTTCTGAAAGGATAGACATGAGTAAAGCAGAACTTCTCTCTTCTCTTATGAGGATCTTGGATGATGAAAGCAGAAATTATGAGATTCTCCTGGGAATTCTGGACGAGGAAAAAGAGGTATTGATCAGGTCTAATCTGCAAGAACTGATTACAAGCAATACCCGCAAAGAAATGATCGTTAGAAAGAGTCTGGTCCTCGAAAGATCGAGAAGGGATATTTTAAGAGAGATTGGCGCCGCATTAAACATTCAGGAATCAAGGATTTCGATGAGTCTGCTAATCAAGAAAGTGGAAGAGGCTCAAAAGGAGAAATTGGAAGAATTATGGCACGGCCTATCTAATACTATTCAGGACGTACTTAAAAAAAACAAGGCAAATCAGTCCTTGGCATCCGCATCTGCGAGTTATATAAATAGCTGGGCGCAGTTACTGCAAAATCTGATAAATCCGGTAGCGGCATACGGTAGTTCAGGAAAATTCGATAATAACGTAAACTATGGACGCATATTAAACAGTGTAGGATAGAATCATGTCGCTAAGTGGTCTATTACAAGTTTCAAGAAACGCCCTTGCCTCCTATCAGGTGGCAATCGATGTGACTGGCGGGAATATTGCCAATGTTAGCACCCCCGGCTACAGCCGTCAGCGTCCCGTACTCAAGGCAACTGGTGACATACAGGGGGGAGCGGCAAGTTCGCAGATGAGCGTTGAAGTCACGAAAGTCGAACGTATATTTGATAATTATCTTGAAGTTCAGATTGTGGACCAGCAACAGAAAGCCGGCTATAGCGAAACGGAGAGCAGTTCACTTGAAAGGGTGGAAACAATCTTTAATGATGTGAATGACACAGGGTTAAATAGTGTTATGGGACGCTTTTGGGGGGCATGGGATGACCTGGCGAACAATCCCGGTGGTCAGGTGGAGAGGGATGCCCTTGTTTCCATATCGGAGGAACTTGCCACCAGATTCAACACGATGGCCACGGATCTGGGGGATATTCAGCAAGATGCTAATCTGAGTATTAAAGATACCATTTCGGAAATCAACAAATTGACAAGCAGCATCGCCGACTTGAATAAGGCAATCACAGAGAAAGGCAATATTAGTGGAGAATCAAACCGCTTATTGGACGAGCGATCTGAAAGTTTAAAATCTTTAAGTGAACTCATAGATTTGAATTATGTCGTTGACTCCAACGGAGCTCTAAATGTTTTCTTACCAAATGGCAAGCAGATAGTTGCTGGCAACCTTGCCTCGGAACTAGATTTCAGAGACGGCCACGTCGTCTTTAAACAATCACCCGCCGAGAGCATGGATCAGATCCTGTCGCAAGGAGAAAAGGGGAAACTTGCCGCCCTGCTCAATGTGCGGGATGATTTTATTCCCGGTTATCAAGATAAACTCGACAATCTCGCCAATGAGATCATTACACAGACAAATAAGTTGCACAAAGAAGGGTATGACGGATATCAGAACACGGGTAATGATTTCTTCATTCCCGCAGGATCAGATAATATAGCCAAAAACATGGCAGTGAAGAATGAAATCATCGATGATGTAAACAGGATTGCAGTTTCTGCGGTCGTTTCATCCGGCAATGGTGAAACAGCCCAGAAAATATCGCTATTGAAAGATCAATTGCTCATGAACAGCGATACAGCCTCATTTGGCAGTTATTATGGGTCCATGGTCGGACAGATAGGGCGTGATGTTGCGAACGCAAAGAGCAATGCCGAAAATCAGGATACCATTCTTACTCAATTGATCAGTCATCGCGATTCGGCGTCGGGTGTTTCTGTAGACGAAGAGATGATGAACCTCATTAAATATCAGATGGGATACAATGCCGCGGGACAGCTTTGTAAAACGGTTAATGAGCTTTTAGATACGCTCATGAATATGGTAAAATAGAATTTCTAATATAGGTGTGAGCCATGAGTATTCGTATTACCGATAACGCGCAATACGGTTCTATCATCGACAATCTTTTTAACATTAGAAAGCAGTACCAAGATGTCATGCAGAAGCTGTCCAGTCAGAAGAATATCAACAATATTTCTGATGACGCACTTGGAGTGACAAGGGTTCTCATTTATAAGCAGACAAATCAAGCCATTGGCCAATATCAACGCAATGTCGATAACACCAGTTCATGGCTGTCGGCCACGGAGGGAAAACTGAATAACGCTAATGACATATTGACTGAGGCACGGGAATTGGCTGTTTCTCAGGCCTCCGGAACGGCAAATGCTGGCACTAGGAAGATTGCGGCTCAGAAAGTTCAAGCCATTAAGGATGAAATGCTGTCTCTCGCCAATTCCCAGCTGGGAGATAGATACCTGTTTGCTGGTTCCAGAAGCGATAAAAAGCCCTTCGAGTCTGCAGAAGCTGCTGCGAAGACAGATGATCCCGTTGGAGGAACGGCGAATGCATACACCGGAACCGTTACAGAGAGCGGCGATTATACCGGGACCAAGAATAAAGCTTACGTCTTGAAAGTCATCAGTAGTGGCTCGCAGGACGATGCAACCTACAAAATATCAGATGACGGAGGCGAAACATGGGGCGCGGCAAGTGCCGCGGGCGCTCTCAGGAGTCCTGTCATACTCGGCAATGGAGTTACCCTGACTTTTGATTCCGGCACATTTGCAGAAAACGATCTTTTTTCTGTCAATGCATATACTGCTGGCTATTACAAGGGAAATGACGGGGCGCTTAATGTGTCAATCAACAAGGATTCTTTGGCAAATTATAACATTACCGGTGCAGAGGCGTTTACTGACAAAGGCGACGGCAGTATCGACATATTCAAGGCATTGAATAGTTTTAAAAGCGCATTGGAGGGCAATGACGTTGATGGAATATCGTCAGCGATTGATGATATGAAAAAGGCTCAGGAGCAGATAAGTCTTTGTACTGCAAAATGTGGTTCGCGGGCAAACAGGATGGAGATGGCAAAGAACAACCTTTCGGAACTGGAGTTGAATATGACTTCCCTGATCTCGGCAACTGAAGACGCCGATCTTGCGGAGCTCTCAACAACGTTTTCCATGAAAGAGGTCGCCTTACAGGCAGCCTATGAAGTGGCCTCAAGGATTTCCAGTAACTCAATTATTAACTTTCTAACATAGCAGCCGGAGGTTAAACATGTTGATCCTGACAAGGAAGTTGGGAGAAGTTATAGCCGTTGGGGACGATATAAAGATCGTCATACTGGACATAAAGGGGAAACATGTTCGTATAGGGGTTGAGGCGCCAAGTCAAACAAAGATATATCGCGAAGAATTATATCAGATAATTAAAGAACAAAACCAGAAATCAATTCAGATACATTCTGTTCAGATCGACGATATTTTAACTAAGTTTAAGAATAAAATTGAAGAGATCTAAAATTAAAAGGGTTTACGCATGTAACATGCGTGACCGGTAATCGTCGCAAAGGATGTTGAAAAGAACATCCTTTCTTTCCTCCTTTGATAAGGGGGGCTACAAGGAGGTATTTTTATGAAGATTCAAACAAATCGTTTTGGCGAGATTGACGTTGATGAGTCAAAAATTATCAAGATGAGGGGTGGAATACCTGGTTTTAATGATTTAACCAGATTTGTCATGATTGTTCACGAAGAGGGAAGCCCTTTTCATTGGCTTCAATCCTTGGACAATGGTTCAATCGCCTTCATAACGCTGAACCCCTTCATCGTTAAATCTGACTATGCACCTGAAATTGATGATAAGACGATTGAAATGCTGGAAGTAGATAAAGCTGAAGACATTGGGCTCATGGTTATTCTGACCATCCGTTCGGAGCCGGTAAAAATGACCGTAAACCTACGCGCCCCTTTGGTGATAAACAACCAAAAAAAAATAGCAAGTCAGGTTATTCTTGAAGATGAGCAATATTCTGTGCAATACAACATTACATAAGTATAGTAATATTAATTTATGGGGGATATATATTTGAACATCCGCTGTGTTTCATGCCTGCGTGTTAAAGATAATACCGGTAATTTCTACCATTTTATCATACAAATGCTGTAGTTCTTTCGAAGGTATTTCTCTGATCACCTCGCCTGAATCCTTATCTGCAACGACTATGGCGATACTTTTTCCATCCTCTCCATATGTAGCAAACTCAAGACTGACGTTCATGCTGTCAATTTGGTTCTGCATTTCCCGGACCATCTTTTTCATCTGTTCACTCTTTGCAGAACTTTGATCTTCTAGCTGCACTAGTGGACGGTTCTCCTTGGAGGTGCTCTGAAGTGTTGTTGCTATAGCCACCTGAACACCTGTCGAGGCATTTGTAGTATTTATAGTGCCAATATTCACCTCTATCACCTCCCTTTAATCCTACTATCGGCATCCTTAAAGAAAAACTTTATTTTTGATGTTCATGTCCGTACGTCGAGAAACTTCGGTGTCCCGTGTGTCTTATTGGTATACACGGATATCACTTTCTCTTGCCGTTTAACAGTTGTCAGATCACTTCTGGCTAAATCGCGCTTTACCGTTGCCAGTAACTCACAATCTTTGTTGGCTTCAATGATTCTATGCAATAGCTTCTTTATATCGTCAGTAATCAATAATCGCTTTTTTCCGCCGCCATCATCATGACTAGATAGATTCATCTGATAATCCAATTCGTTGACCACGCGGATCATGTCTTCACGTTGATTGGTCAATTGTTCAATCTTGCCCATATTCTCCGCCTCAAAGGCATCTTTCAGCTGAAGGGTTGCCGCCAGGAACTCGGCGTAGGTATGTAACTTATTTTCCAGAATATGGTTGATGTCAGTCTGATTACTTACAATATTCTTCTGCATCATGCGCTCCAAACCGCTCCATTGACCGTGGCCATCTTCTTTGCTTCGTATGGCAACCCGATCGCGGATGGCGAGTGACTTGCGCTCTCAGAATGTCCAAAAGCGAGTTCTTGCCAAGCGGATTCAAGTTCTTCCAGCATGTGGATCACCTTATCAAAAACATTCAGATCTTTTTTGAGATCGGCCTCGACAAGGGCCTGCGTCATATATAGATACAGCGCCCGCAGGTTCTTTGCGACGTCTCCCCCCTTTTCCATATCCAGAGACGCGTTCAGCTCGTGGATGATATCAAGGGTTTTCACCAGTGCCTTTCCTTTGTTTTCGTAATCACGGGCGATATATGCGTCACGTGACACTTTAAGGCTACCGATCGCCCCTTCATAACACATGCGGACCAGTTTGAGCGGATCTGCGGACAGGAAATTCGTTTGTTGGTAGGATCTTGCGGCTGCTTCATACATAATGTTTGTCCTCCTTATGATATGCCTCCCGGGTTGTCATGGTTAATTGTTGAACTGCCAGCCTTTCGCTGCGGCCTCTGTCTGGCCCGCCAGCCAGTTGCTCTGGCTTGTTAATTTGTTCATGGCCGTTTCCATGGCGGCGTAACGGCTGAGTAGCATTTCTCTTTTCAGATCCAGCCTTGCTTCCATCTCGCTGATCTGCGTGTCGTATCTGGTCATGCTGCTTTCAATCGAATCCTGCTTGAAGGCCAGATAACCGTCGATGGAGTCCGTAATGTTGAAAGCGGCGCGGCTGTAGAGTTCGGCTACGCCCAATGTCAGTTTGATCGTGCCGACGCTTCCGGTAGCGGAACCACCGTATTTAATCGACAAGCCGTCGACGTTTGCTTCATCGGCGTTTCCGGTGAGAATCTGTCCGGCGCCAGTTGCCGCTTCGCCATTGATTGTTCCCGATACATTCTTACCATTGTTGACGGTTTGCTTTCCCCCGGTCCAGAGCAAATTGTTGGCCTGTTCGATTGTGAAAGTACTGGTTCCATATGCGTCCTGGGTTAAAATAAGATGATTGCTACCGTCTAGAGTTGCGGTGATCCCCATATGTTCCGCATCCAGGGCATCATTGACTGCGTTGACCACCTGTGCCATGGTCATGCCGTTCGTCAGGGAGATAGCGGCATCTGTTGTTCCCGATGAAACCGTCAACGTCTCATCGCCGGTCAGAGAATCGGCATCGGATGCGTTGGACGTGCTCTTTGAGGCCGCCTCTGTAATGTTGACTTCATAACCTGTTTCGCCGGTTGCTTTGGTCTTTCGACTCTGGTTTATAAACTCAAGACTGGGCGAACTCGGCTGGCCGGTTGCCACAAAGAGCTTTTGTATGTCATCGAAATTGGTATTCAGGTACCCGCGAAGCTTGGCGGAATCGATGCTGAGTTGACCCGCCGTATCCACAGAAACACCCACCAGGCCTAAGGTAGAGTAGCTGGAGGAGATGCCGCCAACCGCTCCCACCAGAATGGAGGTCAGGTCTGACTTGATGGAGGAGAGGGTTCCGTCACCGAAGAGCACCCCTCCGGTCTTTTTACTTTCCGCATCATAGGTCTGCTGGCTTTGGATAAAGGCGGAAACGGCATTGTAGCTTGTTACAAAGGTTGAAATATTTTTCAATATAGCCTCAACATCGTTACTGATAGTCAGGGAAATTGTTGTGTCCATGTCGGCCTTGAGCAGTGTCAGGGTGACCCCGGAAATAACATCATCAACTTCATTGTCTGTGGATGTTACCGCTACGCCATCAATGGTCAGGGCTGCATCCTGTCCCGCCGCCATTTGCCGCTTTCTCACGAGGACGGCGCTTCCCATATTATTGTCGGTATCGAATTTCAGGGTGCCGTCTGGGCTGTCGGGAGGGGGGTATGTGCCGTTTTTATTCATGACGGTCATGGCGACGGCCAGGGAACTGCTGCCGGGGACATTCGCCTCGATCACAAGTTTCCCACTTTCGGAGATGCCGGCCGTGACATCACCGTAAAGGGTTTTAATCTTGGTAAGGAGATCTGCTAAGGTGGCCGTGTCGGAAATTGTGAACGTGCTGTCTGAGACGCTGCCGCCCGTGGTGTCGGTACCGGTGAAGGTTATATAATCCGTGTTCTGGAAGCCAAGATACCCGTCGATATCCTTAAGCAGGGTGGCAGAGGTGACCGCAGCACCTTCTGCGGTGTTGGCCACGTTTCCCGTCACGCCGTAGAGGTCGCCATTGCCCTGTTTCAAAATGCCCAGGGTCTGGAGGATGTTGTTCTTGTCCGTGTAGGTGTTGGCCGTGCCCATGAGCATCAGGCGGGAGAATGTCTCGCCGTCGACGGTTTCGCTAACGACCGACACATCGACGCCTGCAAGGGTGAGTTTTGTCTGGAGGGAGGTCAGGGTATCGGCGCTTAAATCAATGGCGCCGATGGCGTGTCCGTTGATGACGATGTCGCCGCTGCCGGCGGTTTGTGTCGTTGAGAGCCCCAGAAGGGACTTGATGGAGGTCGATGTGCTCGCGAAGGCGTCGCTTTGGTCCCCGCCGGCGAGGTGGTTTTTGGCGTACAGGGCGCTGTCGGAAAAGCCGATCTGCTTGAGGACATCCGTGGCGCCGCCGTTCAGGAGGCCAATTCCGCCGGCGCCTGTGGCATCGCTCGTCAGAATCAATCGGCTATCACTCGCCCCGTAAGAGACAATACTGGCCGAAACCCCCGTCGCGGTCTCCCCCGCGTTGGCGTTGTTGATCTTGTCCCGCAAGGATTGTAGCGTATCCGTGACGGTCGCGGTGACAACTCGGCCGTTAATAAGGAGATCACCGGCACAATCTGTGCCAAGGGTGGAGGAATAACTTGCAAAGGACCTCGAAGAGAGCTTCTGCGCCGTTGCGAGGGCGGTGACCTTCACACTGTAGGAACCGGGAGTGGCGGAAGTTGAAGAGGTTACAGACAACAGGTCCGCGGCCTTGGCCGTGCTGCTGTCGGTGGACAAATCGGACTTACATATCTTGAAGTCTTCCGGAGTTTTCAGCGCTGCGACTGCGTTATCCAGAGACAACAACTTGGTGTTCAATGACTGCCAGGCGGTAAGTTTTGCCTGATCCGAAGTTTTCTTTGCCGTGACCAGATCGACTCTTTTGTGGTCAATAGCAATCAGATTATCGACAATGGTTTTCCAGTCAATTCCACTGGAAAGACCGCTGATTAGGCTTGTACTTCCTGCCATGTTTGAATCTCCTCCACTGGTATTATCGGCAATATCTTCCCGGAGCTTTAGGTGTTATTTCTATTACTAGCAAGAAAGCTGCCAAAAAAAGCCCTGTAGGTCTTGAAACCTACAGGGCTGTGGTTAAAGGTTTCTGGGTGAAGTTTACTTGAAGAGTGACAGAACGCTTTGCGAGGACTGGTTGGCCTGCGCAAGCATGGCGGTACCGGCCTGGACGAGGATCTGATTCTTGGTGAAAGTCGTCATTTCAGCAGCCATGTCCACATCCCGGATGACCGATTCCGCGGCCTGGGTGTTTTCAATGGTTGTTGCCAGGTTTGCGCCGGCATAACTAAGCTGGTTCATCGCTGCGCCGATTTTCGCCCTGCTGGCAGCCAGTTTGTCAATGGCGGCGTTGATGGCGTCCAGGTCTGCGAGGGTTGTGCCGTTAACACCGGCGATATTCAGATCAGCCGCCGCCGTGGAAACCTTATCGATGCTTACGGTAAGCTTGGAATCGGCATTGTTCTGATTGCCGATGACAAAGGTTCCGCCATTGACAGCAAATTGAATATTACCTTTAAGTGCGTCGTTACCGCGGACATAAGCTGCGTCAACGTTAATTTGCACGCCCTGGGAGGCAAAACTGATCGTCTGCGCGCCGTCGGCGGCAAGATTCACAGTTTCAGTATCGCTGGTTACACTGTTGGTAATTGTTACGGCGCTGCCTGTCTGGGTGATGTTATAGGTGCCGGCGGCGCTGACCCCATTGCCGGAGACCCCCGTGACATGTGCAGTTGCCAAACTAGCGGCGTCGGTATAAGCCAACGTGCTATTTGCTGAGACGGTGTCTAACGAGGCGCCATAGCCGCCCAAGAGCGCCGTGCCGTTATACTCGGTTGACCCCGCAATACGATTGATTTCATTCTTTAAAGACGTTACTTCACTTTGAATAACCGCCGTGTTTGTAGAGGCGTTTGCTGACGTTCCCTGGGTGGTCAGTTCTTTCATGCGGGTCAATATGTTGGTAATCTGGTCATAGCCACCTTCTGCCACCTGGAGAAGGGAATTCGCTTCCGATACATTTCGAGACGCGACTTTGTAGCTGGCGATATCCGCCCGCATAGCGGAAGAAACGGCCAGACCCGAGGCGTCGTCTTTCGCCGAGTTGATACGATAACCCGAAGACAGTTTCTCCAGTGACTTACTCAACCCAGTATCGGAGATCCCCACGTTTCTCTGTGCGTTCATTGCCGCGATGTTGTTTTGAATTCTGAAACCCATGATCTTATCCTCCTTGATTTTTAATCCGGCATCCTTGCCGGAGGTCATTGTCTAGTTATACTTGTTAGACCGGATTTAACATTTTTTGTTTTCGGTCACCCTAGCCGCAACTCCCTTCACCTCCTCTCTTCATCGTCTGCATTTTATCGTTGCGAGAGATATGCCAAATTTAAATGCCAAATAAATACAAGTAATTATATTTTATCGGAGCATTTTTATTTAGAAAGTGGGAAATTATTTCCCGGTGCGTCTTTTGTTCTTACTATCGGAAGGGGGAGGTTGTAACTTTAATGTTCATAGATGTTTTTTTCAAGCAAAGTGGCGTTGCCGCCGACAGAAGTTCCTAATACCTCAAGGGACTGATAATCATTAAATTCCTCGGCTGATCCAGGTCTTGTTAAAAATCGATGATGGAAAGAGGGCAGAAAATATCTTTATGATGACCAGTCTTTGTCAGCGCGATGTCCCTTATGTTATCTTTCAATATGCTGCTTTCGAACAAAGGACAGCAATGCTTTTCCCTCCGGAAATTCCGGATTAATTTCCAGAGCCTGCGTTATAGATTCTTCCGCATCCTCCCATTCTTTATTTTCAAGGTAGGCCCTTGCTATATTGTAATACAATCCTTCATCATCCGGATGAAAGACAAGGGCCTTACGAAACTCTGTAATGGCACACCCAATGTTTCCGGCTTTTCGATATTCAATACCCTTGGTGTTGCAAAGTTGCAAAATCAGATAATGGAGTTCCGAATCTTCGCCTAACAACTCCTTTGCTTTAGCGAAAGCGCCTATATCGATCAAGTCCTTGGCTTTTTTGACAAGTTTATCTGAATTAGATGCATTTCCGTCATTGTTTAAGGCAGGTACGTCAATATCATGACGAGTCGATTCCGCGAATTTAGATGATATTTCTTCTTCTTCAACGTGAAGGATTTGTTTTAAGAAATCCAGAGCGGTTTTCGCGTCGTTGTCACGAAAAGTGACAGGACCATACATCTCTTTAAAGGGCTTTGCGGCGGCCAGTTCCTGTTGAAATATATTGATATCGTTATTCAATTGTTTTTGATCAGCGGGAAGCATTCTAGTATGCAGAGATTTTTCCAAAACCTCATTAAAACAATGTAAGCAGGAGTAGACATTCTGCCGTTTGAGGTGCCGCTTCCCCTCGTCCAGTTTTTTATAAATGAAAGCGGCGTCTTCCCTTTTCATTGCTTCTGCCATGGCTTACCCTTCCTTAACGCATCAATGTGAGTTTATGTTAAATAAGTCTTCGTGATATTATAAGGTATCTCTCTTGTCTAAGTCATGACTCAATTCATTCATAACGTGTGCCAATTAGTCATAAAAGAAATTCAAGTTTTTGAGAATTATGCCGATAGCTAGGTCAGACAGGAAATACTTAGAGGAAGGTGGTGCATTCAAATGACGATATCAGCTGGTCAAGTAGATGGCGTCATTAAGGCATACAACAAGCAATATAAAAACAGGTTCAGCTTCGACAATGGCGCAGAATCTTCTCAAAAGGACAGGTATGCCGATGTGGTGACGCTTTCCAAGTACGAAGACGTTAGAGCGGATGTAGAAGCGCAGATGACTTACAATCTCGTCGACATCCTGAAAAGACAGAGCAGATAAACTAAAATCATTGCCTGAAAATTCGAGAATATAGCCAATGGTCCATGCCTTCGGAATCGATAATATCAGTCCATATAAGAAGAGAATACTCGTTGTTGACGATTATGTGCCTACGCGGCAGATGATCGTGGATGCTTTATCCGACAGTGGCTACCAAGCGATCAAGGAAGCGGAAAATGGTAGAGAGGCCCTTGGTTTTTTTAAGAAAGAGCACTATGACCTGGTTATCAGCGATGTGATGATGCCCCTGATGGGGGGCATGGAATTACTTCAACACCTGAAAGAAATCAAGCCAGAAACAGCTGTGATCATGATAACCGCCCAGCCTGAGGTGGAGCTAACCGTTTCCGCTCTGAAAAAGGGAGCAGTTGATTTTCTGAAAAAACCTTTTAATATTGATGATTTGATATATAAAGTTCATGTTTATCTTCAGGAAAATAACATCGTTTCCCACCAGTCATATCAAAGCGACCTCCTTTTAAAGCAGATTGAAGAAAAAACTAACGAATTATCTATACATAGTTATATTTATGACTCGGTTGAAAACATAGAGGGAAACCATGATGAAATCTTCGAAAAATTGGCGACAGTTGCCATGCGGGTTGTCGATGGCGAAGAATGTTTCCTGCTGATTTATGATGATGAAACAAGGGAATTTCATGCCCGAGTATCAAAGAGCCTGACCAATTCATTCAACTCCAAATTGACCATCATCTCTCTCAAACACCTCTATCATCAGGTTGTCGAAAAAGGCGACGCCTTGATGATCCACTCCCAGGACCACCCTTTCGTAGCCCCTTCGCTGATCTGCTCTCCCCTGATGATTCGGGACAAGACTTTCGGGGTTTTGAGTATCAGGAAAAAGAAAGGCCGGGGATCCTTCACCCAGAAAGATCTGAATTATCTCGTCAGTCTCTGTAAAAGGGCGTCTTTGAACCTTGAGAACAAGATGCTTTATGAGAGTATGTATGTCAATGTTCTGGATACGTTCAAGGCCCTGATCGCCTCCATACAGGTGCGTGATCAGTACACGGAAGATCATTCGCTACGGGTTACGAAGCTTGCGGTACGTCTTGCCAGGGAGATGGGTTGTTCAAGGGGTGAAATAGAATCACTGAAGATATCCGGTTCCCTTCATGATCTTGGGAAGGTGGCCATCCCCGATAATGTGCTCCTTAAGCCTGACCGCCTTACCAATGAAGAATATGAGATTATCAAGCAGCATCCGGATACGGGAGAAAGGATTCTCAAGCCCGTAGCCATTTTTGAACGGGAGCGTACGATTATCCGTCATCACCACGAACGTTGGGACGGAAAGGGCTATCCTTCAAGTTTATCAGGAGAAGACATTCCACTTTTGGCAAGGATTCTTGCCATAACCGATACCTTTGACGCGATTACAAATAATCGACCCTATCGCCATGCCCAAAGCGTGGAAACAGCGGTAGGGGAAATAAAAAAGAACATGGGCACCCAGTTCGATCCCAAAGTGGCGGATCGCTTCCTGAAAATCATCTAATAAAGATATTGCATCTCAGATTCTCTCCGTATTCTCAATTAAGACTGGCACAATAATTGTATCAAAGGCAGACATTTCCCCTTAGGAGGAATCTGTGTACATCACAGAAAAGACCGTACAAGCAGGCAGACCGGAAGAGCTGAAGAATTTCCAGAAGGATTATTTTGAGCAGGAGAAGTTAAAGCGTCAATCCCTCTTTAAACTGATGGTCAGCGACATGGGGCTGAACAAGGAGGTGGACTTTCTGGGAGGTGAAAGCGTGCCGCCGACTCGCGAACAAATAAAGAAGCTCATAGAAGTTATGCAGTTGAAGCTTTACGACTATATTGTCCGCCTAGATTCAGAATCGGAAGGAGCCGATCGTTTTGCCCTGCCCACGCTTAATATGTCCAGGAATCATTCCCCGAAGATTCAGGAAATCCAGGAAAATTTCACATCATCAAAAAATGAACATGTAAAAATAAATGCCGTACAGGAGAAAAAAAGACAAGGTCTCGATGAAATAATTCAACAGGCGTCAATAAAATATGGAGTGGATGAAAATCTTATTCGCAGCGTCGTCAAGATGGAAAGTAATTATAACCCCGCAGCCACATCTCCCAAAGGGGCCATGGGCCTCATGCAGTTAATGCCTGGAACGGCAAAGGATCTAGATGTCGGCAGACCTTACGATCCGGAAGAGAACATCATGGGGGGAACACGTTACTTAAAAAAATTGCTTGATCGTTATCATGGAGATGTTTCCCTGAGCCTGGCTGCTTATAACTGGGGAATGGGAAACGTCGAAAAACGTCTCGAAAAAATGCCCATGGAAACGAAAAATTACGTCACCAGAGTCATGCAGTATTATCAAGGCGCCAAAGCCTGATCATTTCAAACTTCTTGTACCTTAATCCACTCGCATAGATCGGCAAGGGACCGTCGGGCGTACTCTTTGCCCCGCTCTCTTTTCTTGATTCTAATCTCCAAGGGACGAAAAATGCCGTGATTGACATTCATGGGCTGAAATTCCCTCTTCCCGGGCGTGGTGATGTGGCGGATCAGGGAACCTAAAGCCGTCGTGTCCGATGGGATGGGCAGCTCTCTATCTTCGAGAAGGCGTGAGATGCTGAGGCCGGAAAAAAGTCCCATAGCGGCGGATTCCACATACCCTTCCACACCCGCCAACTGCCCGGCGAAAAAAATCGAGGGGTGGGAACGGAGTTGCAGGCGTTCATTGAGGAGGGCAGGGGAATGGATGAATGTGTTACGATGAATGCTTCCATAACGGGCGAATTCCGCATTTTCCAGACCGGGTATCATTCGGAAGATGCGTCGCTGTTCCGGCCAGGTCAATTTGGTCTGAAAACCGACCATGTTGAGAAGGGTTCCGGTCTGGTTCTCCTTGCGCAGTTGGACCACGGCATGAGGTTGTTGGCCGCTATACGGGTCCATTAGCCCGACGGGTTTCATGGGACCAAAAAGCAGGGTAAGGCCGCCCCGCTCGGCAAGAATTTCTATGGGAAGGCAGCCTTCAAAATAGCGAGGTTTTTCGAAATCACGGAGGGAGACCTTGTCGGCGTTGAGAACTGCTTCCCGAAAGGAGGTATAGGTTGGTTCATCGAGGGGACAATTGAGGTAATCCCCATCTCCTTCCTGGTAGCGGGACGCCCAGAATGTCTTGTCAGCGTCGATGGAATCGGCAGTCACAATCGGCGAGATGGCGTCATAAAAGTAGAGATAGTCGCTGCCGGTAAGCCTCTTTATCTCCATTGCCAAGAGGTCGGATGTGAGGGGGCCGGTTGCGATTACGACACACCCACTCAGCGGGATTTTCTCAATTTCCTGATGAACCAGCCGAAAATGGTCGCCAAAGCTCAGCAGTTTACCCTGAATGTATTCCGAAAATAGTCGTCGGTCAACAGCCAGCGACTTCCCAGCCGGTACGGCGGTTTCGTCAGCCCCCTCCATAAAGAGCGAACCCAGGCAGCGCAGTTCCTGCTTAAGGAGACCGACGGCGCTTTCCACATCATTTGAGCGCAGGGAATTGCTGCAGACAAGCTCGGAAAGGAGGGGCGAAGTATGGGCCGGGGAAAAGCGTTCAGGTTTCATTTCATACATTGTCACCCCGCAGCCCCGCTTCAACAACTGCCAGGCTGCTTCACAGCCGGCCAGCCCGCCGCCAATGATGGTTACATCCCGATCAACCCTCATTATTCGTCAGGTCGGCCTTGTAGCGGCAATCTTTGCGGAGGCACTGTTTTACATCCCCCGCTTTGGTTCGTTTTTCCACAAGAAAGGGGGCGCCGCACTGGGGACAGGGCTCGGGCAGGGGGCGATACCATATGGCGAATTTGCAGGCTGGGTATTTAGTGCATCCGAAAAATGTTTTACCAGTTTTCGCACGCCTTTCGGAAAGGAATCCGTCACAGCCTTCTTCCGGACAGGGGACGCCAAGATGAACGTTAAGGATTGCCTTGCATGCCGGATAGCCGGTACAACCCAGGAACTTGCCGAAACGCCCCTCTTTGTAGGCCATGGGTTTTCCGCATTTTTCACAGAGGGTGTCGGTGACTATCGCTTCGGCTTTCGGACGGTCGCTTCCATCACCCGCCATGATTTTAACTGTGTTCTTACACTCCGGATAACCGGAACAGGCCATGAACTTGCCGAATCGTCCCGCTTTTAGGACCATGGTTTTCCCACATTTTTCACAGTTGAGATCAGCCACGGTCTTGTCATCCGCCGACCCTTGACCGTTACCTTCCTCGGGGAGATTCATGGTGTTTTTACAGGTTGGATAATTGGTACAGGCGATAAAACGGCCATTCTTTCCCCATTTGATGGACATGGGGCTTCCGCATTTCTCGCAGACAATGTCAGTAGGAATACCTGTCCCTTTGAGGCTCTTCATGTTGCCTGCCGCCGCTTTAAGCTCCCTTGAAAAATCTGCATAGAAGTCGTTAAGAATGTCAATACGGTTGTTTTTGCCTTCTTCGATAAGATCGAGACGGCCTTCCAGAGAGGCAGTAAAAGAGACATCAAGGATCTTGGGAAAGTTTTCAACCAGTAAACCTGTTACCAGCATTCCCAGATCGGTGGGACGGAATTTACCTTTTTCAATGAGTACGTATTCCCGGTCCTGAATAGTGCTGAGGATCGTTGCGTAGGTGCTGGGCCGTCCGATGCCTTTCTCTTCGAGTTCGCGGACGAGGGACGCCTCGGTGAATCTGGGCGGCGGCTGGGTAAATTTCTGTTCGGGAGTCAAGGCCAGGAGGTGTAAAATCTCTCCTACCGCCACGTCGGGAAGGATCTTTCCCAATTCTTCGTCCGGCTCGGCGCCGTTGTCGTCTTTCCCCTCCCGATACACCTCCGTATATCCCGAAAATTTCATAATGGAACCCTGGGCGCGGAAAAGACAGGAACCGGCTGTTATCTCGATAACGGTTTGATCGAAGACAGCCGGGGACATCTGACTGGCAATAAAGCGGTTCCAGATAAGCTGATACAGTTTGAACTGATCGGGGCTGAGATATTGTTTGATGTCCCCGGGACGGTGGAGCATCGAGGAAGGTCTAACAGCCTCATGGGCGTCCTGGGCAGAGGCGCTGTTCTTGAACAAACGAGGTTTGGGAGGCAGATAGGACGGAGCATAAGCGGCCTGGATATATTTCCTGACCTCTTGCAGCGCTTCCTCCGAAATGCGCATGGAGTCTGTACGCATGTAAGTTATGAGGCCTACCGATCCCTCAGCCCCTAATTCAATACCTTCATATAGTTGTTGCGCCACACTCATCGTTTTCTTTGCAGAAAAACGCAGCCAGCGGGAGGATTCCTGCTGGAGTTTGCTCGTCGTAAAGGGAGGCAGAGGGGAGCGTTTGACCTCCTTCTTGTCCACCTTGGCGACGACAAAAGCCTGCCGTCCCAGGTCTTCAAGCACCTGGGTTGATTGCTCGCCATTGGCGATCTTTGCTTTTTTATTGTCTATTTTTGTAAGTTTGGCTTCAAAGGCCGGTGGCTTGTTTCCCTCCAAAGAGGCAGTGATATTCCAGAATTCTTCGGTAACAAAGCTGTTTATCTCGTTTTCCCGGTCGACGACGATTCGCACCGCGACGGATTGAACGCGTCCGGCGCTAAGTCCTCGTCTGACCTTGTCCCAGAGAAGGGGGCTGATCTTGTAACCAACGAGTCGATCCAATATCCGGCGGGTCTGTTGGGCCTCATATTTCGGGAGGTTGAGTTCGAGGGGGTTTTTGATCGCCTCAAGGACGGTATTTTTGGTGAGATCGTTGAAAAGGGCGCGATGGAGTATCTTGTTCTTCCCGTTGATTTCCTGGGCGACATGCCATGCAATAGCCTCGCCTTCCCGGTCCGGGTCGGGGGCCAGATAAATGTGCTCGGCCTTCTGAGCAGCTTTCTTTATCTCCGCCATGACCTTTTTCCTGCTGTCCACAACATTGTAACTCGGCTCGAAGCCGTTATCAACATCGATGCCCAGAGTGCTCTTGGGCAAGTCCTTGACGTGACCCATGGTGGCCAGGACATCAAAATCCGCACCGAGAAATTTTTTGATCGTTTTTACTTTGGTTGGCGACTCCACAATTACTAAAGAATGGGACATAAATTCACTCCTGAAGAATATACGTTTTCCCCGGCATTTGCCGGATCAGGCCCCTGAGTTCGAGATGCAAAAGCAGGGAAAGTATCTCCGAAGCTGACATGCCGGTAGCGGCGATGAGGTCATCAACGGGACAAGGTCGGGAAGACAGGTTATTGATTAGCTGTAGCTCTTTCTCGTCGAGGACTGTATGATGGAAATCATGCTGCCGGGGTCCATTGCGGGGGGCGTCTGGGGGACCAGCGTGGGGTTCATCGTAGGAAAGTTCTGTGAGAACAATGGGAAGGGCCGCAATTACTGGTGTCGACTCCTCATGAGATCTTTGCGGTCCAATCTCTGCAAGAATATCATCGACATCTTCGACGAGTTTTGCCCCATCCTTAATGAGACGGTTCGTTCCCCGCGAGCCTGCCTCGTCGATACTGCCCGGTACGGCAAAGACCTCTCTCCCCTGTTCCAGGGCGATCCTTGCCGTAATAAGGGAGCCGCTCTTTTCGGTTGCCTCAACAACGACGACCCCCAGTGACATTCCGCTGATAATTCGATTCCGGGCAGGAAAATTAGGAGCATTGGGTCGCGTGCCGAAGGAATATTCCGAAACGACGGCGCCACAGTTGGAGATCTCGTGGTAGAGAGTTTCATTCTCCGGCGGGTAGATAACATCCAGGCCGGAGCCCAAAACTGCAATAGTTTTTCCCTTGACGGATATTGCGCCCCGGTGCGCCGAGGCGTCGATACCTTTGGCCATGCCGCTAACAATCGTAACGCCGCTCAAGGAAAGTTCCCGACATAGTCTTTCCGTAGTATATTTGCCGTAAGCACTGGCCTTTCTTGATCCGACTACAGCGATAGAGACGTCGAGACCACTCAGGTCGCCCTTTACATAAAGAAGAACAGGGCAATCATAAATATGGAGGAGGCGCTGCGGAAAGAGGGGGTCGTAACAGGTGAGGATGGCAACATTCATCTTCACTGCTTTTTCAAGCTCCTCCTCTACCTGCGCCCACTGCTTGAAATCCTTGAGATGACGTGCCGTTTTTGAACCGATGCCCGGTACGGTCTCAAGCAGGTGCAGGGGGGCCTTAAAAACATTTTCCGGCGTCTCGAAGCTCTGTAGCAGGCTCTTGATGCCGATGTTTCCAAGTCCCTCAACCAGCCTCAGGGCCAGCCAGTATTTGAGATTATCACTTATCTTTGTCATCGTTTCAGCCGTTAGAAAAAAGTGGCGAAGGATATATCTCATCCCAAGGACTGTCAAGGAATTTAACAATGATGGACCGATTGATCGCGAGTTATCTTGACGAGGACAAATATTTATTGTCACTGAGGTCGATTTCGGTTACATGGTACCAATATATCTGGGAAGGACCAAGAGCAGAAATATGGCGTGCAAATATTTGTGTACACTATTTATTTTGTTTGTGACGATACTGGTTGGCCCTCTATCTGCGGTAAAAATATGGGCGGGAGAGGTCCTTCTACATCCCGGATCCATAGCCCTGGGCGACATTGGCGCCGGGAGGCTAAAGAGGGGAACGGCCATCCTTACTTATGCCGATTCGGATCGAAAGTCATGGTCAGCAGAGGTTGATGAGGGTTGGCTATGCAAATCGGGACAGCCTCTGGCAGGGATACTTGAACATGCACGGCCTTTGCAGCTTAAGATTTCCATGAAATCTTCCCTGGCCCCATCGGGAGAAGATGCCAATAAACATGCTCTTTATACAGCTGTCCTCAACCTTGAAGTCGATAACAGACATGTCAGCTATCAAAAGAAATATGCCAGCGGCAATTACCAGGAAGGGGTCAGCTTAAATGTCGGGGGTGAAAGAAAGGTTGTAGAAATTTCTTTTCACGTGATGGAATATCCATTGGAACCAGTCTTGTCTGTTTCACCCCACCGCCTTGATTTTGGAACCCTAGGGCAAGGGCAAAAAATGATCAGGAAGATTGAGATCACCAACAAGGGAAGGCAGGCCTTGAAATGGAAGATCAATCAAAAAAGCCAGGGTCGACAAATTGATGATATCGATGTTCTTTCGGGACGTTATATTTCTTTTTTACACCCTGAAACCCAGGGAACCGGCCAATATAGGCCGGGCGGTACGGGAAAAGACACTGCTGAATTTTCCGGCCAGTGGTTGGAAGTGGAAGGTTATCCGGAAGCCCAGCAGAACAGTGTCCTGAAATACCGTTTTTCCGGTTCAGGGATCATTCTCTATTTCTGGAAGTCACCGATAGCCCGCACACTCAGCCTTTATATCGATAACCGGCTGATAGCCCAGATCGACGCCTATAATGAACAGAGCGTTGCCGCTGAATATCGTCTTGACGAACCTGTGGGCGCCGGATCACATACGCTGACTCTGATCAATAATCTGGGCCGGGTCGTTATCGAAGGAATAAAGATAACCGGTAAAGAAGTTTCCAGAGGGAATGGGAAATGGGTAAAAATATATCCGGAAATAGGTGTTACTACAAGGGAAATTGACTATCTTCATGTGTCCGTAGACACTACACGCTTACCCCTGGGGACTTATGGGCATGTACTGAACATAGAGTCTAACGGGGGTGAAGCGGCTATCGAACTCTATGCCGAAGTGTCAATAGAAGCGGGTTTGAAAATTCTGGATGTTTACAGGTACAGCTTCGGAAACAATGTCTTACTCAGCACTAATCCTCAGGGAGAGGAAAGGACGGCATATTTCCATGATTATCGGAAGCAGGGAATAGCATTCAGGCTCTTTAGTCCTGGAACCCCGGGTACAACCGAGTTTTATAGATGGTACAATCCCCAGAGAAAATTGCATTTCTATTCATACGAAGCAAACGGTGGAGGAAAATTATCTCGGGAATATATTTTTGAGGGGACTATCGGCAACATTGCCACCAGTCGGCTGCCAAATACACACGAATTGTACCGCTGGCATCTGCCGTCAACGGGTCAATATTTTTATTCTACCGATCCAAGAGGAGAAGGAATTAATAAAAAAGGATATAAATACAATGGTATAGCTGGATTTGTCAGGTAAATGGAGATTGCTGTAAAAGAGATGGGAATGGCGCTTGACAAAGAATGTCAAAAGAGATATTAGCCTCCTTCTTTTATATAAGCGTGCGCCTGTAGCTCAGCTGGATAGAGCAACGGACTTCTAATCCGTGGGTCGAGAGTTCGAATCCCTCCAGGCGTACCAGAGAATATGGTGGGTGTAGCTCAGTTGGTTAGAGTGCCGGGTTGTGGCCCCGGAGGCCGAGGGTTCAAATCCCTTCACTCACCCCATTATTCCTTAATAATATCAAGTGCAATAGCTTTTTGTGGGGGCTGAAAAGCGGTCCCATTACGGTCCCACCTTTCTCAATGGAATAACTACTCCCCGGTTGCTCTGATACACCGTCCGGGCATCATCCGCCTCGACTTTAAAATATCTATCAAATGCTTTGTTGCTTTTTGTCATCATGGCCCTCTGGATCTCTTCGGGGGAGTGGATGCGCCTTAATGCTCTAGCAGATGAGTGCTTAGTCCCGCCATATAAATCCACGTCCTCAACTCCCAAATTCTTACATGCCTTTTTCCAGTAGCGGTAAAAGTGATTTCTTCCAAAATCCCGTCCGTCCTCATGGCGGAAGAAATGTGTTTCAGGGAAGGGTGATAAATTGAAGGACCGGAAAAGCTCAATGTCCTCTTTGATTAGAGGTATGGCCTTATATTCCGTCTTTGAATCCGACGCGGGAATGTAGATATATCCGTTCCCCATGTCAATGTTGCCTTCCTTGAGAATCCTCATTTCATTAGGTCTGATGCTGAAATAAGTCGTCAAGAGCAAAATGCCTATATATGTCTTTTCTTCTGGGGCTATCCGCTTCACTTCCTCGACTATGGCGATCTGTGTCGCCTTGTCAACCGTCCGGCGATACCCAAGATCATACGAAATAACGGGAAACTCCGGCACTTCAGTTATTTCCTGGCGTCGCTTTAGCCATACGAAAAACGAATGGATGGTGGAAAGAATATTGTGTCTCGTCTTGTCGGCCAGAGACAGGCTTTTAGTAAAATCTTCAAGGTTTCCGTAGCGAATGTCTTTGACGTTCATATGCCCGAAATATACTTGAGCCTTATCAACGTGGTTTGAGATGGAGCGGTAAGAGTGGGGACGGACTTCCGATTTCTTGTATTCCAGCCACTTCGTTGACAGATTTAGCAGTGACAAAGGATTATTTCGTTTATAATCACGGGGGTCAAAGGTGAGCTCGTCTGTTTTGAATCTGACACCGTTTAGAAAGCGACTTGCATCGTCGTATGCCCTAAATCGTTTCTTGACGTCCCCGAATTTGACTCTAAAACTCGCTGCACGACACTTAGGATGCTTCGAACAGACAAGGGCGGTTAGATGGTTATCGACATACATACCTCCGCACACAGGGCATTTATCATCGCTATATATACCGCCCTTCATACACCTCACCCCCTCGAGTTTGTTAGGGGGATTATAAAATTTATCGACTGATAGTGTCAAGTTCATCTTTCTTTGAGTCCCGTATGGCCGGGCCACGCCGTGAATAATTCACATGTCCACCGCCCTTTGATGTTCGGCGATCATGGCTGAGGAGGATCGGGACCAGATCTGGCTTCCGTTTCTTTCCGGATAGACGTCGAATATTTTTTGTATCGTTGTCGACAGTATTGGGATACGGTTCGGTAAACCTTACACAAATAGGTAGTTGGAGGTTCATGTAAGTCGATAGACTCATCCTGTTTAGCCTTAGCGATCTTCTGTTTAACCATAAATTTAAAAGGGGCAGCAGCTCCGCGTACACGCAGATCCCATCGCACTCAATGGCTACCTCCTATATATCCCTATATTACTTCCATTGGGTGATAGTTGACCTGGATTCTCTATTTTCAGGAATGTGGTTTTCACGACTTCAATTATCTCGTTCGCATACCTTGTCATGTCCTCCTCTAACATTCCCTCCTGCCATGACTGATAAACGATCCAGGCACCAAGAATTAAAAGTCCAACCTTGATCATAAAAATGACGTGAATCCATCCCCCGTAGCGGTGCCGCCTGTCTGATAAAATTTCTTCTTCTTTCAGCATTATCTCGCTTCTTACTGCAAACACTTCGCGTCGGCATTTACCGCAACTTCCCGCAGGGAACTGTTGCTGGTACAAATGGTATGTCGGATTGTTTAACCATCTACGTGCCCAATTTCCGCCGGTAAGCTCTCACCGCCCTATTGTTGTCATCCAATTCCAGTAAATTTATACCCTGGTCATATACCGCCTGGAGCATCAAATTCCATTGCCCCTGGTTCATCGGGAAAATCGGGATATTCTCCGAAGGCATACCGCTTATGAATGCGTTTTTTACATGTTCAAGCGATATTTCGTTCAAGACAGGTCGATCCATTTTCTCTCCTTATGCTTGCCGTTTCATTTCGTTTTAACTACGGCCTGGCCGCAGCGTCATTTTGCCGCAAAGTTCTCTGCAGTCTGGCTACTTCCTGGTCCGCCTCATTATCTGAATACGCTGTCGCTGTCTGATCCAATTCCCAACATTGCATCCCCATCTGACGAAAACGCCTAGTACAAAATACAGCAGCGCGGACGGGATAAACAGCATCTCGACGCTCACCTCCGGACCACCCCCGTAATGCCCGATCAGGCGGAAGGCATCGAGTACCAGCACGATCAGGAGAGTGACAATCATCTGAATGGTGTAGGCAGTGCAGAGGAGATGATATCGGCCCCAGTTTGTTGCGTCGCCCCAGACATTGGTAGTTGTGCGGACGGTGCTTAGACTGATTGCCGCGCTTACGGAAAACATAATAATGACGATATAGAGCAAATGAGATTGGAGGTGCGGAAGAAACGGATGTGCCATTATGTTCACAGCGAACAAAGGCAGAACCCACCAGAGAGTCATTGCGAGCATCGTTACGCCTGGATGTCGAAACAGGAATTCCACAATTTCCTACCTCACCATAAAGGTCCGCCGACGGGCCGTGTCGATGTTCGTGCAGGCCCGGCGGAAGGCGTAATCCTGGCCTATGAGAAACACCTTCTTCTCCGCACGGGTGAGGGCTGTGTAAAACCATTTGTTGTTTAACATCATATAGTGGCTATTGCTCAGCGGTATAGCGACATACTTGTATTGGCTGCCCTGTGCTTTATGGACTGTGAGGCAATAGGCAAGGTCGATCAGATCCTGAATCTGGTCGAAGTCATACCGGACAAGGAGTCGTTCGGGATAGAGGACGAAAAACTCGTCATTTTCGGCATCGATTTTTATGACGAGACCCACGCTCCCGTTGAATACCCGTTGCTTGTCGAACGTATCCCTGTCACGGGCGAAAATGCCCTGGTCGTATATCGCCGTATCCATATCCTTATTCCGCAGATGCACCACCTTGTCACCTTCACGAAGCGTAATTCCAAACACCTCGATGGGATTACTCCCGCGAGGATTGAGGATGTTCTGCAAGGCCGGGTTGAGGGCTTCAGTACCCAATATGCCCCTGCGCACAGGCGTCAAAACCTGAAATTCCCAGGAGGGATGGGATAGATGAGTAATCATCAAGGAGGCGACGTCTATGATCTTGTCCCTTATCTTCTCGTTGTTTTCGTCCCTTATTTTCTTGATCGCCAGTTCAGGCAGTTCCTTCTTCAGATTGAAGTAACTGGGAATGTTCTGAAGTTGGAAAGAGAAGTCCAGATAGTCCGCTGAGGCGTACTCAGCGGGCATGATGCCTCGACGGATGATGTTTGCGAAATGTACCAGTACGGAATTGCTGCTCTGTCGGAAAATGGAAGTGAGGGTCGTTTTCGGGAAAGATTCCTTTGCCGTAATGTCGCAAAAGACGTTGCCCGCTCCGATGGGGGGAAGCTGCGCCGGATCGCCCACCATGATAAATGTGGCGTCATCAGCCACCGCTTGGGCAAGCCGATAAAAAAGAGGGAGATTCACCATGCTTGCCTCGTCAAGCAGAATCACCCGGTGAGGAAGCCTGTTCTCACGGTTGTAAACGAACTGGTTTTCGCCTTTATACTTGAGAAGGGTGTGAATGGTGTACGATGGATAGCCGGTGAGCTTCTTGATCCTTGCTGAGGCCATGCCCGTAAACGCACAACAGACAATATCGTCGCGGCGGCAATGGTATTCCGCCAGAAAGTCAAGAATGGGCCGGGAAATGGTGGATTTCCCTGTTCCAGCGTAACCCAGTAGCGCATAAACACGGCTGCGGCCTGCCGCTATCCGGTTGATGATTTCCTTCTGCTCAAGGGAAAAAGAGAATCCCAGGATGTTCTGGGACCGGGCTATGTATTGCTCCGCTTTATCAGGATCAACTATGGGATTATTCAACGCGGTCGATCTGCCCCTGAAGAATGAAAGAAGCCATTTCTCCATCTGACGGTAGAAAACAATAGACACCCCGGCATCATCGGAGAATAGATTCCCTGTACCAGCGAGATAATCCAGGGCGCTTCTCATGAGGTTCTCGGATACCTCCATCCCTTCCGCATTAAGGATTTCCCGCATACCGGCAAATAGATCCTCAAAGGGTAGGCAGGTATGCCCCTTCTCGTCCGCCGCTGTTTGAAGAACATACAATATAGCGGCCCGGAGGCGAAACGGCGAGTCGAAGGCTATGTCAAGCTTACGGGCTACATTGTCGGCGGACTTGAAGCCGATGCCTGTAATCTCGGTAAGACAGTAGGGGTTCTCCCTGATCTTATGCACCGCGTTGACGCCAAACTGGTTGTAAGCGCGCACAAGAAGATTCGGCGTGACGCCTGCAGGAAGAAGATAGTCGGACAATTCCCGCAGACTTTTCTGTTTCTCCCAAGACGACTTGATCTTGGAGAGTTTCTTGGCCTTGATCCCCTTGTGTTCCAAAAGAAGCTCAGGCTCCTTCTCCAAAATCTCAATAAGCCGGGACTCGCCATATTGGGCAATAATTTCAGTGACAAGAATTTCCCCCAGGCCCTTGACCACTTTGGTAAGAAAATAAAGCAGTTGATTGCCGATCATCCGTCCCTTAACGAAGGCGAACTGCCTGCCGTATTTGGCATCCGTCTTCCAGTCGCCTAGCAACTCGTATTCGTTACCGGCAATGTCCGTGTTAGTCATCACATCAGGCAAGATGCCTATAGCCGTCAGTACCTGATTTGTCCCTTCACGCCCTCGCATCACGACGAAGCCGCTTGCAGGATCGGCATAGGGCACCCGGTCAATTTTTATTCGCAGGCTTTGCATCGTGTTCGTCATCTTCTTTCCGGGTGGCCTGTTTTGGAGAAATGCCTTTCATGAGTATTTCCCAAGTTCTGTTCGAGAGATACGACCCTAACAGCGCCTCGATTACGTGGCTGATGAAGGTTTTGTCCTCCTTCACTGCATTGCGTGTGCGTTCCCATATGTCCCTGTTAATCCGTATGCACCTAATAATTCTCCTCATGGTTTGTTTGAGGTTACCGTCCCTCCTCTTTTTGCCCCTCCTCCCAAGACGTCCAGTGGGTTGTATTTTTTAAGCATTTTGTCCATCTCCCGCTGTGTGGCGGAACGACTGACAATATAAATTGCCGTGCGTTCACCCGGAGGGATCTCATAGCGCTCAATCGAGACAGACAGAACGCCCCGATCGTAAAACTCGTTTTCAACTACACGAATCGGTTTGTCGGAAACGTTCTTTAGTTCATGAACTTCGCCTTCCAGGGACGCACCTATATATCGGGCAACGACTTGCCGCTGCGTGCCAAGCCAGGTAGTCGCATCCCGCTTTTCCGTGGTCACGCTGAACCCCATCGGCGGAATCTCAAGATACATGGCCTTAATCAGCTCCTTGAGGCCGGATACATGATCTTGGCTCTTTTCCCACTGTTCCGCATCATGAAGCGTCTCCGCCGGTATCCGGGCAACGACCATTTCAGCGGGAACCCCTTTGGGTGTCAGCATCAACAGATAGGTACCCGTCCCCGCCACCACAAACAATTCCTGCGGCGCAGTAACTGTCTTGTCCAGCAGATTGATGTAAATGCTGTCGCCTTCCACCTTGACGTCCAATATTCGGCTGGTCGTGTATGCCTTGAGGCCGGCTGCCGTGGGCACCTTGATGACGTTCAGATCCTTCTGGGATATGTCCACGAACTTCGTTGCCCCTTCCGTGAGAGTCAATGTTTGCAGTGCCGATACTTTTGCGGCGAACACGCCCGCAACAATCACAATGGTCAGTAGCGATAACGCGAATATTTTCATGGGATGTCCTTTGTCTTTGCCTTTTCTGTGGCTTTGTTATGTCCTTTGTCTTTGTCTTCCTTGCTGCGGCCAGGATATTCCGTGTAGAATTCCTGTAGCCAGAGCTTGTAGTTGTCCATTGTGAACTTCATGCGTATCACCATTTCTTCTTTGTCTATTCTAACCGTTCCGATATTCCGCACAACCTCCCCTGTCACGCTTACGACGCCATTTTCTCGATCAACATTCATCGCCGAAGGGAAATATGCCTGGGTGATATTGTGCTTTTTGATGTACTGCGCCTGGGCTGACAAGTCGCGTTTCATCTCGGCGTGTGAAGGGGAGTTTATATAGCCCAGTAGAGTTGACACATTGAATTCGGCGCTCGCCGGGGACAGATTGCCGCCCAACGTCGCAAAGAAAGCCCCCATCTGCTCCAAATACTCCGGTGATGCCTTGTTCGCTTCAAGCCAGAATTCCTTCGTAATCTGCGGAGGCGAAATGATGATACGTTCCTTCGACCTGAACACGGTTGCGTTCAGAATCAGGCCAATGCCAAGCAGCAGGCACAGGGAACGGAGAAAGAAATTTTCCGCCAGCGCCGTCTTCCAGTCCCTTATCCATTTGTTATATTGCACTACACGTCTCCTGTTCGATTATTCGATATACGAACGAATATAACTGGGAGGGCATCCCTTCAGCGGCAGACCAGCAGACCAGTATAAAATGTGCTGAAAAAAACCGTCCGCTCGGCCCGCCTTGATCCTCGACAGGAAATACGCCAGGGTGCATCCAAGCGCTATCATTATGGTGGGCGATCCAGCCATGGTGCCAAGAGCGAAACAGGATCCAAAAACTATAAACTCATCTACCTGCCAAAAGAATATTTGCGGCGGGTCATCTATGTAGCGTGCAATGTGCGTCATCGACTCCTCATTTCTTTTCTGATGTTTCTTCTATATTACTTCTTGCCGACCATAAAAAAGGCCGGACAGGAGAAATATCCCCAATCCGGCCGTTACTTTTTTCCTGGCCTGTTATTGCTAGGCCAGAGGACAACCACTGTGTTGAGCACCTAACTTTAGAACAGAAAACTGCACCGTTTTAGTCGGGCATTTTCGGCGCTGGCGGGCCGTTTCTCCCGCTCCCCCCTTCCATGGTGCGGGGGGGATGTTATCTTTGAACCGGGACGTCCTTGCTAACCGTCACCGAACCGCCAGAATCGTCTGTTGCAGTCAATGATACCGTGTATGTTCCGCTTTCTGCGTATTTGGCAAGCACAGTCTGGACTTTTACCGTTTGACCGTTGCCAAGATCCCAACTCAACGCCCGAATCCTGCCATCCGCATCAGTGCACTTTGCTACGAGCTTCGTGTACTTCCTCTCTGGATAATCCGTGGCCTCAATCGTACATTCCGGTGGTATATTGGGAGCTATCTCAACCGTAGTTGTGCCTGAACCAGTAAGTCCGTTCTTTGATGTCACCGTAAGACCGACCTCATTCGTACCAGGCTCCGTGAAAGTATAGGTCGTCGTACTTGAATTTCGTCCTGTCGACTGACCGTTGACTGTCCAGGCATAAGTCCTATAAGGGTCCACCCTCGGATTACCACCGGAAACAGTCGTCTTGAATATGCCAACCACCGGCGCCCTCATGTATTGGTTTGTGCCTTTAACTGCAATGGAGTCAATAGAGATCGGCGCCACCGGCGTTACATTTACCGTGTCAGTGACGACTTTGCTATTGCCTCTCGTGTCGCTCACAGTCAGCGTAACCGTATATTCGCCAGGTTCGGTATATGTATGGGTTGCCTTATTCTTATCCGGCATAACCGCTCCATCGCCCATGTCCCATGAATAACTTAACTTCTCGGTAATGCCAAGGAGATTAGCGTCCGTGACGTAAATGACTGTCCAGGGCACTATGCCGGTCGGCTTGTGGTAAGCCTTGAGTTTGAAAGTGGGGAAAACGTATTTCGTTATCGGAATTTGTAACGCCGCCTCTTTCTTGATATTCGGATGCCCTTCAGGATGTGCGGAAAATGTGAAAGTGGCTTTGCCCACATCTTCCAGACGCGGCGTGTATGTCGCGGTTAAGGCATCGACACTCGTTCCGTCAGGCATCTCCCACTTCACCACGAGTGGTAATTCTTCGCTCATACTCTTGACCGTTGCGCTGAGATTTATTGGAGAACCTACCTCACCACTCTTGATAGTGGAGAGCGCGACCAGCGGCTCTTTAATTTGCAAAGCCAATACCAATAACGTTGCCGTTCTTTTAGAATTGGGATATGCAGTCGGATATACGGTGACGCCCATGTAATAGCTACCCGCCGTCGCGAAGCTAACGTCAACAGAAGTGCCCTGGTATTTGACGCCGTTGACATCCCATTCGGTTGTTACAGGGATACTCGAACCGGCAGTAACCGTATATTGTTCCGTTTTCCCTACGCTACTTGTTCTGGGGCCGTCTATCGTGATTGTCGGAGAAGGATATAGTGAAACCACTACCGGGATAGTCCCCGTCCTGGTAGAATTTGGATAAGCAGTCGGATAGACGGTTACTGTTACGTCATAGCTGCCTGCTGCCGGGAAGGTAGCGTCAACAGAAGTGCCGACAGCACCAGTGATCACAGAGCCATCGATCTTCCATTCAATTGTTACAGGTAAGCTTGAATTGTGAGTAACCGAGTATCGTTTCGTTTCCCCTTCGATACTCTTTGCGGGACCGGCTATGCTGATCATGGGTGCGGTATATTCCGAAACCATTACCGAAACAGTCTCTGTCTTTTTGGAATTAGGATACGTATTCGGATAGACGGTAACAGCCACGTTATAGGTGCCCGGTCTTGCGAAGGTAACGTCAATCTGACTGTCATGGTATTTGACTCCATCGACATCCCATTCGATTGTAACTGGTAAACTCGAATTGTGAGCAACCGAGTACCGTTTTGTTTCCCTCTCGATACTCGTTCTGGGACCGTCCAGCGTGATCGTGGGCGACGGATACTCAGAAACCACTACCGAAATGGTGCTTGTCGCTTTTGAATTGGGATAAGCAGTCGGATAGACTGTTACTGCCGCGTTTTGGGAACCAGCCGTTGCAAAGGGGATGTCAACATAGGCACCCACTGCGCCATCAATCACAGTGCCATTGAGCGACCATGCGATTGTCAGAGGGTCAGTCGAGGTAGAAGTAACCGTATATCGCTTCGTTTCTCCAACCATACTTGTTGTGGAACCGGCTATCGTAATCATCGGGGCGGGATATTCTGATACAAATACCGAAACGGTGCTTGTCCTTTTTGAATTGGGGTGTGCCGTCGGATTTACAGTGACTCCCACGTTCTGGATGTCCACCATCGTAAAGGGAATGTCCACTGAGGTAGCGGTTGCGCCATCAATCACGGTACCATTTAGCGACCATGCGATTGCTACAGGTAAACTCGAATCGTGAGTCACCGTGTACTGCTTCGTTTCCCCTACGGTGCTCGTCGTGGGGCCACCAATCGTGATCGTCGGGGCTGGATATTCTGAAACCACCACCGAAGTAGATTTCGTTGTGACCGCATCGGGGTACGCAGTTGGATACACAGAAACAACTACGGACTGGGTGCCCACCGTCGTAAAGGGAATGTCAACTGACGCTCCTACTGCACCATCAATTACGGTACCGTCAAGCGTCCATGCGATCGTCAGAGGATCGGTCGAAGTAGAGGTCATCGTATATTGCTTTGTTTCTCCTACATAACTTGTTGTGGGTCCGGCCATCGTGATCATCGGTGTGGGATATTCGGAAACCGCTACCGTCTTGGTGCTCGTACCCTTGGAGTTGGGATAAGCTGTCGGATAAACGGTGACTGCTATGGTATATGTACCTGCCGTTGCGAGGGGAATGTCAACAGAAGCGCCGACCGCACCTTCTATCACGACACCGTTTAGCGACCAGGCGATTGTTGCAGGATCACCTGAATTGTGAGTCACCGAATATTGTTTCGTTTCTCCTACGATGCTCGTTGTGGGGCCAGTCAGTGTGACCGTCGGAGCGGGATACCCCGAAACCGTTACCTGGGTGGTACCTGTTGCGGTTGAAATGGGGGATGCATTCGGATATACGGTGACCGCTACGTTCTGGGATCCTGCTACCGGGAAAAGAATGTCAGCAGTCGTTCCGGTAATTCCCTCGATCACTACATCGTTTAGCTTCCACTCGATCGTTACAGGTAAGCTTGAATTGTGAGTAACGGAGTATCGTTTCGTTTCCCCTTCGATACTCATTGCGGGACCGGTCAGCGTTATAGTTGGGATATTATCTACCGTAAAGGTCGTGCTTGGACCCGCAGCAGCACTGTTCCCCGTCTCATTGATAGCTGTGCCAGATGCAATGGAAATGCCCAGGGTGCCATCGCCACTAATAGTTGAAATCGTTACCGTGCGAGTTAAATTTCCCGTACCGCTTACCGCTAACACCCCGTTCGCCGTCCCTGTTTTGTTCAAAGTAACATTGGTATCAGCCAGGGTTACAGTGCCGACATTGGTGTAAGTTGCCACGTAGCTTATCGGACCACTTTTGGTCGCCGAAGAAGAAGGTACTCCAATGCTCACCGTAGGTGCGGGGCGGGGTGAAACAACTAAAGATAGACTTTTTAGCGTGGCTTGACTGGGATATCCTGTGGGATATGCCTTGACCCATATTTGGTCGGATTTTGCAAACGGGCAGTTAAGATCGAGAGTGAGGCCCCCCGCGATAAACGTGCCGTTGTAATTTGGGGCAGAAGGATCGAAATATTGCATCCACTCTAATGTCATCGGATCACCAGTCACGCTAGTGGCTGTCGCGGTGTATGTTTTCGTGTCGCCCACGTAAGCCGTACTGGGGCCGGTCAGCGTTACCGCCGGGGCAGGAGGTTCAGACACTACCACCGAAGTAGATTTCGTTGCGACCGAAGTTGGATACTCTGTCGGATAGACGAATACTGCCACGTTTTGGGTGCCTGCCGTTGCGAAGGGGATGTCAACTGAGGCTCCAGTCGCTCCCTCAATCACCGTGCCATTTAGCGTCCACTCGATCGTTATAGGTAAGCTCGCATCGTGAGTCACCGAGTATTGCTTTGTTTCTCCTACATAACTTGTTGTGGATCCGGACAGCGTGACTGTCGGGGCAGGATATTCGGAAACCACCACCGAGGTAGATTTCGTTGCGACCGCACTGGGATACCCGGGCGGATAGACGGATACTGCCACGTTATGAGTCCCTGACGTTGGGAAAGGAATATCAACCGAAGTTCCAACTGCTTCATCGATTACCGTGCCATTGAGCTTCCACTCGATCGTTACTGGATCAGTCGAATTGTGTGTAACCGTATATTGCTTCGTTTCCCCGACTATACTCGTCGCGGGACCGGCCAGTGTGATTGTTGGTGCCTGAGGTGCCACTGTTACCGTAATATTTGTCGATGCGTTAGCATTAGCAGCATTGTTTACACTATAGACTTTTGCTGTGACGGTATGGTCGCCCAGTGTAGAAAAAGTCTGGCTAAGGGGAGCTGCTGGACCAGCAGAGATGACCGTACCATCAACTGCCCAGCTAACATAGTTAGTAGTTACGGTGTGTTGTACTGCTGTATATTGATTTGTTGCTCCTGTAACAGCGGTGATTGGGCCAGTGATTGTGGGAGCTGGCATGGCTACGATCGTTACCGCTTTTTGTCCTGCGGAAGTGGTACCACCTGTACAGCTTACCTGCATCGAATATTTCCCAGGATCACTGTAGTAATTACTGTACATTGTTGCAGATGGTAATTTTGTAGAAGAATTAATGGTAGTGTAAGGGGAAACGGCGATTTTCCATGACCATGAGCAAGAAGTGTTGCTTCCGTAATTTGATACTGTATACGCACCAACATCCCCATGATAAAGCGTTGCAGGACCATTGACTGTCGCCGCCCAGGCGATACCTGCAAACACTGGCATCAGCAGGACAGACAGAACGAACAAGAACAGTTTCTTGCGTAAATGTTTCATGGTTTGTGTTCCTCCTTATTCAGTTTGTATTATTTGATGGTGAAATAAGGATGTTATCCAAGCGCCCGACGGGGGGTATCGTGTATGTACTACTTCCAGCAGGTTCTCCTGCCGGCATAAAAAAGGCCGGACAGGGTAAATATCCCATCCGACCTTACTCTTTTACCCCCAGGAAACTCCTCGGAGACTTATGGATGTTATCTTTGAACCACGACGTCCTTGCTAACCGTCACCGAACCGCCAGAATCGTCAGTGGCGGTCAAGGACACCGTGTAGGTTCCGCTTTCCATATATTTTACTGACATAATCCCGGATTTTGATGTCTGGCCGTTGCCAAGATCCCAACTCGACGTTCGAATCCTGCCATCCGCATCAGTGCACTTCGCTACGAGCTTTGTGTACTTCCTCGCCGGATAATCCGTGGCTTCAATTGTACATTCCGGCGGTATATTGGGAGTTATTTCAACCGTAGTTGTACCTGAACCAGTAAGTCCGTTCTTCGATGTCACCGTAAGACCGACTTCATTCGTACCAGGCTCTGTAAAAGTATGGGTCGTCGTACTCGAATTCCGTCCAGTCGGCTGACCGTTGACTGTCCAGGCATAAGTCCTATACGGGTCCACCCTCGGATTACCACCGGAAACAGTCGTCTTGAATATGCCAACTACCGGCGCCCTCATGTATTGGTTTGTGCCTTTAACCGTAATGGCGTCAATGGAAATCAGCTCTACCGGCGTTACGCTTACCGTGTCAGTAACGACTTTGCTATTGCCTCTCGTGTCGCTCACAGTTAGCGTAACCGTATATTCGCCGGGTTCGGTGTATGTGTAGTTTGCCTTATTCTTATCCGGCATTACCGCCCCGTCACCCATGTCCCACGAGTAACTCAACTTCTCGGTAAACCCTCGGAGATTCGCCTCCGCAGCGAAAAAGACGAAATGGGGCACTATACCGGTGTTTCTGGTATAATTCTTGAGCGTGAAAGAGGGGAAAACGTAATTCGTTATCGGAACTTGGAACGCCCCCTCTTTCTTTTTATTCGGAAACCCTTCAGGATATGCAGAAAATTTGAAAGTGGCTTTGCCCACGTCTGCCAATTTAGGTGTGTATGTCGCGTTCAAGGCATTGACACTTGTTCCGTCAGGCATATCCCAATTTACCACGAGAGGTATGCCGGTGCTCTGAACCGTGGCTTTTGCGATGAGGTCTATCGGAGTACCCACATAACCACCCTTTATAGTTGCGATTGCGACTAGCGGCGCTTTAACTACCGAAACCGTTACCGGGATAGTACCCGTCCTTTTAGAATCAGGATACGCAGTAGGATAGACGGTGACAGCCACATTATAGGTGCCCGCCGCAGGGAAGGGAACGTCAACCGGACTTCCCTGGTACTTGACGCCTTTGACATCCCATTCGATTGTCACAGGTAAACTCGAATCGTGAGTAACCGTATATTGCTCCGTTTTCCCTTCGGTACTCGTTCTGGGTCCGGCCATCGTGATCGTCGGAGCGGGATACCCAGAAACCGTTACCGGAACCGCACCCGTTTTTTTAGAATTAGGATGCGCAGTCGGAAACACGGTGACTGCTACGCTAGAATTTCCCTTTGTCGCGAAGGTGACACCAACAGAAGTATCGACAGCACCGTTGATCACAGATCCGTCAAGCTTCCACTCGATTGTCACAGGTGAACTCGAATCGTGAGTAACCGTATATTGTTTCGTCTCGCCTATGAAACTCGTTGTTGAGCCTGTCATTGTGATCGTGGGGGCCGGGTATGCCGAAACCGTTACCGGGATAGAACCCGTCCTTTTAGAATTGGGATAAGCAGTCGGAGCTACGGTGACACCTACGATAGAATGTCCCGCCGCCGTGAAGGGAATTTCAACAGAAGTGCCGACAGCGCCAGTGATCACAGCGCCATTGACCGACCATTCGATCGTCACAGGATCGCTCGTACTGGTTGTCACTGTATATTGCTTCGTTTCACCTTCAGTACTCGTTGTGGGACCGGCCATCGTGATCGTGGGTGCTGGATATGCAGAAACCGTTACCGGGATCGTACCAGTTGCGATAGCACTGGGATAAGCAGTCAGAAATACGGTGACGCCTACGTTCTGGGCGCCCACTGTCGCAAAGGGTATATCAACAGAAGTATCGACAGCACCATTGATCACTGTGCCGTTGACCGACCATTCAATTGTCACAGGATCGCTCGTATTGGCAGTTACGGTGTATTGTTTCGTCTCCCCTTCAATACTAGTTGTGGAACCGGTCATCGTGAGCGTAGGTGCGGCAGGTGAAACTACTACCGGAATAGTTACCGTCGAATTAGAATTGGGATACCCGGTCGGATAGACGGTGACAGACACGTTATAAGTGCCCTTCGTTGCGAATGGAATGTCAACAGAAGTGCCGACAGCGCCGGTGATAACTGTGCCATCGACCGACCATCTGCTTGTCACAGGCAAACTCGAATTGTGAGCCACCGTGTATCGTTCTGTATTCCCTGCGGTAGTCGTTCTGGCACCATCCATTGTGAGTGTAGGTGCAGGACGTGCCGTAACCGTTACTTGAGTATTTAAATATGCATCAATTCGCCCAGTCGATATGTTTTTAACTCTTACTTCGATGCCATAGCTGCCTGGGCCTTCCCGGAAGGTCTCACTATGGCTGGTTGACGCTGCCGCCTGATTTACTATATCGCCATCGAAGTGAAGTAACCACGTAAATGTATTATACGATGCACTCCAACCAGATACAGAATAGGTCTTTGTGTCCCCTTCGACAGCCGTTGTGGGACCACTTACGGACCCACCCCATGCGCTGCCCGCTGCCGTGACAAGTATCAGGACAGACAGTACGAACATCAACAATTTGGTGCGTACACGGTTCATGACTTGTGTTCCTCCTTCTAAAGTTTGTATTTATTGAGGGTGAAAAAAGGATGTTATCCAAGCGCCCGACGGGGGGTATTGTTTATGTACTACTTCCATCCGGTTCCTGCCGGGAATAAAAAAGGCCGGACAGGAAGATTTCCCATCCTGCTTTTTGTTGTCCGGTTATGCCTGGGCGAGGTGCGGAGCAGTGTTGAGTTCAAAAACTCGAAGCGGCGAGTTCCCTCCGGCTGTCTTCAGTAAGGCGCTTGCTTGCCTTTCCTGTGCAGGAGCATGAGACCCTGTTTCCCCCCATGGTGTTAAAGGGATGTTATCTTAGAGCGGAGACGGCCTCGCTTACAGTCTCCGAGCCGCCCGAATCGGCAGGGGCTTCATTTTCCTCACTCTCCTCTTTGATCTTCGAAGGTTCGGCAGGGGCGACATTGCTTTCCTCGCTCTCTACGATCCTTGGAGGTTCGGCAGGGACGACATTATGTTGCTGAGGTAGAGGCGACGCTGTAACATTCGCAACTGGCTGAGTCGGCTTCAAATCTACCGCCTTTTGCACATTCTGCGCTTCCCTCTCGATTACCACTTCCACCCGTCTGTTCTTTCCTTGATGTGTTTCATCCAGGTAACAGCACTTGCCCTTTCCGATCACGACGGCTTCCTTCCCGAGGCCGAGGTACTGCCTGACCGCTTTTGCCCGCAACAGGGCAAGCCGGTTATTGTACCGCTTATTTCCCCGTTTGTCCGTAAAGCCTGTTATCGTCACTCTTGCGCCTGTCGCCGCCGCCTGTTTGATCTCATTCAGCTTCATTTTGTCGAGGTCAGGCAGTTTTGACGAATTATACTCAAAATACAGGGTTTCCCGGAGCGTCTGTTGCGGTGCCGATGGGACAATTGCAACCGTCTGTTGCGTGGCTCCTGCCGGTTGTTCTCTTTGCACCTTGTTCACCGTGGCCAGTGGGACCAGGCCTGCCTGCGAGGGGTTCCCTTTGCCTAAAGCCAGTACCTGCGTTTGCGTGAAGAGAATCTTGTTCGGGTCCAGTCTGAGTGGCGGCCCAGGCTGCGCTGTTTTAACCTGGCCGCCCTGCCTGACGGGTGGCTTCACCGGCAGGAGCTGCTTGGGCGTCGGACCGGGGCAGTCACTACAAATAACGTAGGTCATACCAGCAGCATAGGTTACGGTATTGGACGGATAATCGTAAAGAACCTGGTTGGTTCCCAGTGCTGCCATAAGCGCCAGGGGCACTATAAATAATGATGCTAACATATTGAATAACCTTTCTTTACTTAAAGGACTCGAACTTGATGGACCTGATAGACAGGGAGGTCCTGATTCCCTGTATCCGGCATTTCTTTTCCACCCGGTTTAGGATAATCCTTCCACCATCCCCTCATTTGTTTCCCACCACTAGGGATGCCCGAGCGCCTACGTCCGGGTTTTCCCACGCGTCTTCAATGGCAACTGCGTGATACACCGGTAGGACTCGTGATAGGAGCAACGCGGCTCGGCTGCGGAAAACCGCCGGTAAAAGCGGCAAGCCAATTCATTCGTGGCGCCGCATACGCAAAGCAATTGATTGCCGATCAGACGGTACTTTTGAATGGTTGTCTCCTTTCACTCCAAGTGCCGGACAATGAGTCACGATTATAATCTTCCTTATAACCGGGCCTGCTCTATTTTGATTGTTTCCAGGATGGCGTCTCTAATAGTCATGCCGCTGTCGGTCAACTGCTTGAGTGTCATGTACTCATCGGCCTTCGAGGTATATAGTAGCTGTGTGAAGCGGTCCACCACAAGGCGGCCAATGGCTATGCCGTCCGGAGTATATAGAAATATTTCCGAATAGTTGCCTGTATCCGTATGTACCGATTTGAGCAGTTCGTACATCCCCTCCGAAAGCGACACCTTCTGAGACTGCTTCAAAGCCTCGATGCTCTCAGGACGCTGCCTGAGTAAAAACATATAGTCGGAGTTCTCAATGATCGCCACGCCAGCCGGAATCTTGTAGAAGTCGTTTATGCTCTGGGTGATCGAAAAGCAGGCGCCGCCATATTTCCTGAACCGGCGATATCCGGTTTCCATGAACTGACTCGTATTGCCACCGGTGAGCAGATCCCATGCCTCATCGATGATCACCAGCTTGTTCTCCCCCCGTTGCATCATGTCCTGCTGAATCTTGTAGACCAGCGTGAGCAGAACCACTTCCTGAAGATCCTTCTTCGATTTTAATTCCTCCAATTCCAGAACGACAAAGCCCTGCTTCGGGGAAAACGTGCTTGCACCCTCGAAAAAGGAGGCGTATGACCCGGAAGCCGTGTAGGGGAAGAGCTTCTTGCCGAGGTCAACCTGCCGGGCGTCCGTTTTTTGGGACAGGTAATCAGCTATATTGGTTATGCTCGTCGCTGAACCGTTTTCCGCGTAGCTTACCTTTATGGCTTCCTCAAGATTAGCCATGGAAAGATCATCGAGAGGAGTACGCGACGCCATCTGAGCGATTATCGCCTTGAGCATGGGCATTTCCTCATTGATGTCAACAACGCTTGTGAAAGGATTGACGTTGATGTTAGACGCGGTGTCAAAGACCAGGAAGTCTCCATCCAAAAACGAACACAGCTTTTCGTAGCTTCTGCCTACGTCGATCACCCATACCTTCGCCCCCAGGCCAAGATAGGACACAATCATCTCGTTGATGAAGAACGACTTGCCCGCTCCCGTGCCGGCGCATACGACCCCTGAGTACCCACCTTTACGGTTGCTGAATACGTCTATAAACTGAAGCTGCCCGCGACGGCTAACAAGGGACAGAACAGGGCGGCCTGAACCCTTCCAATCGGACTGCATCGGCGCAAGCTCGGACACGTTCGAAGTGGTGAAGGTTCTTCGCCTTCGCAGGTCTTTTTGCATCGCCGCCTGGTACGACATGGGAAGGGACTGCAAAAAAAGTGGCAACATGATGTATGTGTCTTCCTGCAAGATGAACCCCATGCCCCGGTAAAGACTCTGACAAATGCCAGACATCGCGGATGCCTCGCCTTCGTCCTTGGCATAAAGGAACAGGTTCATATATCCATAAAACGGAGATTCGCCATTTTCCAGAGCCACGGAAAACAAGTCGAACTGCTCCTTCCTCATCGCCGTCTGGGGAAGCCATTTCGCAAACTGCCCAAAAGCCTGATAACTTGCCATCATGGAATTCTTTTGTATCTCGCGTCTCGATGCAAGGGGATCGGGATATTCACAGTTCATGGTAATCAAGAAAGGGCACCCTATCTGCTTTACGTTCTGGTACAGGTCGCCGGTATAATTAATAATTCCCGATACATCCCAATCGCGGGGATATTGTTTTACCGTGTAGCTCTTGACGTGATACCCGTCAACGATAAGACTGTCCTTTTTCACCTGAATTTCGTTGTCCGCATAAATTACCTGGTCCTTCAGTGGCACCCGATCATCGTAACGGAGGGCGTCGTTGAGGAAATGCCCTGGGTTAAGCAACTCACTCAACGTGTTGAGCAGTTCTTCCGGTCCAAAGGCAACAGGCGCAAGGCCCGCTGTGTTCAGGGATTGGTACACTGTCTCCTTCAATGAAGGCAGCGTATTTTTCAGAATATTGTCGATAGCCTGCGGAGTGTGCGAACAGGGCACCAATGCCGAAACGAGCAGCCGGAATTCCCTGACCCTTATATCGCAGCCCTTGAACAAAGATTTGTCTACACCGGATCGCAGAAACTCAGCTCGCTGCCGGGCCAGATCTGTGAATATGGAATTGCCGTGCGTGTTCTCCCTGTACATTACGTAGGAATCGAGGTGCGGACCAATCTGCCTGGAGGTATAAATGGTTATTTGAAGCGATGTTCCCGGTGGAAAGGGCGACTCAAACAGGCCCCTCAGAGTGGATACCGAGCCCGAACTTGGATAGGGCAGGGGACTACACTCATAGACGAAGCCGACGCCATAGTCGAGGATGAACGCCTTGCTAATTTCGTTGTAGGCAAGGTAGGGCAGAAATTCCGAGAACGGCTGCCGGTTCAGCATTATCTTAGATGCTCTTAGTGTCTCCATCGTTTTTCGTTTCTTCGAGTAGTTGTATCGTGAATGGATGCGGGCACAACATCCGCGCTCGGCCCTTTTTCATCAGGAGTCTTGCGCGGGCGGCTCGGGTCGCCTCAAGCTCACACCCGTGGGTATCAATGACGATTACGGCATATTCATTGGACTTTCCCATTTCGTGTCACGTCGGGCGTCTATGTTAAATCAGGGCCGTAACCATTGAGTCGATAATGTTTGGTGCGTACTGCACAGCCATCGCTGCTCCGATACCCAATGCAATTGCCATGATGGACTGTTGGGCAATACCGATACCCATACCCACGATGAATGCGCCAATAGCAATCGTTTTGCCAAGATAGCCCTGCGACCAGCCCTGAATCGTCGTGTAAAGGTCAGTAAACTCCGTCCCTCCCGTGCCTGCCCAGACTGAGGACACGCACAACAGCATTAGGGCAACGGGAACTAAAACCGAATTGCTCGTGACGTACCAGGTAAAGATTTTTTTTAGCATTGTTTTTTCTCCTCTTCCTTATTATGATTGTTATTATTCTTAGATCACCTTAAATCAGGGCCGTAACCATTGAGTCGATAATGTTTGGCGCGTACTGTACAACCATCGCTGCTCCGATGCCCAATGCAATCGTTATGATGGACTGTCGGGCAATCCCGGAGTGACTGACGCGCCACTTTGGTCTCCCTGATTGGTGTCTTTTGTGAGTATTACTTCCGTCCACGGGCGATTCGTTAAAAACTTATCCCGGAGGGACAGACGCGCCATCGGCATAGCATCACTTCAGCTTGAGTGTGGGTTCCTTGACAGCAGTGCGGGGCTTGATTTCCTTTTCCGGCGGCTTCTCCGTTCCCTTTTCCTGGTCATCCGAGTCGTTCTGGACCCGCTCGATTGGCTGCAACATGGGCTGCGAACCTGTTGTTTCCTTTTCCCCAAATGACCACCGGCCCCGCTTGTCGTTTATTTCGCTGAAAACGTATCCGGGTTGATGAAGATCGCCGTCTGAATCTTCCCATGGCGCAATCCAGATGCGAATGATTTTCGGCGGAACCCGCATGGGCACCTTTGCGCCGTGGGTCATGCTTTTGAGGAATTCTACTCCCTGATCAGGCTTCGGGGCGGGCTGCGGGACAAGCTTCTGAACCGGCGCTTCTTCCGCAGCTTTCTTCTGCATCCCAGGATCTTCCACGTTACGCATCTTGGTGTTGTACATGGCGCTTACGGAACTGCAGAGCGGATCACCAGAGTAGATGTCGTCGGAACACGCAAACTTAGGACTGCATCCGGAAACAGCCAGAAGCGACACGAATATGACTATCAGCAGAGCAATCGTTCTTATCTTCACTTTTTATCCTCTTTTTTGTTGATAAGGGCGGTCAAGTTGGCTGCGCTCATGTAACCGGGAACGACGCGCCCGTCTTCCAGGATTATCGTTGGGGTCGCATTTATACCTCGCTCCTTCCCGAAACGGATATTCTCCTCAATCATGGCCATACAGGCTGGCGTCGGCTTGCCGGCGGGCTTGAATGGTTTTTTACCCAAAAACACCGTGTTCATCGCGGCCAGGCTATCGCTGGCACACCTGATCGCAGACGACTTGGTTTTTGCTTCGATGTTCGATGACGCCAATGGATATAGATATAGATATATCGTGACATCCTTGAGCTTACTCAATTCCTCATGGAGTTTCTTGCAGTAGCTGCAATCCGGATCGGTAAAGACCGCTATGGATGTCTTGCCGGTTCCCATCTTGGTTGCATTCTTCAGGTTGAGTGTGGAAAAGTCGATGCGGCGCAGGCTGTTTATCCTCTCTGTGGTCAGATCACGCTTGGTGTTAAGATCGAACACCCTGCCAACAATGAAGTAGCGCATGTCCTTCGTCAGATAGGCCGCCTGGGTATTGGTTACGACCTCGTACATCTCCAACCCCTCGACATATCTGATGGAGTCGATTTTCATCCCTTCCAGAGCCTTTTTAACGGTACCAAAATCATCTGATGAACGGCATACAGATGGGAAAACAAGAACCGCAAGGATCGACAATATAGCAATATTCTTGGAATAACTGGGCACTGCGTCCTCCTTTTTTATTGACTTTTCGATGATACCTTTTTAGTGCGACTGCTGCCCGCTACTTTAAGCTCCTGACCTTTCAGGACGACGACCTCGACTGTCCGTCCGGCATCTATTTCGATAATCGGAAAGAGCCGTTCAGCCATCTTCATATAGTAATCCGCAATCATGTTCAGTGCGTTACCGGCGCCACCCATAGCTGCGACCTGTCCGACCTGTCCGATTGAGGGTTGGGCGTAACCAAGGTTGGTGTTGCTTTGGGTAGGATTGGAAAACAAGTTAAACTGCGGAGTCTGCTGCGGTGTCATCGCCGTTGACAGGCCGCCAAGCGTTCCCGCGAAGATTGCCATTGCTATCTGCTGCCCCTGCTTGCTTACCAATCTCCCCCGCATACCGAGTTTGCCATCCTCCCCCATGACTTGACCCTTCATAGAGACTTCGATAACCCTGTTGTCGGTGCGGACGCAAGAAAGGGTCTCCGTCCGGATGTAGGCCCGCTCGTCAGAAATGTTGCCGTAACCAGCGCCAATAATGAAACACTCTTTAAGGTTCATGCGAAACCTGTTGGGCAATACGCTCAGATCGGTTACGCCCATGAGCACAGGATAGGGTTCGGCAGTGCTCTTCCCGCCAGCGGTCGGGGCGTCAAGGCCACTCAACAGGACAGCCCGCATAAAACTGCCCGCAGGCAGGTATGTCGTAGGATCCTCTTTCTTCTTATCCTTCGCTGACTTTGCATCAGTTCTTTTATCATCACCCCGGAACATTCTTATCGTGCCGCCGGAACCAGAATCGGATTGCTTTGCAGCGCCAGGTCTGGGAGGCCCCGTTGACGATTGTGATGCTGTCGGGGGGCGAACTTCATGGAGAGAAGTAGGATACTTGCCCGTTCCTCCTGCCTGGGAACAATTTGGTCCGGAGCAAGCCGCTCCGGGAACTGCGGGAACACCCTGTTTGGGGGCAGGGGGGGGGAGAGAAGGAGGCGACACAACCCGTGGTTGTGGTTTCTTGGCCTGTTCCTTCGTCTCCTCAATATCTCTCTTCATTTTTTCCATCTGAGATCGCAGTTCCTCATTGCTCTTTTCCAGAGCTTTGATGTTCTGCCCTTCGGCCGCTACCCAGAGGTCTTTCTCCACTTTGTCGGTCATGAGGGTCATCTTCTTCGATGAAACTGTTTTTCCCGCATCTACAGTTTTCTTGTTCGACTTATCCATGCTTGAGGAGATGACCAGAACAAGTGCAACGGTTATGGCGATAATTAGGACAAGCACCACTACCTGCTTCTGTCTTATCGAGAGACGAGCAATGATTTTTTTGAACAATGCTTTCACTGTCTTAACTCCCTTTTATTGTGGAACTTTGAGACTGGGGCTGTGTCCTTGGTCCAGAATTTTAAGTGTAGTGTTCCTGCCCTCAAAAGTGTCGTCAATTCTTTTTGTGGTATTTTCAAAATATTCTGTCTTGACTGGTATTAATCCTTGAGTAGTCTGGCCGGTTAATAGCCAATTAATGTCGATCTGCATAATTTCATTCAGTCGTATTAGAAATTCTGTCGATGGTGCCCGAGAGCCAGTCTCGTATGCAGACAATGTGTTTCTGTGGATACCGAGAAATTTACTGAATTCCTCGGCAAAACAGCCACGCCTGATCAGTTTAATCCGTTCTCCGATGGCAACATAGTTTTTCCCATGATCAAAAATATCCTTGTATGTCAGCCAATCATCAAGGTCGGCCCGGTCGATTTCCAATAGCTCGCAAGCTTTCCCTCTGCTTATGATGCCGTGTGTCAGGTAGATGAAAACCAGATATTCGAGTGCTTCTTGAGTAGTCTTGTTGAGGCGCAATAGATCGCATGCCTGTTGCAGCTTGCCGCGTTCCTGGTCCAACGATACGTTGTATTTACTTAATTTGGTTAGCATAATAGGCTCACTTCTTCCCGTAACCAGCCAATTTCAACTGGTGGAATACCTTTTTGGCATAAACCTTTCTTCGCTCCGGGTTGCCGCTGTTGTAACACCCCACCGCCTCCCAGTTGTATCCGTGCCTCTGGATGCACTGTGCCAGCACCCAGGCGCCTACCCGTACATTCGTGCATGGATCAGACAAACTGTTCCATGTCTCCACCCCCAATGTCCGATACCAACTGGAATTGATCTGCATGACACCGTAATCATACGAACCGTTTTTGTTTCTGTTAATGGCCTGGGAATTGAAAGACGACTCCGTCTTGGCGATGCCCCATAAGAGTAGGGGAGATATGCCATACGTCTCTCCCGCTTCCTCAAAGCAAAAGGCGGCGGCATTTGTAGTCAACAAACATCCAAATGCTACCGCCAAGAGAAGAGATCTGATGGCAAGTTTCATTCGCCTTGCGAAGGACGGTAGAAAATGTTTCAAGTATTGATCAATTATGAATACGCGCTGCATTGCAGCCTCCTTTTGTAATAGCCGGTTTCCCGGCCAGTCTCGGATTTCTCGATCCGGTAAAGAGTGCCTTGGCAATGTTATGCGGCGGTTTGTATGCAAATGGCACTTTGCTTAATCCCATACACCTGTTTAAATGTTTGCCGCAGCCGCGGAGACGAGAGCGCCCATACCCTTGGGGATTTCGTAGTCCAACTTCGCCGTCTTCAAAAGCTGCTCGCTCAGATTACAAAAGTCCACAATCGACTGTATGATGCTGGTTATTGCCGCGCCTGCTCTTGCGAAATCCGTGCTTGTGGTACGAATATGTATCAATAGGGGAAAGATGCGCTTGATAGACAAGGCAACTTTCCTGCCTTCTTCCGACTGAGGTATAAATACATACGACCTTGGCCTGGCCGCCAGAAGTCTCTTCGCTTCCGGTGTCTCGTACTGGAAGGTTCCCGTACCGTAAGGATTGATGCCGGACATCTCCGAAAACATTCCTGTCAGTGCATCGAGTCTCTGGGTGAATTCATTTGCCTGAAGAAGACTTTCATTAACCTTGTCAATTGTAATCGACAGCCCGGCTTTCATGCGTATCGCGCTGACAGCCCGGTCGTACAAGAACATCAGCTTGACCATCATGTGCCCCTCTCTGGTTCTGGGGTCGATTACAATCGAAGCAGGGTTCTCTACGTCCCGCATCTTTCGGGCCGCAATTCTGGCTGTCGTGGCAGTATCCCGCCGCTGCACATTTGCCTCTACCACCTCTACCGCTTCTGTCGGTTCTACTGTTTCTACTACATCTACTTCACACATTTTTTCCTCCTCCTCTCCCTTCGGGGTTATTAACCGGCGGGATACACATATACTTGTTTCCCTACCAACTTCGATACAGTGGCGACATTCGCGCCGCCCTTGCCCAAAAACAGCCCAAGACGTTCAGGCTTAACAAAGACGTTAATCTGGTCCATTTCTTTAAAGTATATTACTTCCTTTAGATCGTCTGTGTGACCCGGATAAAACGCATTGCGAACATATTGCTCTATGTCGGAGGAATACCTGACGAGAGTGATTTTGGTATTCGTGTATTGCCGCACCGCCTCCGGCTTGATGTACGGTTTGCACTCGGCAATAGGATTGCATCCATTCAGGCCCACCACCGCTATCTTCGCAAAACCAGCGCCTTCAACGGCAGCGGCATGGACAACTTTAACCTTTTCCTCCATCAGCAGCGGGGACACCAGCAGTTCGGTCAACCGACGATAAAACGGAGCCGACTTCTGGGACAAACGGATGCGTCCGTCCTTAATGGAATAGACTGATGCTATCGTATTATCCCCCACTCTCAAATGTAATCCGGCGTGTGTCCGGTCCAACAAAGCCATGTGCTCAGTCCCCAGAATCGCCATCAGGTATGCACTGTAATCCGGCAAAGCCTTTATGACAGTTGCCGGAATTAAATGGCCTATTTTCAACATGGTGCCTGCTTTTTACTGAGATTCTTGAAGCTCAGCCGGCATCGGCAACGTCCGCATCTGCGGCATCTGGGGCATCTGAGAAACCGCTGTGTTTGGCAGCACATTAAGCAGATCGTCGATCGTTGTTCGCAGGATTTTCAGTTCAGACATTGCTTTCTCACGTATTGTCTTCTCCCAATTGTATCCACTTGCGTTCAATAACCGACTCACCGCGACAACTGAATGTTTGGCTGCGTGGAGATGATCATTCATGGCATCAGGGGAGAAAAGCTTTTTAAGGTGCTCCGCAACGCCGTCCTGCCACACTCGTGCCGCTACCCATGCCTCATTAGTCTTGCCGACTGCATCCTTTTGTAACCGTTTGGCGGTTTCGATCTGTTCCTTGAGCTCGTCGATCTCAAGATCCTTTTCCATAACGGCGTTCATGTATGTCTTTACTTGCTCCTTGGCCGTCTCTACTTCTTTCGCGACTTCCGCTCGTAGAGTTTCGCCTGCCTTATTGTAGGCATCCTCCTTAGCTTTATTGAGTTCCTCCTCCTTGGCTTCCAGGTGTTCTCTGGCCTTATCCTGCTGGCTGCGAAGCTGCTTCAAGTCGTTTTCCTTCCCCTTCATCAGGTTCTCCTGAGTCTTCAGCTTAACCTGGAAATCTTCTATCTGAGTCATCAGTTCGGCTTTTTCCTTTAATCGATTTTCTTTCTCCGCCGGATCCTCCGGTGTGATAATCTCGATAAAATCGAATTTCTGATCAAGCAGAGTCCACTGTTCCTGCTGCCCGCTTTCCGGCAAGGTGGCATAAAAAAGAGCCACATTCATGCTTATCTTCTTTGACTGATATAACTCCATGAGCTCGGGTAGCAGGTGCGTCGTGAGATGCTTTTCCCTCATCTCTTCCTGCTTTGACCCTTTCAGTTCCTTATACTTGGCGCGTTCTTCCTTTGAGAGCATCCGCCGGAAGATTTCCGTGTCCATAACCGCCTCAAACATTTTGTGAGACGACTCGATGCACGGCACGGTTCGTAAGAACAATTCCTTGGCGACCCGCCACCTGTTATGCCCCGCCTGAACGGTGTAGACATCGTTTTCCTCCGGCACGACGATGAGTGGTTCCTGAATACCGTGCAGGGCAATACTTGCTTTCAGGTCTTCATACTCATCAGGCGGCAGCGGTGGAAACATATTGTCCGGGTTTGCCCTTAACTTTCCGGTCTCGACATAATACAGTTTAATACTCATAATATTACCCTCCTTCTTTTGTTTGTTCTTGTTTATCTATCTGTGGTTCGCTCAAACCCACAGCCCTTTGAGTAGATGAATTCTTTCTTTTTTTCACATCGTCAATCGCATACCTCAACATATCCGGGTTTGCCTGAATATACTCCGTTAACAGCAATACGAATGCTGCACTCACCGGAAAACCATGATTTTCGCCCAGGCTTTTGAGATAGTTCATGGTGCCGCTTTTTATTGATATTTGGTGGCGGTTTTTGCGGGTACACGGGTTTTCTTCTGGTTTGATGGAGGCTTTCTCAGCTCTTTCTTCAAGTTCGATCAGGAAACCTCGCCTATACTTGTTGCTTCGCAGCATAATGTCGATGCTCGTGTAGATGGGTGCGAAGATGGCAATACGGGAGCTGCGGGGTGATTCTGTTTCTAAATCGTCGGAGCCGAACATCTTGCTCAATAGATCGGGCTCCTGAGAGTCGGAGCTGTCACACCTGGTTTTTTGATGTTTTTTGACCGCACGATAGGCAACCAGATTTGCTATATCCTTCGGGTCGGTTATGTTTACGAGATAGGTGTGATATTTTCCGCTCGGATGAAGTACCTTCTCGACCTTGTCCAGCAACATGCCTTCCTTGGCTCTCTTCTGTAACCAACGGAGTTTTACACCTCGCGCCCAGGAATTAATCCTCTTATATTCCTTAATGCTGCACCATATTTCTTGCTTTTGATCTTCCATACATTCTCCTTTTACTACGGCCAGTTCGTGGAGTCTATTCGGCTCATTTTTACTGCGGCCAGTTCGTGGAGTCTATTCGGCTCATTTTTACTACGGCCAGTTCGTGGAGTCTATTCGGCTCATTTTTACTGCGGCCAGTTCGTGGAGTCTATTCGGCTCATTTTTACTACGGCCAGTTCACCCCATTGTATTACTTCCATTTGCCCTTGACTGAATCGTATGTCTCAATTTTGATGTTTTCCGACTTCATCGCCACAGCTACTCCTCGATCAATGTCCGCTATTCCTCTTATACTGTCCGCAATCTGGATACGCTGCCACACCTTGGACCTGTCTGTCGCTATCAACCGCCTGAATGCTGCCTTCTTGTTCTGAGGCTGATCCCTGCGTTTCCGCGACTCCCGCTGCACCGGAGGTACGATGGACGATCCGCACGCCGGACTCGACTTTGTTCTGGTTTTGTCCGCCAGGGCCGCCGGAACGAAACGTCTGCACATCAAAATCTTTTTCTGCTACGCTGAATAGTATTTGCTTCCGCTTCATTACTTTCCCCTCCCTCCGATCAATCCTGGTCACCAGGTTCCCTGCCACCGTTGGTATCATCAAGATGCGTATATCTCGATGATACCGTCCATTCCGCACTTTCTGCCAAAAGCTGCTTCTTGATCTTCTGAAATTTCTTGTAGGCCATCACAACTTTCCGACCATCAGGATACGTGACATCGACTTGTTTATTAGATGATGGACATATCTTCTCAAACTGCTTCTGGATACACCACGTCAACACAGACGAGAATTTCGCGCCGGAGTTGGGGCGGAATGTGGTTACGGCGTCGTGTACACCCAAATAGGCTTGGTTTATCAGGTCGTCCCTATCGTTGACCGTATCAAGTTTCTGGTAGCGTTTGACCACTGATTTAATGAGCGGCAAACTCCGGTAATACATTTTCTCGGTTAGGCTGGACCGGCTCGATTGCGAGTGAGGCGATAGACTATCGTAATCTCTGTCTATTGCTTCCATAATGTTTTTGGTGTTGGAGATTGGAGACTGATCCGTACGCTTCATTGATACCTCCTTTTCCGTGTTATGGCCGTCCGGCTCTGCAGGGTATGCTGTCGAGGCGTGCGGCTGGCCAAATTTGTTGGACATTTATTCCAAAATTTCGTGAATTTTTACCCGAATACGGTGCGAGACCGGCCGACCCTCAGTCACCAGAATACAGCCGACGGGTGGACGTGGACTTCCCTGGCAATCTCGGAATGGCTGATACCGGTTTTCAACATGGCTGTACTGATGTCTGCCGGCGCCATATATTTCGCTTTTTGGTTCATTGTTATGACGGGATGTGAATAAACAGCTTATGCATAGGTGAAAAATGGAGCTGCGGGAAAAAACTTTCTATGATGCGGGAAAAATGCAATAGTACAAACTAAAAAAAGGGTGAGGAGTTGCGTTATGGAGGAATTGCTTTCAAGATTTATTTTGATAATAGACATTATAAAGTCTTATCTTGCCGAAGGCATACATGATAGCGAACTGACAAAAATTCTCGGCACAAACGAGAATACCCTGAGGCATTACAAGCGAAAAAAGGGGCTTCTTAAAAGCTTGGTGGTGGTAAACCTTATCAAACACTACAATATCAACCCGCTCTGGCTTTTCAAAGGCGAAGGCGAACCTTTTCCCGGCGCCAGGAATATATTTCCTAATATATGCGGACCGGTACACTGCTTAGCCTCCGTCCGGTCAGATCCTCAAAACGAATATTTATTTGTTAACCAAACAAGAGGCAAGATAAGCGCTGACGGTATTGCGTCCGATCAGGATGCGGAGATTGCTTTCCGGATGGACTGGATCAAAAGGAAGGGAAATCCTGAGAGTATTTCGTTGATGAAGGTATCAGGCGACGCTATGGAGCCGACCCTTTTATCCGGTGATCGGCTGCTGATAAATAAATCCAACACCACTGTTTCGCTCGAAGGTGGCATTTACGCCATTTCTGTACATGACGAAATCATGATCAGGAGAATCCAGTACATGTTCCGGGATAACAAACTGAAGATTATGTGCGACAATACGAGATATGATCCCATCAAAGCCGATCGTGCGCAGGTTATGATCTGCGGCAAGGTGATTTGGTTCGGAAGGGATATAGAGAGATAATGCGAGACGAGGTGCGAAGCGGAGACACGAAAAATATTCTCCGAGCTGCATAATAGTCCAGATGGGCGAGAATGATTTGTGCCCGCCAAGCCTGCATCGCGTACCTTGTCCAGATACAACGGAGGACGGCTTGTCGTTCGTTGTAGGCGCCGGACGCTGCCAGCCAGTCATAAAAAACAGTCCCGGCGAGAAATCGCCGGGACTATCTGCTCTCTATCGTCTATCCTTTAGTGCCACGGCCCGCCGAGGGGAACGGACAAGCTTCTGTGCTGATTCTGCCACATGTTTCGGAGCATACCAGAGCTTGGCCTGGTTGTCCCACTTACACCCCATGTCCCGGAGTACATTCCGGAATGGGAAGGTCTTGCCTGTTATAGCGATCATTTCCGGCCTCCTTTCTCCGCGCGTCGGGCGGTTCAAGAATTCATCCACCCTTCTTCGCGGAAAGAAAAGCCCTCTCCACCCGCAAGGATAATGTGGTCATGGACCTTGATTTGAAATAACGAAGCCGCATCCTCCAGTCTTCGCGTGATTTCTCTGTCCTCGTTCGACGCGCAGGGGTTGCCCGATGTGTGATTGTGGACGAGAATCATGGCAACCGCGCCGCTCATCAGTGCGTGTTTTATTAGTTCACGAGGATAGACGATGGCGGAACCAGTCGTTCCAGGCATCACGTGGATGCCTATCAACTTATTTTGCAAGTTGAGATACAGTACAATCAGCTTTTCTATGTCGCTGTCCTCTAAACTCTTCGCAAATTCGACGACGGACTTTGGGCTCGTCATTTGTATTGCCGGATCATACGGGAAATCCGGCTCTTTGATCCGCCTGGTTTCCAGTCGGTAGGCGTACCTTACATAGTCTTTTCTCATGGGCGTAACCCCCAAAAGCACTGATAATCATTGATCACCACCTTCCGGCAGTCTTCCGGCAGAGCGTCGAACCCGATCTTCTTGCCGATGTGACCATATGAAGGCCTATCAATGGGTTTATCGTGGGCGCCATGTTGACAGAATCCTTGGGGATAGAAAGGATCATGCGACATTCCAACGAAGATCGTTTGTCCTTTCATCCCAAACTTTTCCGGCCGTGTAAAAACGACCGTGTAACGGTCGTAAGTTTTACCCCCGTTATCATAAATTCTTACATAACGAGGACTTCCGGCGGGAAGCAGATTTTCTTTTCTTCTTTCTTCTTTCTTAATCACGATATTCTCCTTTCGGTAATTAGTTAATGATTCCAGTAGTCTCTCGACCACCATCTCTCGTTGATTAGAATCCTGTTTTTCTCATCAATGGGAACTCCCGTTTTACCCCCTGCGGTTAGCAGGACAGAGCAACGATTTTTGTTGCCAAGGTAATCGAAACCGGCGACTGAAAACACCCATTTGCCGCACTCTTTATGCTGTCTAAAACCATGATAATCCCTTATATCCATCTTGTTCTCCTTCAGGTACGGTAATATTTGGCTTTGGCTATCTCAGGCCATCAGATTGATGTGAATGCCGATCCGGGAGTCTGCGTCTGAACGACAATTCTGGACACCCTGCGGGCCTCTGTGCGAACCCTTAACGCTTGCGAATTGAGCAGGAGACTGCTCAACAATCACAGTCCTCTCGGTTACAGTTTTCACCGTGATCCGTCTGGTTTCCATTTGAGCCTACTGGTTCATAATGAATTTTCTCCTTTCGGTAATGTTTTTGATTGAGAGGCCAAATAAAAAAGGGCGGGGAATCCCACCCTTTTTACTTGGTTCTTGCTTTGACGAAGCGGTTTTAAGCCGCTGCTTTTAGGTGGAAAATCGAAGTGTCGCCGCGCTGAAGCGAGGTTATAGCTCCCGCAGCAACAGCCATAGTCATGCCGGACATCTTCTGCAACACGACGGCCTCCTCAATACCAGCTTTGGCGGCCAGCTTGAGAATCGCTGACTGCTGCGCTGTGTTTGCAGGCGCCTCGCCTTTCTCCGACGGGATACTCCCCCCTTTTGGAGGTTGAGCCTGTGATTGAGGCTGACGTTGCGGTCCCGGATTGGGCGTCTTTGCCACCTCCTGTGACGGTTCCAGCTCCGCTGCTAAATCAGGAACATCGGCGGGTTGCGCCGCTTCCTTCAAGCTGATGGAGGAGTCGATCCCATACGGAATCGATTCAGATCCGGCAGCATCCTCGACAACCACCGTAGCGCCGTCGTCAAACTGCGGGTTGCAGTCCTCTGGCGGCGCCAGAGCCAGGCGGCTTGTCGCCGTTAATACCCGGCGGTTGTCTTCCCGCAGCGCGTTGACCGTATCCGCATCCGCATTTCCCAGGAGGACCTGGAGCGGGTAGTGGACCGCCTTTACGCCACCGTGGAAAGTTTCGCGGGCGATCCGCTTCAACTTCAGCGGCACCATGGCAAATCGGCCAATCAGCGCCTGAATGAAGTCCAGTCCGCTATTTACGTCTACGATGGAATGGTACGAACCCATATCGATCTGGTAAATGCCGCCCATACTTACTTTGGGCAGCATCACCAGCAGATGCGCCCTTCGTTGACAGAGGTTCTGTTCCAGAAGTTCGCAGGGACAAACCCGCTCCCTCATGGTCTGAGTCTTCTCGTCCAGGCGCATCGCAGCCTCGCCGTTCCCAACGCATTTCAAGCCCCGTCCTGACCCGTACCACTTGTAGGCTTGAGGAAAGACTGACTCGATGTCGTTCAACGGCAACATGATGTCGAGTTCTGTAGGCTTTTCGCCATAAATCTTCTCCACTTCGGGAGGGACCACGAAGTGGTTGACCTCCTTGGGGTATTCCTTGCCTTTGGACGTTACGGCCTTGACGCCGAGCCGAATCTTCCCGAGACGGGGAAGGCGCCGCTTGTCCGACAGCTCCTTGATACGTGTGAAATTTCCTCTGAATGATGTATTCATGCTTTTCCTCCCTTAATGGTAAAGATTTCAATTGTCTTTTCGTCACTCGCCTTTTTGAGTATTTCCGGCGGAACGAGCTTGTTGTCCACTGTAGTTCTCTTTTGGAAGGCTAAATTCACCGAGTATCCGTCCGCTATTGCGCGACAGGCGTTGGCGCTGTTGAGCCACCCTTTGAGGCTTTTCCTAATCACATCCTGGCGCTTCTTTAAGGTCGCCTGAATGTCGTTAATCTCTACGTATTCGGCAGCTTGCGCCGCCGCCTCCGCATCCAGAGCCACAAACTCGGTGAACTCCTGCTGGTAATTCTCGTAACAGGGTTCCGAGTAGGGGCAATAGTCGCACTGCCAGTCGGAACGCTCGAACTGACGATCCGGCAGTGCCTGCAAAACCCGGTGCTTCTCCACCTGCGCGAAACGCTCGAAAGCGTCACGGTACAGGTTTGTGAAAAGCGCCACGTCCTCGCCGTCTCTGAAGGTTCCGTCACTGCCCATGAGGTGCTTGACGACCATAATGTCGTCTGCACTGTTGTAGTCCAGCATGAACTCCAAGTAGGCTGATGTGTTCTTGTTCTTGATGAGCAGGATCGCTTCTCTGATCTGGGGGTTGACCTTCTGTAACCCCACCAGGTACAGACAGCACTGGGTGAGATAATCCATGGGGTAATCCCCTTTGAGATACCGCTCAAATCCGAAGTGATTTATCGCTTTGTGTTCCCACAGGCGATCAACACCAAGAAGGTCCGTGATAATGCCGTCAATACTGCCGGCGACATCAAATGCCTGACCAAGATGGGTGGTTGTTCCGCAGTTCAAGACCAGTTGCTGGCTGTGAAGCTGGAATGCTGACTTTCTGATCCAGTCCGCCGTCAACTCCTCATGCCAGGAGGAGTCGTCCAAGACGGCGACAAACCGATCCGACATTTTTTTTGCCTTGAGGCCGTGCGCTTTGTAGCACAACTGGCGCAGGCACCTTTCCGGGCCGCTGGATGACGGGCGAGGCCGGTAATCCTGCTCCGGCTTCTGGTTCATTCCGGCAACTTTTAATAACAAGTCCGCTAACATAGCGTGTACTCCTTTCTCGGGTAATTGATTTATACGGCACTGCGTCGTCGAAACGTGTACCGTTCCAGTATGTGCCGGGTGAATTCCTGTCGCGTTGTCGGGACCAATTTGGTAATTGATACCCAGATGCAGCCGCAATGGAACTCATAGGCATCGTCATACCCGGCGATCAATTCGCTTGCCGGGTTTCCGTCTTCATCCTCGCCGTAAAAACGGGAGGCATAGTCGCGGGCTATTCGCCAGGCTTCTTCTTCGGTTGGTTCCTCGATAAAGTAGTCGTAGTCGTATTGCTGCTCGCCATTGACTTCCCTCATCGACATATGGAATCCCTTGTCTTCCATCATCGTGTTCTCCTTTCGCAGGTAATAAAAAAGCCACGAGACAGGCGTGCGCCTGTTCTTTGTGGCCTTTGGGTTGGATATCAGAACCGACGCCTACTGCTGCGGTTCCTATCTATGGGCTGTCGAGACCTGGGCAATGTTTCTAACTACCTGCCACAGGTCAAACAGACACCGGCGCTGAGGTGATGACTCGGAATCAATCCATCCGGGGTCGCTCAGCAGAGCGTCCAGGTGGCTGTACCGATCGTATACATCCCGAGCGGTGGCATACATGGCGGTTGCAAGGTCACCTTTGCTCTTCTTGTCCATCATGCACCTCCTGGTTCATCAGCAGGGCGTAGCCTGCAATGTCGCGCCAGGGACTTTCCCCGTACGCATCCTTTTTCGTGGCAATCCTGAACAGCTTGTCAATCATCCTTGTCATCGCCAGAAGATCGTCATACTGGTCGGGTCGCACTCCATCCGGGTAAAGCATTTTCAAAAGCTTGCCCGTGTTTCCGAACGAGTTGCCGTAAGCCTTCTGCTTCTCGTCCACCAGCCGCCCTAAAGCAGCGCCTACTTCCACATAAGTCATTCCGTGTTCCTCCTTTCTCCTTGTAATTGTTAGGTAATATTCCAGTCCTTTGCAGGACGTAAAAAAGCCGATTCTGTCCCGTTGTCAAGCGATGGGGCAGCCAAGCGGCTATGTTCGTGACCTACTGAAAATACTAACTGTCTAAGTAATACTTCCGGCGAGGTGTGAGTTTGACATAAAACTTGAGATATCTGCATGACGGGATTCTTGAAGCTCTTGTAGAATCATCAGACACCGCGTCCAGATTTGCGCAGTCCGGCTCCATTCAGCGGAGTCTGTGCAAGGAAGATCAAGCATGGTTTTTCCAAATGCGTCGGCAAAGGACCGTTGCAGGCCTGCAACGCAATTAAGAAGGGCGGTGGCAGACGATACCGTATTTGAACGATCGCGCTTTTCAAATACCGCAAGCAGATTCGACGCGCAGATAATCATCTTGCGCCATTTATGCCAATGGTCCTCAGAGAGCGGCCAGATACAATTACCGTGATCGTTAAATATCTCACGCAGTGCAGCCATAACCTCGCCGATTTGAGGAGGGGATAAGTCGAGGGGGACGTCCTGCCCAACACGATAGGATGTTTTGTTAAGAGCGATGTTGCGATAAGACGCCGTTGCGCAATGAGCCATGTCAACAGACAATACCAAGACCGATCTAAGCAGCGTTCCCGCAAAAACGCCGGCTAGCCCTGCCATCTCTCGTGTTATGACCTTTCCCGTGGAATAGTAGAGAAACGATTGCAATGTTATCCACCTCGAACTCAGTTCTTCCAGGCTGCTCGCGCCGAGCGCATATTCAAATCCCCGGAAAAAAGTGCCCCGGTAATAATCAATCGCCGTTGATGCAGAAAGATCGGAATGCCCGCACACAAGCCAGCCGCGTGATGGCTCATGCAACCACGCTTCCTTGTCATAATCGGACATGCACGATAGATGCTTCACCAGGTCCGTTACGGCATAGGAATATCCCCTCTGTCGGCACCAGGCGGCAGCATGAGACAACATCGATCCATTTGGATGAGATACGATCACGTCCACGTCGGACCTCGACGGTAATTTGCAGAGCTTGGCTATGTCATCCAGACAACGCACCATCTGGATGTAGCAGTTCGTGAGCTTCATGGGAGACTTTTGCAGGAAACCCGGAATGGCATGAAGCGGTGGTTGCTCTATGCTGAAATGTCCCGTCGCATGCCGAACCTGTGTAACCAGCACGCGCATTTCGCTATCCACCACCATCTCAATCTCCGCCGCAGGAATTCCCAATTCCCAGATCGCCTGATCGTAAAAAGCCGGAGGAGGAATGTTCAGAGTGATTACAGGCTCCCGACCCGCCGTGACACCGTTGTGTCCGGGGCCGATTGCCATGATGCCGGGCGCCCATACTATGTTCGCTATAGCCTGGCAATATGGCTGAATCGCAATTATTCCAGCCTGTTCTCCACGCCTGTTCATCTGATCGAGAAGACAGCGAAGGCCGAGTTCATACTCTTCCTGGCTGTTCACCTGGAAACTGTCCAATAGGCCATGTTGAGTGTTTGTCGGGCATGTTCGCATGAATAGCGGGTACTTTAACGGGGCGATTACGTCTCTTAGTGACGATTTGGATGTAAGCAGTATGGTTGGCAGTGCGTGTTTTGATATGTTCGATTCGATCCATTGCAGACTCTGGGCTTTCTGGGACATAGTCATCCGAGCACCTCCTTATTTCTCGTGTATTACTTCCTGTCGTGGAAGTATTATTGTTAATATGGAGGGAGCTTATATGACCGTAGCTACGACAGCACAAAACTCGTCAAAAACATCCAGAATCACAAGGACCAATATCCGACTCATCGAAAACGACGATGTCATCCAGGCGGTGCGTACCTCCACGTACGGCACAACAGGCCCACAAGCTACAGCATGGATATGTCAAAATACATACAGAGAAGCGCAGATGACCATCCACGCCCGGTTCCAGTTGATAGGCTTGGTCAGAACGGGCGGATGGTCATTTCGATGAAGACCATTTTGTTGGTTGAGGATGATGCGATTATCTCGGAGACAATCGGAGAACTGCTGTCAATGTTGGGCTATCGGGTGTTAACCGCCAACAGTGGAGAGGATGCTATATGCCTGCATGCCGATGTCGGCGCCGAAGGGCAGTGCGAGAGCATCGAACTGACGATCATGGATATACTGATGCCAAGCATGAGCGGCTTAGATGCTATCCGGCATATCACGGATGCAGCGCCGGACGCCAAATTCATCCTGATTTCCGGGTTAAGCCTGAACGGGAAAGAGGAGGATGAGCATTACGCATCGCTCAAGCTATTGGGTTATCGGGGCTTTTTGCAGAAACCATTCACGATAAGCGCGTTGGCCTTTATGGTCAGGGCCGCACTCGATACTTAGGAGGCCACATTGACAGATAGTTGCCGCACCTGTGACCTGGAAGTAGTACCTATTCCGCAAGTAGTACCTATTAAAGTTCACTTTTTGCAAAGGAGTATCTCGCAGTGAATAAAACCGAAGTTTTCAAAGAAATCAAAAACAAGGCCGAAGAAGTCCTCAATAGCGGCAATCGTGCTTACATCGAAACAACTCTTCCCAAGGTGTACGACTTGTTCGTCGCGGCGGTCGAAGTGTTTGGCGAAACCGAAACGCCGCTGCCACCCCAAAAAACTGGCACTACCCATAATCACCTTGGCAAGGAGGCATATGCCGACCACGACTACTTCCTGCGACTCATAGACATCACCATCGCCTATCACGAACGAGAGGAACCGGCGACAGTTCACCTTCCCGGATATGTCGGCCATGACAGACGGGACGCCGTATCCGGGAAGACGGCGCATCGACAGGGCGATAGGACCATCCCATGATACATCCTCAAACTATGCGGCTGTCGGGGGGTGCCCCACTGACGACACCTGACGATAATGACTGGACAATGAAGCGGGATGATCGTGACCGGATTATGATGTCGGTAATGAGGACGCAGTCAGCCCTGTTGGTATGCCAGGGGAAAATCGAGGCTCTGACGGAGCAAATCGAGGAGATGAGGCATAACGGGAAAATCACTGTCATCGCCGCCGCATAGCGTAGAAGCATGGCATTTGGCAGGAAAAGATTGTTGGACAATGGCGGATAGAGTCGCTCTCGAAAAGGCTGCGTTCCGGGCAGCTTTCCGCCACTTAAATACTAACCGGACCAAAGAACGGAGGTTTGTGGCAAAAAATGAAGAACGCCGATCCCCTTTCCCTGCATAGCATAGAAGCAGAACATGCGGTGCTTGGTGCTGTTCTTCTCGATTCTGGAAAGTGCCTCAATTCGATTCGCGAAATAATCGGTGAACACGATTTCTACTCGTCCTCATCGCGCCTGATCTTCATCACGTTTTTGAATCTGACGGAAGAAAGTATCCCGATCGATTCCCTTACAGTTGCAAGCCGACTACAGGACGATGGGACACTGAAATCAGCCGGAGGGCACGTTTTTATTGCCGCCCTGCTGGATAGCTGCCCGTCATCGGCTAATGCTACTCACTATGCGAAAATAGTAAAAGAGAAATCGGTTCGCAGAGCGATCATTGCCGGGGCTAAAGACGTATCAGAAGCAGCATCCGAACGAGGTGGTTCTACGGAGGACATCACAAAGGCTGCCATAAAAAAGTTTCAGTCCATAGATATTCCGCGTCCTGTTACGACGTCCACCTCCGCTGACGTTCTGCTCGATCTCGAACGCAACATAGATGCCGGCGTTACTGGTCTGGACCCGTGTTACGAAGTGCTTGGAAGAACCGTAAGAAGAATTGCTCCCGGTCGTCTATACGTAGCGGGGGGATATACAAGTGTCGGCAAGTCTTTTTGGGCAGGCGACTTGATCAGCCGTTTGTATCGGCAAGGCAATCCAGGTATCGCTGTCTTCTCCACCGAAATGTCTACGCAGCAGTATATGTTGCGCTTTTTATCGAACGACTCCGAAATACCATCGTATTGCATCGAAGACAATCTGCCGTTGCAAATCCACCAATACAACAGGCTCATCGCCGCCAAGGACCGGTTTCGTGCAGCAAACCTATACCTCTACGACAATCTCTACAGGTACGGCGACATCGAAAAGACAGCCACAAAACTCAAGGCAAAAAATGGTCTCGACATTGTGGTTATTGATTACGTCCAGAATCTTTGGGTGGACGGCTCAAGTATCTACGAAAGAATGGCGAAGATAGCCCCTCAGTTGCTGGTGATGGCGAAAGAAATGGAAGTAACAGTTATTGTCCTGTCCCAGGTGTCCAACGAGGCGGCAAAGGGAGAGGCTAACGGAATTATCGGATTCAAGGGCGCCGGTGAGATTGCAGCCGCCGCGGACGTCGCCATCTGGTTAGAGCGGTACAAAAACGACACTAATCTGTTGAAAGTTACCGTCAGGAAAAACAGGCATGGCCGCGTAGGGCATGGGTATCTCAGGTACGCCCCAGATTACACGCGACTCCTGGATGAAGACGACAGAGGATAAAATAATTGACGGATAGGGTAGCTCCCGAAAAGGGCGGTTTTCTGCGCCGCCTTTCCGTCACATAATAAAGCAGAAGCACGTCAAGCAGAGGACGACGAATTATGGCAAGTCCACAAAAGGAAGACGGATACACAGCGATAGCGAACGAGATAATGGATGCACTTTGTCATATCAGGATACCCGGCGAAGAAAGGCAAGTGTTAGATGCAATCCTTCGGAAAACGTATGGATGGAATAAATGTGAAGACGCAATATCCCTGTCTCAGTTTGTTGAAATAACTGGATTAAAAAAGCCGCACATCATTCAATCAATTAAAGGGTTGTTACTGAAAAAGGTAATCAGCGTTACTGAAAAAGGTAACGAGCCAGCCAAAGTGTATAAATTTAATAAGAATTATGATGAATGGATACCGTTACCGAAAAAGGTAACATTACCGAAAAAGGTAATCAGCGTTACCGAAAAAGGTAATTTAGCGTTACCGAAAACAGTACCCACAAAAGACACTATTACAAAAGACACTATTACAAAAGACAGGGATGCTTTTCCGGAGGCCGTAATCGAAAAAGAAAACCACACACTATTTCCCGCCCCATTCCTATTTCCACAATGGGTACCCGAAAACACATTTCTGGAATTCGTGCAATTACGGAAAAAGTTGAGAAAGCCCCTGTCGGCGGAATCTTACCAACGCTTTTTCATAAAGCTTAAAAAGTTGTGTGACGACGACACGACAGGAGAAACAACGGCAGAATTGATACTGGATCAGTCAATTGTCAACGGTTGGCAGGGAATATTTGAGCTGAAGAAGAGCAATAACGGCAATAACGGCGGCAAGGCGGAAGGAGTGGTAAAAGTATGATATTTCTATTGAAATGTATCAACGGGGACGAATACGAAATCAGCGAAAGAACGCGAGACGCTATAGCCCGGCTGATTACCGGGGCTCGCGACAAACGGCCTGCATTTGTCGAAATTGAAGCCATCGGCGCACTCATCGCAATAGCTTCAATAACATCCATCACAAAGCACCGCCCGGAGGATAAACCCTTGCTGTCCCATGAAGAAGTAGTGGCTGAATTCTTTGCCAGGTCGAAGGAGGAGCAACGGATCTATGACAAAAAACACTGTGCTGCGATATAACAGTCAACAGAGGGGGGCAGATAATGGAAAATGACTTCCAGCACACAAATAGAGGGGGCAGGGGGACGCAGTATTTGGCGGAAAAGGCAGAAAGGAGGCGCACGCTTCGACACGGAACAGTTAGGTTTTGTAACCGGGATGGCTACATCATAGTAACCCCGGACGGCTGGAACTACGAAATCGACTTGGAAAGAATGAAAACATCTTTTGAGGCGTTTCATTGGCTGTGCCACCTCCAAGGAAAAGCATGGTTCACACCACAGATGCTTTCGGACTTAGTGAAAGTGATTAGAAGAACCACGAAGTTGAACATATATTACGGGAAATGGCCGACATGAAACTCATTATCAGCAATAACTTACGACTCATTGAGGCGCCGGAATCCCTGCTCCGGGAACTCCGAATGCGGATGACCATCGCGAACCCTGCTTACGCAGAAGCGGAAAAAAGGGGACGCTGGACCGGAAGTCTCGATAAATATCTGTTCTTTTACAGGGAAGAACAAGGAGTCTTTTGCGTGCCCCGAGGATTTGCCGGGCAGCTCGTCTCAATCGCAAGGCAGGCAGGCATCCAGTGCCAACTTGAAGATAATCGCCGGATCCTCCCGGAAGTGGACTTTCATTTTAGAGGAACTCTTAAACAGTTCCAGGAACTGGCCGTCAACGCCATGATGATAAAGGATTTCGGCACCCTAAATGCGGCGACCGGATCAGGAAAAACCGTTATGGCCTGCCACTTGATTGCAGCACGCAGGCAGCCCACATTGATCATAGTACACACCAAGGAACTGTTGGCGCAATGGAGAAGAATGATAGAACAGTTTCTGAGTATACCGCAGGCCGAGATCGGTGTCATCGGGGGCGGTAAAAAGGAAATCGGCCAGAAGATCACCGTTGGCATCATCAACAGCATCTACCCTATTGCCGAGCAGATCAGGGAGTACTTCGGGCATATTGTCATAGATGAGTGCCATCGTGCGCCGAGCCGGACTTTCACCGAGGCCGTTGCCGCCTTCGACAGCAAGTTTATGCTGGGCTTGAGTGCAACTCCGTGGAGGCGAGACGGATTGTCTATAGTCATATTCCTGCACGTCGGCGATGTCCAATATGAGGTTGACAAGGCAGCACTCGTCCATAATGGCGACATCCTGCGAGCGGAAATCATTACCAGGGATACCGCGTTCAGCCCATTCGCTGATCCCCAGGAGGAATATTCACGGATGCTTTCAGAACTCACCTCCGATCCTGATCGGAATGCCCTGATTGTACAGGATGTACTTAGGGAGGTAGCGAATGGTGCAGGCGTATGCCTGGTGCTGAGTGATAGAAAAACGCACTGTTTGGCTCTAAGTTCCATGCTGCGGCGTAATGGCGTTAACCCCGACGTCCTTACTGGCGACACGGCGACACGCGAACGAGCGGCCATTGTGGCACGCCTGAGCGCCGGAGAAGTCCGGGTCTTGATAGCGACCGGCCAGCTCGTCGGGGAAGGCTTCGATGCAAAAGTGTTGCAAACACTATTTCTGGCGACGCCTATTAAATTCAGCGGTCGATTGATCCAATATCTGGGTCGCGTTCTACGACCGGCGCCAGGAAAAGAAAAGGCAATAATTTATGACTACGTGGACGGAAATGTCGCCGTACTGAGAGTGTCGGCGGAGGGCAGGGAACGAGTCTATCGGCAACTATGCAATTGAAAGAAGGGATGGATCTTTGAGTAAGCAAAAAAGAAAAGTAAATAAAAGTAATAGACTCTATGTATTGCGGGTGGAAACAAGATGAAGATAGCTTAGGTTGGGTAACGATGTTCGTGAAACCCCAACATTGGTCCAACCATCGATCAATCTGAACTTAAAACCATGCCAGCGTTTGCTTTGCAACGAAAATTATTTTGCCTGTGTCTTTTCCAGAGGAAGACGATCTTTATGGCGTTAAAGTCCAGGTCAGGGAGGGCAAAAGAAAAGGCCATGTTACTTTATGTGAGCACGGCCCATCAAGCAAAGACAGTTACTGCCGGCCCGTCAGGTAATATGGGGTCTGGTTAGCAAACCGGTGATAAAAAATTCGGTGGACTTTCCTGTGTTTTGAGTATAACCGTTTGTAACGTTGAATTTTAGAAGGGTGATTTTTCGGGGTGGCGATGTTACGTGTAACTTCCTG
>CAISJV010000016.1 GCA_903885795.1 uncultured delta proteobacterium | reverse complement strand
CGATCATTTCTTCCAGATCCGCTTGGCCAACCTCTTCGGCTCCCCCAACGTCATCGCTTCCCAAGACGTCTGTCATGCCCCCCGGGAGATCACGGGCCTCCACACCTGCGGTTTTTATCCCGTCGTGGATTTCCACCAGCCCAGCAAACTCGTTGTCCTCTGGGGAAGCAACATCACCTCCACCAATGAAGAAGGAGAAATCTGCAACCTCCTGCTGGAACAGCTCAAGGCGGGCACGGAACTTATCATCATCGATCCGCGCCGGATCGACTTGGTGAAAAAATCAAAACACTGGCTCCAGATCCGTCCCGGCACGGACGCCGCCCTCGCCCTGGGATTTATCCATGTCATCATTAAGGAGGGTCTCTACGATACGGAATTCGTGGAAAAGTGGACGGATGGTTTCGCGGAATTGACCGCCCATATTGAGGCATATACGCCAGAAAAGGTTGAAGGAATAACCTGGGTTCCCGCCGATCAGATCCGACTGGCCGCCCGGGCTTACGCCGCCGCCAAACCCGCGGCGATTCAGTGGGGAAACCCCATCGAGCACAACATCCATACCTTCGATACGACCCGGGCTCTCATATGTCTCATGGGCATCACAGGGAATCTCGACATCCCCGGCGGCAACGTTGAGACCCACGACCCGAAGATTATGGGCCTGGGACCCTTCGTCCGGGCCGACCTCGTCCCCGACAAGCGCAAGGAGCTAATCAGCGCCCATCACAAGATCATCCCCCGCCTCATGACCGTCGCCCCGGCCTACTTCCGCAAGGCCGTTCTCGAAGGCATCCCCTATCCCGTCCGGGGGGCCTACATGATGTGTTCCAATCCCATGCTTTCCTACGCCGACAGCCGCCTTACCCACAAGGCCCTCATGGCCCTGGATTTTCTGGCCGTCGCCGACCTCTTCATGACCCCCACGGCGGCCCTGGCGGATATCGTCCTGCCCGTGGCGAGTCATTTTGAATGCGACGACATCGGCCATTACGGCATCGGCCACGGCTATATCCTCGCCCGGCCCAAGGTCGTCGAACCCCCGGAGGAATGCTGGCCCGACAAGAAGATCATCACCGAACTCGGCAAGCTCATGACGCCTCCGGAGTTATGGCCCGAAGACTACCATCAGCTCCTCGAAGACCTCCTCAAACCGTCGGGACTGACCTACGCCCAGTTTGTGGAGAAAGGATATCTCAAGGGGCCGGATCGGTTTCGTTCCTATGTGGAAAAGGGCTTCAAGACGCCGACGGGCAAGCTGGAGCTGAAGTTAAGCGTGGCGGAGAAATTCCGGCTAAAACCACTGCCCACCTTCGACGGCTATCCCGAGGCGGAAGATCCGGCCTTTCCCCTCCTGCTCACCAGTGCTAAGAGCCAGTACTACCTCCATTCATCATACCGCTGGTTGGAGAAGTTGCGGAAACTGCGGCCCCATCCCCGCCTGGAGATCCATCCCGAAACCGCCGCCAGGTACGGCGTCGCCGATAAGGACGATATTATCATCGAGACGTCCTACGGGAAAATAACCCAGAAGGCCCATCTCACCGACGGTATTGATCCCCGGGTTGTCTGCGGCGCTCATGGATGGTGGTTTCCCGAAGGCAATCCGGAAACCCAGTTCGATTGGGACAAGGCCAATTTTAACATGCTGACCTCCGTCGGCAAGCTAGGCCGGGAGTATGGAACCCCTAACCTGAAAGGATTGCCATGCCGGGTAAGTAAGGCAAGTGCTCAGGGCTGAGGACTGAGTGATAGATAACTGATAAGCAAGGCGGCATTGATGGGGGACAGATTTGAAATCTGTCCCCCATAGATTCTATTCCATTGGTACATTCGGATCAGTTGTCCATTCCATAAAGCTCCCGTCGTAAATTTTCACATCTTTATACCCAAGCATGTCTGACAGAACAAGAGCCCAGGAGGTGCAGGTTTTGCCTGTATCACAATAAAGGATGATCTCTTTGCTCAGATCATTTCCCACTGCTTTATTGGCCAGGGAGGCGAGTTCCGCCTTGTCTTTATAAAGACCGTCCTTCGTATAAAGCTGGCCCACGGGAAGATTGACCGCTCCCTTGATTTTTCCGGTTTTTGCTACGAAGGCAAGTTTTTCCTTTCCCGCAAAGAATGCCGGTCCACGGGTATCCACACCTAATTTCCCGGAAAAATTATACCTATGCCATGCCAGGGAGTTGGATATCTAAGGATTTGAGAATATCCCGCTGCGCCTTGGTCACCTCTGTGAGGATATGACCGTACTTCCCAGAATATTTAACCTTGGTCAACGTCT
>CAISJV010000015.1 GCA_903885795.1 uncultured delta proteobacterium | reverse complement strand
CTGCTATGGAACAGAGAACAACATTCAGTTCGAAAGGATCATGATTATGAAATCAGAAAAAGTATTTATCCCTTGTCCCCTTCCGGAAAGAAGAATTTATCAGGATGAGATGGTCATTACTTACTGTGCCGGCCATTGCAAATATTACACTACCTGTGATCCGGTCCAGAAGGTACAAAAGAACGTATCGAAAAAGAAGTGAAGATTGGAACGATAAAAGCGGCTTGAGCTTGAGTATATTATGGACGTTGAATAGGCACTGCCCTCAGCCTTTGCCAAAAAGCAGTTCACTTCCTGACCGAAGCTCCTGTAAGAATCTGACTCAGGGGCTTTTTCTTTTTGACCTCATCCGTTGTTTCCGCTATGGTCTCCGCCAGATTTCGCCGGTAATAATCATAATGGAAAGTACAATGTCTCGAAAAAAACTTGTCATGTTAGGAATGGTTGTAGGCTCCATTGCCGGTGGGTATGCACCTTCTCTATTTGGATTTGATGGTCTCATGACATCGCTCCTGGGCAGCACCATTGGCGGACTACTCGGCGTGTGGATAACGTACCAGCTTTCCGTAGGAAGTAGGGAGGGAAACGATCATGAAACCCGTAACAACTATTGTCGTGTTGCTTTTGATAGTCGTATCCATTGCTCAGTTGCTGAGACTTATTTTTCAGGTTGAGATAATTGCGGCAGGTATTCACATTCCGGTCTGGTTGAGCATTTTCGGGTGCATCATTCCGGCCATACTGGCTTTGATGCTGTGGCGGGAGAACAGGAAATAGCTTTTCAAAGAGATCTTACCGCATAGAAGATAAGGAGGTTGGGGAGATGACCCCATTAGAGATGCAAGAAAGAGCAATGGAGATATTCAGCAAGGGCTTGTCCTGAAGTCAGGCAGTTCTTGCGGTCGGGCAAGAAAAACTGAGGATTGATGACAAATATCTGATCAAGGCCTTAGATGCTTTCGGTGGCGGTTTGAGTGGCTACGGTAATGTCTGTGGTGCTGTTATTGGTGGACTAGCAGCTATTGGATTGACCAAAGGTCGTTCTGAGCCAGGGATGCCTGTAGATGCGGATATGAGGAAAGTTGGAAGGATATTTGTAAATCGTTTCAAAGAAGAAGTATCTGAAGATAAGCTCCTATGTAGCGATATCATCAATGTCGACTGGACAGATGCAAATAAGGTTAAGGCATATCGGGAAAGTGATGAGCGTGAATATTGCCGAATACTCGTGGGTAAGACCGCCATTTTACTTGGTGAGATTCTGGAAAAAGCTCAGGCCGAATAATCTCGCCGATAAAAATCAAGAAAGAGGACAATCAACAACATGAACGATCAAGACAAACCTTATATCGATGATAACGGAACAATCGTCATCCCTTTCAATATCGACAAGAAATATCACTTCTGGAATGGTGGCCAGCACTTATCAAAGACCATGCAGGAGCTAAACGTACCGGAGGACATTTGGCATAAGCATATTGAAAAACCATACCCTGGGAATGCGGCCTGAACTGGGGACTAGGCTTAGGAAAGAAATAACAAATGCCTCATGACAAGGTTTGCCACTGAGAAGGGCTGAAAATCAGAAAGCAGACCATATATCCGCCCAAACATGGAGAATAGAAAATCAAAACCACACCAATCATCGAAAAGATCAAGAAGCTATTAGCCCTGGCCAATTCCGGCAACGAGTTCGAAGCCGCACTCGCAGCGGCTCATGCCCAGCGGTTGCTATCAGAGCATAACCTGGGTATGGCCGACATTGAATCTTCACACAAACCGGACAAAGCCGACAAGATCGAAATGGAAGCAGCCAAAACCATGCCCACATGGGTTAGACATCTCAGCGCTGGGGTCTGTAACGCCTTCGATTGTCAGGCGGTCCATAACGCCACGAAAGGAATACTGACTTTTATCGGCGTAGGGGAAGATGCACAGGTTGCCGCCTATACCTTTACCTATCTGGACAGGACAGTAAGAAAGCTTTGCAGCGCATACATGAAGCGTGATGTCAGCGATACGATAACCGGAAAAAACCGAGAACTGAGGCGACAGTCCTACTACCTGGGGGCGGTATCTACCATTGCGACACGCTTGCGAGAGCAGAAGGTTTGCACACCTGTTACACCCGGCGCATTGGTCCCGCTCAAAGAAGCGTTAATCAAGCAGACCATGAACGAGATAGGGAAAATCAGGACGATGCACAGCCGCAGGAGTTACATCCATTCCGATGCTTATTCCAAGGGGCAGAACGACGGCAGACGGGTAAGTATTCATAAAGGTGTAGAGCAATCAAGATCGATGCGTAAGGAATTGCCACAGAATAATAGCCCCATCCGCTGATGACCCGTCAGAGAATATGTTGTCTGGTTTGCAAACCACTATCAAAAACAATTGACTGGACTTTTTCTGAAATATGTTGATAACCAAAAGAAAGATGTGGTGTTAGAAGGGTGATTTTTCAGGAGATTGAGAGCGTGAACAACTTCCTGCTATACGTAACAAAATGATGGTTGACAGTTTATAGTCAAGCGATCATTATCTATCTGTTTTTCTTATTGATATAAGAAAAAGGAGGTAGATATGATTAGCAGCGGCATAAATTTACGGCAGGCCAGATTATTAT
>CAISJV010000014.1 GCA_903885795.1 uncultured delta proteobacterium | reverse complement strand
TGAACGGACGAGGATCGGATCAAGGCAGAATTATTTCGACTCTTCAAGAAAAAAGGTATCTTGCTGATTAACAAGTGAAAGGATGCATGTCTGTGAAAATCACCGGATGCTCGATTACAGGAAGTTGTTTACACTCCCGACTATCCCGAAAAATCACCCTCCCAAAACTGCACCTTTCTTTTGGTTATCAACAAATTTCAGGAAAAGTCCAGTCAATTGTTTTTGATAGTGGTTTGCAAATCAGACCATATATTCCTTATCTGCCCGGTCATCAACGGATGGGGCTATTATTCTGTGGCAGTTCCTTACGCAACGATCTTGCCTGCTCTACACCTTTATGAATACTGACCCGTCTGCCGTCGTTCTGCCCCTTGGAATAAGCATCGGAATGGATATAACTCCTGCGGCTGTGCATCGTCCTGATTTTTCCAATCTCGTTCATGGTCTGCTTGATTAACGCTTCTTTGAGTGGGACCAATGCGCCGGGTGTAACAGGTGTGCAAACCTTCTGCTCTCGCAAGCGTGTCGCGATGGTAGATACCGCCCCCAGGTAGTAGGACTGTCGCCTCAGTTCTCGGTTTTTCCCGGTTATCGTATCGATGACATCACGCTTCATGTATGTGCTACAAAGCTTTCTTACGGTCCTGTCTAGATAGGTAAAGGTATAGGCGGCAACCTGTGCATCTTCCCCTACGCCGATAAAAGTCAGTATTCCTTTCGTGGCGTTATGGATCGCCTGACAATCGAAGGCGTTACAGACCCCAGCGCTGAGATGTCTGACCCATTTGGGCATGGTTTTGGCTGCATCCATTTCGATCTTGTCGGCTTTGTCCGGTTTATGCGAAGATTCAATGTCGGCCATACCCAGGTTATGCTCTGATAGCAACCGTTGGGCGTGAGACGCTGCGAGTGCGGCTTCGAACTCGTTGCTGGAATTGGCCAAGGCTAATAGCTTCTTGATCTTTTCGATGATTGGGGTGGTTTTGATTTTCTATTCTCCATGTCTGGGCGGAAATATGGTCTGCTTTCCGATATTCATACCTTCTCAGTAGCAAACCTTGTCATGAGGCATTTGTCATTCCTTCCCTTAGCTACGTTCCCAGCTCAAGCTGCATTCCCTGGGTATGGTTTTTCTATATGCTTATGCCAAATGTCCTCCGGTACGTTTAGCTCCTGCATGGTCTTTGATAAATGCTGGCCACCATTCCAGAAGTGATATTTCTTATCGATATTGAAAGGTATAACGATTGTTCCGTTAGCATCGATATAAGGTTTGTCTTGATCGTTCATATTATTGATTGTCCTCTTTCTTGATTTTTATCGGCGAGATCTGGCGGAGACCATAGCGGAAACAACGGATGAGGTCAAAAAGAAAAAGCCCCTGAGTCAGATTCATACAGGGGCTTCGGTCAGAAAGGGAGCTGTTTTTTTGTAAAGGCTGAGGGTGGAGTCTATTCTACGTCCAGAATATACCCAAGCTCAAGTCGCCTTTATCATGCCAATCTTCACTTCTTTTTCGATACGCTCTTCTGGACCTTCTGGGCCGGATCGCAGGAAGTGTAATACTTGCAATGGCCGGCACAGTAAGTAATGACCATCTCATCCTGATAAATTCTTCTTTCCGGAAGGGGACAAGGGATAAATACTTTTTCTGATTTCATAATCATGATCCTTTCGAACTGAATGTTGTTCTCTGTTCCATAGCAG
>CAISJV010000013.1 GCA_903885795.1 uncultured delta proteobacterium | reverse complement strand
ACATATGCTGCTTCCGGCAGTTGCACGGTAGCGGGTTCAACGCTTACAGCCAACAGCGGCACCGGGACATGCTCCGTGACTGCCACCAAGGCCACTGATACCAACTATAACGCGACAACATCGGGGGCGGTAATTGTCACGCTCATCAAGATCAGTCAGGCGATTACGGTAACCACGCATGCGCCTGTGAATGCTCCGAGGAATTCGACGTTCACGGTCGCCGCCACGGCGAGTTCCGGTCTATCTGTTGCGTACAGTAGCAGCGGACGGTGTACGAACAGTGGGGCCGTTTTTACGATGACCAATCGAGCTGGAACCTGTTCTGTCTACTATAATCAGGTCGGCGACAACAACTATAATGCAGCGTCCCAGGCGATAGATAACACGACGGTGAATTAACTAGAGTGAACAGAAAAGGGAAATTCCAGGGACACAACACCTATTAATCGTGAAAAGGGGGGCAGGTTGAATTTCTCAAATCTGCCCCCCTTTTGATATACAGGCAATGGGGTCAGATGGGTAAGGCTGTAAAGGGGGACGTTGTTAACTTATCAACTTACTCCTTGATAATGATTAAAATACGGTCCATTGAAGCATCATGCCGTAAGGATCACTCGTATCCGAACGGAAGCTCAAATTGTAAATGGAAGCGGTAGTTCATGGTTACCGAACCTTCCCATCGGTCTATGTCCTGGTGATCAACCCTCCCCCTCTCCCAACAGGAAGAAGCAGGACAGGAGCATGATTACCGCCTGTTTTCCCAAAGAAGTTCTCGCCTTGACATCGATAGCCGGGCCATGTTAGAAGTAGTCCAACATGAGAAAACCAGTATGACTATTTGCCACGGTGGTTGTACGCATCAAACATACATCTGAGGCCAATATGCTACAGGTAACTGACAAATTGATCAAGGAAATGACCGACAGAATCGTGCGGGAGGTCTCACCCCGCAAGGTCATCCTCTTCGGCTCCCATGCACGTAGGGACGCTCGCCCCGACTCAGACCTCGATTTCCTGATCATCGAGGATGGTCCATTCAACGCCCAACGTAGCCGTCGTGCTGAAATGACATTAATATGGAAGGTTCTTTTCGATTGCCCGATTCCGATGGATTTTCTCATTTTTACACCAGAAGAAATCGAGAAGTGGAAAACATCGCAGAATCATGTGATTGCACAAGCGATGATAGACGGGAAAGTACTCTATGAATCTCATTGATCACCTATAGATGCCGCAGGCGCCGCCAGTGGCTAATTATGGTGACACGTTTTCACAATTCAACCCGGATTGGATATAAGTAAGGAGGTTCATCATGGCAAACACTACCACAACTTATGAAAAAGGCAAATTGTATGATTTATCCATCATCGATCTGAAGCCTGACCCCAACCAACCCAGGAAATCCATGGATTCCCAGGCGCTAGAGGAGTTGGTCGCGTCGATCAAGACCCATGGCATCATCCAACCCATTCTCTTTCGCGTCGCCGCCGACGACCCCTACCTGATCATCGTCGCCGGCGAGCGTCGCTACAAGGCCGCCCAGCAGGCTGGCCTGCTCGTCCTGCCCGGCATGTACGTGGAAGGCAACCCCTCCGAGATCGCCCTGGTCGAGAACCTCCTCCGCCAGGACCTTACCCCCATCGAAGAGGCCGAGGCCCTCGATCGCCTGCTCAAAGAGCAGAACTACACGCACGAGCAGTTAGCCGGGATCATCGGCAAGGCGCGAAACACCCTCACCGAGATCATCTCACTGACCCGCCTCCCCCAGGAGATCCGCGATGAGTGCCGGAGCAGCACCACCACCCCCCGCAAGACCCTGATCGAGATCGCCCGGAAAAAGCAGGATCGGAGCATGATTACCGCCTGGAACCAGTACAAGGAGAACCTCGCCAAGGCGGCCGCAGGACGGACGAAACGGGAGAGAATTCCGGAAAGCCCCACAGACATCCTCAATTGGGGGAACAAGACGGTCAGCAAACTGGGCAGCCTCGACATGTCCGACTGGACCGAGGATGAGAAGAACGCCTTCAACCAGACTTTGATGGAGCTTCAAGAATCCATCCAGGCCATCCTGAATCCTGCGGGAGCGTCCAGCAATTTGGCATAGGGAGCCGACCCGCCGCCGGCCCCCCTTCAAACCGAGTTATCAACAGTGCAAAACTTTTTGACCCTCGTTTGTTTAAGCAAGAATATTAAATAGTTTACCTATGTCGCCGCAGCGACATACCCTCCGCCGAACCTTCCCGGCGATTTATTGTCCCGTGATCCCCCACGGCCCCCTCCCAAAATTCTTTGCCGGAGCTCCGGCAGAGGTTAACTACTTGATGTGCTTAATGTATTGACGACAGTGCTCCCCGTTTTTCATCCGCCCCTGACCTTACCAAAAAGTATGTACTGCCCCGCCGTCAGGCTAATTGGCTTGGCTGACATGGCCTCTAACCGTCCTATACAGCCCAACACGGCCCCAAAACAGGGCAGGGGGGTCAGGTCTTGCCTTGACACATTTGGGAATTCAGGGGACACAAAACGTATTAATCGTGAAAAGGGGTCATGGTTGAATTTCTCAAATCTGCCCCTTTTTGTCGGAGGGTATGTCGGAGCTCCGACATAGGTTAAGCAATTTATATAATTTAGTAATCGACGGTGATCAAAAAGTTTTGCTTCCGGGGAAGACCGGGGGCAGTCCCAATTCTCCCCCTTGTAATCCTACATTTAGGCGTTACTGGCAAGCCGCTCCCGCATGCACATTCTGGTGAATGTGGACATACCAAGGCCTTTATTCCCGGCAATATTTACAGTCCCCGCCAATACTTTTCGTTCTTTATTATGTGCTTGACATTCGTTACTCCTTACATTATTCTACTTTTGTAAGGAAATACATTACAAGGAGGATGATATGCAATCCGTTATTACTTCGAAATATCAAACGACCATTCCCAAGGCCATTCGCGAGAATATCGGTCTATCCGTAAAGGATGCTCTGGATTGGAAAGTTAAAAAAGGGGAAATTATTATTTCGCCATCAAAACGTAATTTCCTGAAATACCGGAACGCAGTTAAAATTGGACAGGGAAACATTGCCGACGACATCGAAGTTGCCCGGAATCTTAGCGTGGAGAAATATCGGTGAAGAAATACATCATCGATACCAACGCCTTGATCTCCTTCGTAACCGATCGGAATCCGGATCAACAGCAGAAGATCGCCCCGCTTTTTGAATCGGCCGCACGCCTGAAGGCACTGATCTCCGTCATCAGAATGTCTTAACTGAATTCATCCACGTGATGGACAGGGTTTACCACGTCCCGAAAGATGAGATCGGGAGGATGGTTGCCGCTTTTGTGGAGATGCCCGGAATTGAGATCATTCACGAAATAGATTTTAATGCCGTGTTGTCTTGCTGGCCTGACCCAATCCCCGATTTCGGCGATGCCGTCATTGCCTCTCTAGGCAAGATCACAAGAAGGGCTGCCATTGTTACTTTTGACAGAAAATTCACTAACAACCTCAAATCGCTCGGTCTGAATTTCTGGGACTGCTGTGGTAATTCCGGGGACACAACACGTATTAATCGTGAAAAGGGGGCAGGTTGAATTTCTCAAATCTGCCCCCTTTTGATATACGGGCAATGGGGTAGTTGGATAAGGATGTAAAGAGCGACGCTGTTAACTTATAAACTACTCCTTGATAACGATTAAAATACGGTCCATTGAAGCATCATGCCGAGAGGATCACGTATATCTGAAACGGAAGCTCAAATTGTAAGCGGAAGCGGTAGTTCATGGTTACCAAACCTTCCCATCGACCTTTGGTTCCGGTGATCCCCCACGGCCCCCTCCCAAAATTCTCTGCCGGAGCTCCGGCAGAGGTTAACTATTTTATTTACTTAATGTATTGACGACAATGCTCCCCGTTTTCCATCCTCCATTGACCTTACCCCAAAGCATGTATGCCCCGCCGTCAGGCCGATTGGCTTGGCTGCACACGGGGGATTATCTCGTTCAGGCGGCACCGGCAATTGCCTACACTACCGCAATCCTTTTGATTACATCCTGCTGTAACATGGAAGACCTTATCAGGATGGATGATGAAGGCCAGTCCAAATCATAACTTACGCTCCGTCCCCTGCCGGGATTCTGTCCCAGAATCCCGAGAGCGACAAGATGCTCCATCTCCCTAAAAGCTGTGGCCCGGCTGACGTCGGCAATGGAAACGTATTTCCGGGTCGTCAAACCACCCTCAAATCCCCCTTTGCCCGCATCCAGCATCCGGTTGATCACCTTGCGCTGACGTTCCGAAAGGGGATCTTGGCTATGGATTTTCCAGAACGCGGCCTTATCGAGGACGGTTTTCAGGAGTCCCTCCGACCGCTGGATGGCCCGACCGAAGCAGCCCAGAAACCAGTCCAGCCACTGCGTGATGTCTCCGTCACCCTTCTGGCAGCGCTCAATCATATTGTAATAGGCGTCCCGCTCCGCCATGATCTGAGAGGAAAGGCTGTAATAGCGGATCGACTGCCGGTCGTCCTGGGACAGGGCCATATCGGTCAAAGCTCGGGCGATCCGGCCATTGCCGTCTTCAAAGGGATGGATGGTCACAAATCGGAAATGGGCGATCGCCGCCCGGATCAAACCTTCCATACTGCTTCTGCTTTCGTTCCACCATGCGATAAAATGACCGATCTCGGCAGCTAAGCGGTCGGCGGGAGGCGCCTCGAAGTGAATGGTTTCGCGGCCGACGGGGCCGGATACAACCTGCATGGGTTCGGTCCCCCGCCATTCTCCCACCCTGATCCTGTGCATTCCTGAATACCCTGTAGGAAAAAGGGAGGCATGCCAGCCAAAGAGGCGTTCCTCCGTGAGAGGAACATCATGGTAACGTGTAGCGTCCAGAAGCACGGATACGAGGCCGTCGATATTACGGTTTACGGAAAGTCCGGCCGAAGGAAGTCCGAGTTTTCGAGCCACGGATGATCGGATCTCCTTGATATCGAGGTTCTCCCCTTCAATAGCGGCAGTCATCAGGGTTTCTTCAGCCAGGATGTCCACCTGGGCCTGGTTTTCAAGGATCAACCCAAGGCCGGTCACCTCGCTAAGGAGTTTTCCTTGCCGCAGACGGCACTCCCCCAATGCACGAATAATGCTCTCGTCTCTCCAGCGAAAATGCGCCCAATCGGGTCGCTCCCAAAGGTACTTAGTCATTTGCCCCCTTCTATTGCTTCACACCATGAAGCAATTATACGCCTTATTCGCTTCATGTCAATGAGACAATCGACGAAGGATAAAAAGTTTTGTTTCCGGAAATAACCGCGGGATGCGACACTACGTCCTTGATTTTGCTTTTCGATAGGCGACGTCATGAACGCCAATTGCATAAATCATCACTGTTGATTCTTCCGTATCATATAAGATACGGTAGGTAACATCACGAAAATTGAAATCCCATGAGCGGATATTCTTCAAGTCACCCTGTTTTGGGCGACCATCTAAGGGATTCCTTAATAATGCGGGGATGTGCTCATTAACGATTAGCTTACCAAGCTCTCTATTTTTTTCGTTAATTTATAGAGATCCTTGGCTGTGGCGGCTTTTAATTTCAGGCTATAATCCATTTCAGATATCAAATTCAGCCTTAAGAGAATTCAGGAAGCTTCGTCCGTCGATGTCTGGCGCTCTATCGGCCATCCTCTGCCTCAACAATGCAATTTCATCTTCGCCATCCAGCAGATCCACAAGACCTATACTGACGATCTTTCTGATCACTTCCGCCTCGGATAGATGATGCTGGTGGGCGGCATATTTGATGCGTTCTAGTTCTGTATTGTCAAATCTGACGGTTTTTACTCTCTTGGCTGTCCCCTGGTTCATTTCTTTTACCTCCATTTGCGAATACGATTGTATTCTATTCGTGCCTGTACTATTTGTCAAGAGTAAAATTGAAGTGTGTCAAGAGTAAATAGACTTGTCCGGTTTTGTAGCAAATGAGTTGTCCGCTTTTGCTGTTCTTGAATGGAGGGCCATTTGAGAGCAGGAGGTGAGCGGCGGATGTTCGCTTTCCTCGTCAGCGGTTCTTGCTGAGGAGTT
>CAISJV010000012.1 GCA_903885795.1 uncultured delta proteobacterium | reverse complement strand
GCCACTTCGATTTGATCATCAGTCGGTTGCCGAGTTGTAATCTTCTGCAACAGCAATCCCGGCCAGCTTAAGATTTGGACCCATTTCCATTCCTGGTGTTTTCCTGTAAAGCGTATCACCTCGTATGAAATACCGGCAACCACAGGAAGAAGGAGAAGTTTGTATAAAACGCGGTGGACAAAATCAGGGCGCCCAAGAAGCGAAAATACGAGGATAGAAACAATCATGACTACCAGAATAAAACTCGTTCCACAGCGCGGATGACGCGTCGAATATTTTTGAACGTTTTCCACAGTCAATTCCTGTCCGCTTTCCCACGCGAACACAGTCTTATGTTCAGCGCCATGATACATGAAAACCCGCCGCATGTCTTCCATGAGTAGAGTAGCCCCCAAGAAGCAGAGAAATAGGCCGAGACGTATGCAACCTTCAATGATATTCAAGAGGAAAGTACTGACAATAACGCTTCTTAGTAGAGAAAAGATATAGGCGGGAATAACGATAAAAAAGGTAATCGACACTGTAAGACTTATCAGTATGGATAAGGGCATTTCCCACCGCCCCGGTTTTTTATCGTTCTCAGTCAGAGCCATCTCAGCAGAAAACATAAGACTTTTCATCCCGATGACCATCATTTCGAAAAGTGAAACTGAACCGCGAATAAACTTGAATCCCAACAATTTATAACGCTTGGCAAGGGGAACATGATACTTTTCTTGAATGATGATTTCATGATCGGGTCTTCTCACAGCCGAGGCAATTTTGTTTTCATGGCGCATCATGACGCCTTCAATGAGCGCCTGCCCACCAGCGATATCATCTGTATGTTTTTTGTTGCTCATTCTCAATACCTCCATCCCTTTAACTGTGAGCGCACCCCGCAAGCCGCAGTTTTACAGGTCGCATATAGGGGTGCAATGTTAAGACCTTTTCAGGCAGGGAAGTCCATCCCTGTGGCCAAGGGTCAGGATTCTTGTTAGAAGACATTGTTTCTCACAAGGTAGGCAGCAGCAACTTGGCTTTCGTCAATGTCTTCACCGTAGAATGGGCGGCGGTGTGAGTTTCCCTTAAGATCTCATGCTTATCGATCGCTATGGTTGTCCCCACCCAGACCTGTTTGGCGGTCTTCCCATCCCAGAGGTTAACCTCAAATCTTATCTTTTCCGAAGTGGCAGGTAGTGATTTATCCGCATTTGAAAGGATCTCAAACAAATTATCCCCGCCGGGAAAACGCGTTGATGCCCAAGTATTGACCCATTGCGGATTCTCGCTATCAGCGATATTTTTTACTTCGACGGTAATGACGCCGTCGAAGCTTCCGTCCTGGATGACCTTTACAACAAGGAATTTGTCTCTCAATGAATCGGCATCGGGCAGGTCGATACTGCCGATGACCGTATTCACGCCTTGCTCAATAAACTGACTCATAAAGGCATTCTCGAATGCTATCCGGGTGGAACTGTTTTTTGTCAGTCCTATCACGATGATCTTTTGAAACGCGGCGCCGGAATATGCAGGATCCTTCCGGGTTCCGGCCATAGATTCATAGGTATTATTCATAATATGTAAAGCAATCAGGCCGCATGCATTTGTCATATTACTGATGACAACGATAACCAATGCGAAAACAAAACGCCTCCATGTCGACTTTTTCATTCCGCCCATGTTCCCTTCAT
>CAISJV010000011.1 GCA_903885795.1 uncultured delta proteobacterium | reverse complement strand
CTGGCGAAGATCAATGTAGGCAGGAAACTCGCCTGAACGGATGCCGATCATGAATATTTCTTCTATGATATCAATTGTTTTATTGGTTGCTTTCACGATGAGATGGTCAATTTCCTCAGGAAGATTCATGTGATCGATATTCAGCATATAATTCATCATGATCCGGAAGAGTTCGCGATCGTTCATAAAGAAATCCGCATAAACGTTGGCAAGGCCCATAAGCATCGTCGAGCTGCTCTGCCCTTCCTCCATTAAATTAGCTATGACCTTGTGGAATTTATCGATATCGGTAAGAAGGATCTGAGTGTAGATATCCTCCTTGCTCTTGAAGTACAGATAGACCGAACCTTTGCTCAGTTCCGCCTTTTTGGCAATGCTCTCCACGGTGACATTCTTGAAACCCTTATCGAAGAAGAGCTTCCGGGCCGCTTTGAGAATCGCATTCTTCCGGTTTTCCTTCTCCCTTTTTCTTCGCTCTTCAAGTCCCACTGGTAATGTCCTCTGTTCTGTGACTTTTAACCAGAAATTGAACAATGGTCAACTACTGACCGATAGTCATAAGTTGGATACAGGACTTTTTGCCCCGTGTCAAGAATATTTTTAGATTTATAAAATTATTTCCGATCAGACGTGATTTCACCATTTTATCATTGCAATCACGGATGGTTATCTATATCGTGAATCCGTTAAACTTATTAACCCCAAAAAAAGAAAGGACCACCAGCCATGAAAATCAATATCACGAAGGACGAATACCGCAGCTTGATCGATATGATCTATATCGCCGACTGGGTGCTGACCTCCTATAAGAGCGAAGACGGCCCGGAGATGAACAAATACAAGGAGGTCGTGCAAAAATTTTACGCCCTTGCCAAAGATATGGGCATGGAAAACATTATAAAATTCGATGAAGAATTAAATGGTTATTCCGAAACACAGGAATTTGACGATACCTCCGAGTGCCATCAGTTCATCGACGAATATGACAATGATTCGTTCTGGGAGAGACTGATCCAACAACTGACGACGCGGGACCTGCAAGAGAAATTCGGCGGGAAAGAAACCCGGGACAAGGATCCGGACAAATATTTCGAACGATACGCGGCCATCGAGGCGAAGTATATGACAGAATTTCAGGAAAATGACCTGGACAATCTTACCATCAGGAAAAGAAAACCCGCCTTGATAAATTGATTGATATGTCAGGGGTCTACGTCCTTTATCATGAAATCGTCTCACCCCTATTGCTTCTTGCCTGAATGACAGTTCGATGATATAGGAGCCGGGCTATGGCGGAAAAAGACTTCGACCTCCTCATTCTTGGCGGCTGCTTGTATGACGGCCTGGGTCATCCCGGCGTGGAAACCGATCTCGCCGTAAAAGGAGATCGAATCGTTGCTTTGTCAAAGGGGATAACTCCCTCCCAGGCAAAAACAGTCATCGATGCCAGGGGAATGGCCGTCGCTCCCGGATTCATCGACCCCCACAGCCACACCGACATTGAACTTCTCGTCAACCCCCGGGCAGAAAGCAAAATCCGGCAGGGCGTCACGACCGAAATCTCCGGCAACTGCGGCTATACCGTCTTTCCTCTCTCCAGGTTGAATTACGAGGAAAAAAGAAGGTATTGTGATGAACAGTACGGCGTGCCCGTAGTCTGGCGTGATCTTCAAGGTTTTTTTGAACAACTCGAACAAAAGGGCATCGCCCTCAATTATACAACCTTTCTTGGCCATGGTACTCTCCGAAGCGCCGTATTCGGTTCCCAGGATCGGCATCCGACGCCTGAGGAAATGTCAGCCATGAAGCAGCTAATCCGGGAAAGTATGGAGGCCGGCGCCGTCGGCCTTTCTACCGGGCTTATCTATGTGCCGGGCTGTTTCGCGGACCGTCAGGAGCTGATTGGACTGTGCCGGGAAGCGGCGGCCTATGGCGGGATCTACAGTACCCACATGCGGAATGAATCGGATTATCTCGTCGAGGCGGTGGAAGAGGCTATCGCCATTGCCCAGGAGGCCAGAATCAGCCTCCAGATCTCCCACCTGAAGCTCGCCTACCCCCGTAACTGGTCGAAGATTCACTGGGTCCTCTCCAGAATCTCCGAGGTCCAGTCCCAGGGGATGGAAATACTTGCCGACCGCTATCCCTATACGGCGACCTCAACCGTCCTGTCGTCATTCATGCCCCCGTGGATCCAACAGGGCACCACCTCCGAGTATCTTGCCCGCCTCCAGGACCCCGCTTTTGATGAAAAAATAAGAGCTCATGTATCGGCTCAGGAAGAGAAGGTAGGTTCCTGGGACAATGTCTTTATATCCTCCGTGTTGCGCAAGGACAACGAACACCTGGCGGGCAAGAGCATCCGGCATGCCGCCAGGGACGCCGGCAAGGAACCGTATATCTTCATCCGGGATCTGCTGGTTACGGAAGAAGACCAGGTCTGGATGATCAACTTTTCTCTTAATGAAGACAATTTTAAACGGATTATCCTTCATCCCCTCGTCATTATCGGCTCCGACGGCTGGGCGCGGGCCCCCTACGGCCCCTTAAGCAAGGACAAGCCTCACCCACGATCCTACGGAACATTTCCGCGCATGCTGGGCCGTTATGTCCGGGAAGAGAAGATCATGAGTCTCGAACGGGCCATCGAAAAGATGACCTCTATGACGGCGAGAAAATTCGGTCTATATGGGAGGGGATTGATCAAAAGGGGTAATTTTGCCGATCTGGTTATTTTCGACCCCGACCGGGTTATCGACAGATCCACATGGACAGATCCCCATCAATATCCGGAGGGCATTCCTTATGTGATTGTGAATGGAAAGCCGGTTATCTTCGAAGGAGAACACACGGAAGCGCTCCCCGGAAGAATCCTCCGCAAACGCCATACCTTGGTCCTGTAAGCCATATCCTACAGGACTTTCATGACGAGCAGAGTAATGTCGTCAAACTGCGGCTCCTGACCGGCAAAGGCCACCACGTCGTCCTCAACCTTCCCGATGATTTCCCTGGCCGGCAGATGACGGTGCTTCTTGACCGTATCGATCAACCTCTTTTCACCATAGGCCTCCTCCAAGTGGTTAATCGCTTCCGTCACACCATCGGTATAGCAAACGAGCAGATCCCCTGCGGCAAGATCCACTTCGGCCTCCTGCAAGTCGATGAAATGGACTACGCCCAAGGCAATACCCCGTGTCTTCAGGACGACCATCTCCTCTGAGCCACGCTTAAGTATGAATGGCGGGTTGTGGCCGGCATTTATATAGCGCAATCTTTTTTCTTTCACATTCAGGATGGCATAAAACAGGGTAACAAACATTCCCGATGTTGAATCGCGGCAGATGAGCTCGTTGGCCTGTTTAATGGCCGCTGCTGCTGAAGGATTGTCCGTCGCACTTGCCCGGACAATAGTCCTGGACAGTCCCATGAATATAGCCGCCGGCATGCCTTTCCCTGACACATCGGCAATCACCAGCCCCCAGGAGTCAAGGGATACGGGAATATAATCGTAAAAATCTCCTCCTACCTCACGGGCAGGCAGGTTGCTGGCCGCAAGGTCAATCCCCCCGATATACGGCGCATGCTGGGGGAGAAGACGCAGCTGGATCCCCCGGGCGATTTCCAGTTCTCTTTGCAGGCGTTCCTTCTCTGCCGTCGTACATTTAAGATCTTCCATGTGCCACTTGAGATCCCGGGCCATTTTATTGAAGGAATCGGCCAACTCTTCGAGTTCATCTCCCGTTTTCACCTCGACGGTATGTTCCATTTCAACGCGACCGATGGCCTTGGCCCCCTTGATCAGAGCAACAATCGGATTGGTAATCATCCGGGAGAGTAAAAAGGAAATAGTAGCGACAATAAGTAACATAGCCGCCATGATCATCATGAAACTGTAGCGTATTCCATCTATGCCCTTATTAATTTCATCGCGGATCTTAGCTGTCGCAGTGGCAATGCGCTGCTTCGTCTCCTCGGCAGGACGGGAGAATTCATCGATATAGGTCGTCGCCGCCACCCGGTAGGGCGTCCCATTGATGGGGGCAATGTACATGAACTTACGGCGGATGACACGATCCGAATCCTGCCAGTTGTAATATCCCCCTCCGGAAGAACCGTCCAAGGCTTGCTCGAAGAGAGCCCAGAAGCCAGGCAGCATGTCCTTCCAGTTGTGCATGTCGTAATTGACCAGCTCCCGGTTGGGATGAAAACGCATGACTCCCTTCCTGTCAAAAACGATGGTATAGCCGGTAACTCCTACGGACTGGACGGCAATCTGCTGAAATTCCTTGTCCGCTTGAAATTTTTCGATGGACACACCGGGGTGGCGACGAAGAAAAATCTGACATTGAAGGGCGACATCGATCGCCTTCTGGCGGATCATGCCGGCGCCAAGATTCTCCAGCGCCTGAGCACTGTCCATGGAGGCGCTATCGCCGATGGCGTTGCTCGCCTTTACGGTGTAACGGCTGACCTCCTCGATATCCCGCTGGGCGATATAACCAAACACGACGAGGGGAACGAGGGAGATTCCCAGAAGCACCAGGAGCATCTTGGTCCGGATGCGGAACCTGGGATCTTTTACAGACGCAGTTTCTGCCATTGAATGTCCTGATCAAGTCGGTAATATACATGCCTGCGGGCGTCCGGAGATTTCTTGAGGACAAAATCCGTAACCACATAACCCCTGGCTAAATAGTGCATAAACAGGGCCCGGCATTTGTCCCGGAGGGTCTGGGCCCGAACTCGGTCTGTCCTGAGGAGACGATCCTGGTCGTAGGGAATCTCGATAAAGATTGGGCTTTCATTCGATTGAAAGAGCCATTTCTCGCCATGCTTTTCCAGACCATCCGCCCCGATATCGATCTCGTTGATCGCATTTTCGGAGGTGATGATTGCCGGGTCCAATTCCGGTATCTTCCCCTCCTCCATGCGCTCCCGGACCCGATCCGATCCGATCATCCATTCAACAATAAACCGGTCCGTGGAAATCCCGCGATTGAATTGATCGTTAGTAAAAACAGCGCTGTAATAGTTAAAACCGATTTCGCGGACAAGTCCGCCCATCTTGCGCAAATAGATATAGCCATTGCGGGACTGCAAAGGGTCGTATGTCCAGCGGATCCGCGGAATATTACGCTCTTTGGCGCTATCATAAAGAGCCGCTACCAAGGCCTCACCGACATTCTTGTCCTGGTAACGGTCATCGACGCCCATCCGGGCGCCATACCAGAAAGGACCGTTATGGTCGAAGTCGGCAAAGAGGGCGGCAAAACCGATGGGATGGTCTCCTTCGTACCAGGGATCCTCCTTGGCCATGGCTTCTCTTTCCTGAGGGGAATAGACTCCCTCATCGAAGGCAGTCAGAATAAGACCGTTGGTCAGATAGGCCAACTCGAAGTAAAGCATCGGGGCGTTAACCTCCCGGTAGCCTTCCTTCTTCCAGACCCTCTTTTCCAGCTCCACAACATCATTTAGCACCGTGGCGCGCATATAACGTTCCACCCGGATGTTTGATCTTCTGATGCTGTCCGTCATTGGCCCTTACTCCTTTATGATCCCTGGTCGTTCAGCAGGCGTCAATATGCCCTCATTAGGCGCCGGCATGCATGTCCTGGCGGGAATTTGAAAACTGTCCGTTGCTCCGGCAAATGAACATCGTCAGGACGTTCCTGTCACCCTCCCGTCGGTAGAGCAGCTCGTCAACCATACGCTGAATCAGAAACACCCCCAGACCCCCCATCTTGCGATCCTTGATACTGCCATGAATATCGGGTTTGGGAAGGGCGCAAACATCAAAGGGGGCGCCGCTGTCCAATATTTCGATGACAAAGCGCTGATCATCGGCAATGCCCACGCGTAATTCCACATCCCCCGCTTGTCCCTCATAGGCATAACGGATAACGTTCACCAGGGCCTCTTCAACGGCAAGTTCCACCCTTGGTATTTTCTCCGTCGTCATGCCATTCTGCTGTAGCCACCTGGTTAGTGATTGGATAAAGTTTTGAAGATAATCCAACTTGGCAGGGAGGATAATATGTAAAAGGGACATATACGTTGACCGTTATATGGACGCCCTCGCAGCGTCAAGGTTATCATAAATAGGGAATATGGAAGAAAATCCCGATATCTCGAACACTTCCTTTACTGCCCCGTTCAAATCACTCAGGAGAACCGTCCCGTTTATCAGTTCCAGTCTTTTTGCCAGGGCCAGAATGCTCTGAAGCCCGGCGCTGCTGATGTATTCAAGGGATTTAAAATCGATGATGATGCGAGTTTCTCCCTGTTCGATGAAATCGTCCACGGTTTTGTCGAACTGCGGGGCCGAAACGGCATCCATTCTTCCCGTCAAAGCGATTATGACGGCCTGTCCCTCTTTTTTGACGTCAATCTCCATACCATCCTCCTGAAGATCCGGTTGTTCTTATAAAATTGAGGTGAAAAGTAGCATAGAATCTAATGGATGGTCAAGACATTGTTGTAAGGGTTTTTATCGCCTTGACAGGCCATGGACCTGGTTCTATAAAAGCCCGGAAATTATGTTTTTACAACATCATCAAATCTAATGGAGGCAAATACATGAAACTTCAGGAAATGTTCAAACTCAATGGTAAAGTGGCGATCGTGACCGGCGGTGGCCGGGGAATCGGGAAGTTTATTGCTACGGGTCTTGCGGAGGCAGGGGCGGATGTAGTTGTCACATCGAGGAAGTTGAAAAATTTGGAAGCAACGGCGCTGGAACTGGAAAAGGATTGCGGTATCCGGGCCCTCGCCGTCGCCTGCGACCTGGCCAAAGAAGCAGAGATCGAACAAATGGTCAAGGCTGCCGTGGAAAAGTTCGGCCGCGTCGATATTCTTGTGAATAATGCCGGCGCCACCTGGGGCGCCCCGACCCTGGATTTTCCCCTGGACAGATGGGATCAGCTCTTCAATATCAACGTGCGGGGCGTGTGGATTCTGACTCAGAAGGTTGCCAACATAATGAAAAAACAGGGCAAAGGTTCAATAATAAACATTTCTTCAATCATGGGATTCCGGGGTTCCGAAGAAGCGGTCCACCCGGCCGTTCCCTACAACTCGACCAAGGCAGCCATCAATGTCCTGACCATGAATCTGGCTGTGAAACTGGCCCCCTATCATATCCGGGTCAACGCCATTGCTCCCGGCTTTTTCAGAACGGACATGATGGCCTACATCGAGAAAGCAGAATTCAAGGCCGCCTATGAGGCTACCCTCAACATGATCCCCCTCCATCGAGTCGGTGACATGGACGACATGAAGGGCGTCGCCGTTTTCCTGGCCTCGGACGCCTCAGCCTACATGACCGGCCACGTCCTCGTAAACGACGGGGGTTACCTGGCCAAATAAAATTTAAGGGGGGGGGCAGATCTGCCCCCCCCTTATTAGTATTTTCTTTTACTGGAATTTAACCTGGGGAACGGCTTTTGCCGCCGCCGGGGCTTCAAAGAAAGCGGCCTTATTAAAGCCGAACATCCCGGCCAGTAGATTGGCGGGGAAACTCCGGATGGCCACATTGTAGACCCTGACCGCGTCGTTGTAGCGTTTGCGTTCCACGGCGATGCGGTTTTCCGTGCCCGCCAGCTCATCCTGCAAACGGAGGAAGTTCTGGTTGGACTTCAAGTCGGGGTATTTTTCCACCACCACCAACAATCGGCTCAAGGCACCGGAAAGCTCGTTATTGGCATTGATCTTATCGGGTACGGTATTCGCCCCACCGACCTTGGCCCGGGCGTTGGTCACTTCCACCAGGACATCCTTTTCCTGCTTGGCGTAACCTTTGACCGTCTCGACGAGGTTCGGGATCAGATCGAAGCGCCGCTGCAACTGATTTTCGACCTGGGCCCATGAGCTCTTCACGCCCTCGTCGAGGGACACAAATTGATTATAGGTCCCCCTGAAAAAACCATAAAGCGACACCGCCAGCAACAAGATGCCGACCAGCACCCCGATGAGAATCATTTTTCCCTTGGACATATCTTATCCTCCTTATTTCTTGAATTAATTTTTATATTTATATTATTCCGTTTTTATTGACTGCCCTTAACCTCTTCCGGCGCCACTGTCATCTCATCCACACGCCGGCATAGTTGATCGATTTCTCTTACATAATCTTTGAAAATGTTCATAATCTCGGTTCTGGAATATTTATCGACCCCCTCACGGATGTCCATGCATTTCATAAAGATCGCTCCATCCACCCCCACCGCCTTGGCCACAGCCGCGATTATCTCCCGCCGCTCCCCGGGAATATCAAGACCCATGAGATACAGCAGGGCCTTGAAAGAAGAAAGAAAGGCTGTCATGGACACCCTGATTAGTTCCCGGAGATGCTTTTCTTTTCCTTCCGTCTCCAGGAAGCGCTTGCGGAGATGAAGGAGCTTACCCCTTAGTTCCCGTTCAACCTGCAGGCGCAGATGCCCGGGATGAATCTCGATCCCTTCGAAAATATCTTTTCCATAAGCCAGAACATGATGGAGCTTCATATTGAGAAACTCGATGGGATAGGCGTCCAGGGAGGAGAAGATATAATCCTTCGTCATGAAAAGAGGGATCGCAACCTGACTTTTCCGCCAGCGCGTCACCGTATCCATGGCCTTTTCCAGATCTTCCATTCCCTTGTCCGTCAATACCACTAGAAAATTAAGATCAGACTTTCCGGGAACATAATGTCCGGAAGCGCCGCTGCCATAAAGAATGATCGACAAAAGATCGTCCCCGAAAATATTCCGATAATCTTCTGTAATCTGTGAGAAAATACTTTCTGGTTTTTCCGGAGCTTTACCCATTTTCTACCCCCTTAAAAATCTCCCCCGGCGCCGCCGCCGCCGCTATCACCGCCACCAAAACCTCCAAAACCGCCGCCTCCGAAACCTCCGAATCCACCGCCGTCGCTTCCGCCTCTGCCGCCGCCCATACTCATCAAAATCAACCACGGGAGGATGTCCCTGCCCTGCTTCGTTCCCAGCAAGAGAACAAGGGCGGCGATGATAATCAAGATCGTCCAGATATTCAGACCGCCTTTTTTAGTCGCCCCTTTCTGGCGGGGCTGTTCGATAGCCGGGTTTCCCGTCAGGGTCACACCTGCGTCTTTAGCCACAACGGAGGCAATGGCGATCATGCCGTTGGCCATGCCTTTTCCGTATTGATTCTGGCGGAAAAAGGGGATCATGTACTTATCCCTGATTTCACCGACCAGTCCGTCCGGCAGGATGCCTTCGACGCCATAGCCTGTCTCGATGCGCATCTTCCGTTCCTTTACGGTCAGAAACATCAGCACGCCTTTATTTTCGCCCTTTTTACCGATCCCCCAGGCCCGATAAAGGCGATTGACGTAATCATTTATTTCTTCGTTTTCCCCCAGGGTGGCCACCGTCGCGACGACGATTGCCGTCCCCGTTTTCTGCCAGACCTCCTGGGCCAGCTTTTCCATCTGGGCCTTATCCTCCGGTCCGATGACCCCGGCAAAGTCATTCACCGCTCCCGTTGGCTTGGGAAACGAGTCCGCCCCCCAGACGGCGCCGCTGCAAAGAATAAACCCCAGCACGGCCGCTACGAATACTGCCTTTAGTTTTCTTGAAGTAAAGACCATTTCCTGTGCTTCCATTTCTAAAGATCGCAGTGCAAGATACACTATCTTGACCACCGAGAAAAGAAATATCAACTCCCTGACTGATTTTCCTGTCGCCGGTGCACTCCCCCGCACAGGACAATCAGTGACGGCTATCTAAAAGTGCACACGCCGGTAATATAGATGAGGATGAAGTATCTGTCAATGTCTATTGACATTACTTGAATTTACCCTTATTAATATCAATCAAATATCAGGAGGTGCAGCGATGGCCACAACTTATGTCAAAGGGCGAATCTACAAGCTCGATGTCAACTCCTTGCAGGCGGACCCCCAGCAACCACGAAAATATCTCGATTCGGGGGCGCTCAGTGAACTGGCCGCCTCGATTCAGAAACATGACGTCCTCCAGCCCATTCTCTTTCGTCAAGACGACCAGGGGACCCTCTTTATCGTCGCCGGAGAGCGCCGCGTCGCGGCGTCGAAACAGGCCGGCATCGCCACGATTCCGGGTATTTATGTCGAGGGGAAATACCGGGAAATTTCTCTGGTCGAGAATATCCTCCGTGAAAACCTGACCCCCGTGGAGGAGGCGGAAGGCATGAAGCTGCTCATGGCCGAGGAGGGTTACAACCAGTACCAGCTCGCCGACATGCTCGGCAAGACCCAGTCCTCCGTCTCCAAGACCCTGACTATAAACAACCTTCCCGAAGATATCCTGAACCAGGCGCGATCAAACCCGAACATCCCCAAAACTGTTCTCATGGAGGCCGCCGGGGCCAAGACGGAAAAAGGCATGCGCACAGTCTTCGAGCGCTACATGGCGCAGCAGGCAAAAAAAAGTGCCGCCCCGACACCGGCCAAACCCAGAGTTTCCAAAGAAACGGCCATTATTAACCAAACGGTCGCCTTCAACGACAAGCTGGCAAATCTGCAACTTGAAAACTGGAACGAGGTAAACCGGCAGGAGCTGACGGGAGTGCTCGGGGACATCCGGCAGACGGCAACAAGCCTCCTCCTGACCCTGGGCGTTCAGGTAACAGCAGAAGGAGAGCCGCAGCTCCAGTAAAGCAATTCGCGTAAACGTACCCGAGACGGTCCGCGGCTGATTTACAGCATGCAGCAGTGTGCGACGACTGGCCTGAAACGGTTCACGAAGATTTGCCGGTGACAGTCCGCGACGGCGCAGTTTGACCATGAAAAAAGACGCACGGAAATTGTTCCGGACTCACATATTTTCGGGATAATCAAAACAACATATTTTCGAACTTTCGTCAATTAGCTAATATTATCATATTTTTAACTTATATGAATTATTCATATTTTTTTGGGGCGGGAGAATTGAACGCTATTTTTTCTCAATTTTAAGATTTTTTTTGTCCCCAATATTGTAAATATCAAACAAGCGCCACACCAGATTAACCGCTCTTTGCGTACCAATTATCTTTGTAAATTGTAATCGGCACTGACAAAATGCAAAGATACAACTCAAATAGATCGGGATTTTTCATGGCTGAAACCAAAATATTTATCTGGTAGGACACTCTATGGGGAACCAGGTGTGATATTCAGGCATCGGCAAGACATTGCATAATGACGAGTAGAAAATATTTGGAAAACAATTTGACTTTTAATCAATATTTTGTATAGTTTGGCCCACTTTATCCCAATATAATTTCATCAGAACCCAGGAAGAGATTCTAGTGAGGCAAGGGATTAATTGGCGAAATCAGACGGTGCTGTCACAAATACGAAAATTGAAAAAATAAGGCAGAGCATGTCGATCCAGATTCGGAGATAGAAGATGCTTAATCTTAAGTTGCGGGATGAATTTCTCGGTTCTCAGATGCCGGGCACAGCCATCGCCCTGCGCAGGAAGGACAACACGGGGGCTGCCCAAAGAGATCCCGATTTTATCCTTTCAATAACCTATCCAACGGCAGACGTTCAGGCCGCTTTGCGCGCCCTCAGCTCTAATCGTCCCCTACGTCCAATTGTCCTCATGGGCGACCGGGGGCGCGGTAAATCGCATATCATGGCGGTTATGCATCACGCCGTGCAATCCTCCGCCCGTGTTCAGGTGTGGGCCAATGAGTGGGGAAGCCGACTGGCTTCACAGACCCTGAGCGATCTCCTGCTCGAAAGCAAGTTCATCGCCATTCCCGAACCCGTCCATAATCATGAATATCCCCTCCTCTGGGATCTCATCTTTGATCGTCATCCCAAGGGAGATTTCTTCAAAGGAAAGTTCAATCAGATGGCGCAGCCATACCCTCCCCGCTCCCTATTGGAAGAAATGTTCGAGGCGCAACCCACCGTGCTGATTCTCGACGAATTCCAGAAGTGGTTCGATGGCCTGAGTGATCAGGCAGGACCTGAGGGCGTCAAATACCGAACCCTGGCCGAGAACTTCATCCAGAATCTGTCAGAACTTTCGAAGGATCGTCCCGATATCCTGATTTTGGTCGTGTCGGTGCTGAACAACAACACGGATGCTTTCAGGCAGGTCCATCGCGACGGTCCGGTGATCATTGACTTCCGCGGTCCCACCGCGAAGGAGGATCGAAAAAAGCTGCTCTTGTATCGTCTCTTCAAGAACCGTGAGAACATCCCAACCGCAGAAGTGCGAAGCCTTCTCATCTCATATGCATCGGAGCGCTTTCGACTTCGCTTTTCCCATCTACCCGAAACCGAAAGGGAACGGGTCGTATCAGAGGTCATTGCCTGCTGGCCTTTTTCACCAGAACTGATGGAGCTGCTGGAAGATCAAATCCTGCTGGCTGCGGCAGCCCAGGAAACACGCGACCTTATTCGTATCCTTGCCTCAGTGTTTCGTGAACGTGGCGAAGCGGTTCCGGTCATAACACCCGCAGATTTCTTTGTGGACAATGACGCGTGCGGTGTGCAGTCGCTTATCGATTCCATTGCCACACTCGGCGGACAGGAAAAATTGCGTGAAGTAGCCCAGAGAAACCTGGAAACGGTCAAAACAATTTCCAGTGGGGCCGCCGTTCCCCACGCCCAAGAGCTGATCAGCGCTCTCTGGATACGTTCCATGACCCCGGGTAAAAATGCCCGCGGGACCCGTCAGGAGCTTCATCTTGACATTACGAGGGAATATCCTGTTGACGACAACCTGTTCCAAGGTGAATTAGTTCAGTTGATTGAAGCGAGCATCAACATCCACGGCGAAGAGAGCCCCGCCGGCCGTCTACGTTTTGGTCCGGAAGAGAATCCGCGCACGAAAGTTCGGGCGTCGGCCAAAAATGACAAACTGTGGCAACCGGATCTCGTAGCAAGCGAAAGCGGCCAAACGGTCTATCCGGGGGAAGATCTGAAACATGTGCGCAACACGCTTCGTCACATTCTTATTCCCGAAGCAAAGCGATCGTCTTCTCATGTAGTCGTGCTTGGACCGAACTGGGAAGACAATCCATGGGTTTCCGCCACGTGTATCACGGGGGCTGAGCCTGCTGGAAGTAACTGTACCCTCTATTGAATTGCCACCGCTATGAATTAGAAAGGAGGCGGATTATGCTAAAAAGCGATGAGATTCTCGATTTTCTCAAGCAACACAAGGAAGACCTCGAAACACGGTTTTCCGTGAGACGCATCGGCTTGTTCGGATCTGTTCTTCGCGGTTCCGCCATTGGCGGGAGCGACGTAGACATACTGGTTGAACTGGCTCATCCCACGTTCGATCACTATATGGATTTGAAGTTCTTCCTTGAGGATCATCTTGGATGGCCCGTCGACCTCGTATTGGCTGATTCCCTGAAACCGCGCCTCAAACCCATCATCACCAGCGAGGTGGCCTATGCCTAGGGACTTTCGCCTTTATCTTGATGACATCTTGGATGCCATTCATCAAATTCGAACCTACATAGCAGACCCGGACGAAAATGCTTTTGCTAGAGACCGGAAAACCCAGGATGCCGTTATCAGAAACCTTGAGATCATCGGTGAGGCGGCAGGAAATCTTCCCGAGCAATTCCAGAAGCTCGCTCCGGAGATAGATTGGCGCAAAATTAAAGGCTTACGCAATATCCTCATCCATGAGTATTTCGGTATTAACCTGCCGATCATTTGGGACGTGGTTCAGAACAAACTGGGACCATTAGAAACAGCCTGCCGAAAACTTGTTGAAAAAGCCATCGAACCAGACGATAAAGAGGTTTTTTAGCATGACGGACACCAAAATACTGCACAGGTTACACAATGTCGGCCGGAACCGTGACCTCGACCGGCAGCTCGTCTGGCGTGGCAGGTGCTAGCAGGATTGGTCGGATTTGGTCATCCAAGGATTGTCGTGTCAATAGGCAAGCATGATAATCGCGGGTTACATAACGCCTGCTCGCATTCTTTTCAATGGATTCAAGGCTGTTTCCCCGTGGAGGTGATGGAATGGAGTTTTGGGTTGGAGTAACTGATAACAAATGGTATCAATTTCTCTCACAGCTTCGGCCGGATGAGGTTAATTTTTGGCAGCCGAGTGGAACGCCGCCATTCAAGCGAGAGCACAATGATGTGCTTCCTTTCCTGTTCAAACTCAGGCGTCCGTTTAATCATATTGCCGGCGGCGGATTTTTCGTTAAATATAGTTCGTATCCACTCAGCATGGTCTGGGATATATTTGGGCAGAAGAATGGTTGCGCCTCCCTTGATGAATTCCGCGCTCTCATCCAGCCATTGACAAACAATAGACGCAGTGATGGCCCAGTCGGATGCAATGTCCTAACCAATCCCTTCTTCTTTGATAAAGGCGCATGGATTGCCGATCCCCCTGATTGGTCGTCGAACATCGTGCGTGGGAAAATGTACGACTCGACCATTGGTGCAGGCCAGGCAATATGGCGTAGCGTCCAGGAGCGCATGATGTCGCAGCCATTTGAAACGGCCACAAACGATATGCTTCCTCTGGTAGCCGAGCCTGGTGAAAAATATGGTATGCCGGTTGAAGTCCGGCCGAGGCTCGGACAATCATCTTTTCGGGTTTTAGTCACCGAGGCCTATCATCGACGCTGCGCCATTACTGGGGAGAGCACCTTAATGGCACTGGAGGCAGCCCACATCGTTCCCTATTCAGGAGAGGGCGGACATGATGTTCGGAATGGACTTCTGCTCCGAGCGGACTTCCATCGGCTTTTCGATGCCGGCCTGGTCAGTGTTACACCAGAGCTGCGAGTAAGGGTCAGCCAACGGATCAAAGAGGAATGGTTCAACGGCAAGGTCTACTACCGACTCGATAACGAACCATTGTCTGTTGTGCCAATACATCCGTCAATGCGTCCTGATCCGAATCTTTTGGATTGGCATTACCGGAACAGATTTCAGGCGTAAGCGAGGGAAATTCATGATTTCAAACACACTTCTGGATGCATTGATTACTTTTCGACGAGAGAGGGATTGGGAACAGTTCCACACTGTTCGCAATCTTAGCTCGGCTTTGTGCGTTGAATCTGCGGAGTTACTCGATCTTTTTCGATGGGCTCGCGATTCTGAAATTACAGCCATTGCTGAACAACAGCGATCTGAAATCGAGAGCGAAGTGGCCGATGTGGCAATTCTTCTTACATACCTGTGTCACGACCTCGACATTTCCCTTGAGGACGTCGTTAGAAAAAAACTCGATGTAAACCGTGAGAAGTACCCCGTCGAAAGTTCAAAAGGGAATTCAAAAAAATATTATAGGCTAAAATAAGAGGACTCTCCACTGTCAGCATAATCCCGGATCTACACATCCACAAACCGTAATCGAAGCATATGGTCAGGTCAGCAATCCGCCGGTGCTGTTGCGCGAATGAATCCGGTCCTGGGCACAGCAATGAGACAATTCAATAGCACGGGTAAAGGCCACTTGTTCATCATTTTCGGTGAGCCGGACATCGACATCCCTGACTTTGAAAACGGCCGGATTCGAGTAAAAGTCCAATGCCTTCGCCAAGCACAACCGTCTGATTGTTTCCGTGGACACACTCAAGAGGCGGGTGCGGGTGAAACGCATACTCGCCGCGCCCCCCTGGGATCTGGTCGTATTTGACGAGTCCCATCACTTGAGCGTTTACAAGACCGGCAATAAGATCCGCAAGACAGAAAACTTCAAGCTGGCGGAAGCCCTTCGTCCTCATTGCCGGGATCTGCTTATGCTCTCCGCCACGCCCCATCAGGGAGACAATTTCCGGTTCTGGATGCTGGTGCGATTACTCGATCCGACACTCTTCTCGGATGAGCGCGACATGGTTGAAAACCGTCACCGGCTGAACGCGGCGGTGATACGGCGAACCAAGGCAGATGCCTGCGCTGCGGACGGGAGTCCGCTCTTTGCAAGGCGCGTGGTTCATACCCAGGGCTTCAACCTCGGCGAAAGGGAGATGATTTTCTATCAAGCCCTCCTCGATTATTTGCGTGACGGGTACAACCTCGCGGCCACCCAGGGGCAGCAGGGACGCGCTCTTGGATTCGTCATGACCATTTTTCAGAAGATCGCCGCCAGCAGTTTCGCCGCGGTCCGGGCGACCCTGCGCAAGCGGCTCTTGATGCTGACCGTCGAAGAGGCCATCGAGCGGGACGAACTGCTGGATGTGGACGGACGGGATAGCGCCAGCGAAGATGCGAGGGACCTTATCCGGGAGATTCACAACCTGCCTGACGACACCTACGGCAAGGCTCAGGCGGAGCAGTTTCTCGCCGATGCCAAGGTCCAGCTCTTGAAAAAGCGGAAAGAAATTAATGCCTTCGTCCAGACAGCGGAGAGCTACGACGATACCGAGATCGCGGCGTTCACAGGTGAAGACGCTGCGGCAAGTCTGGTTTCCGTTGCCCTGCCCGAGGAGCGGCGAAGGATTCGCGACCTCCTCGATCAGTTCCCCGAAGGTATGGAAACCAAGACCGGGGTTCTTCTGGAAGCGCTGCGGCAACTCTGGAAGGTCAGCCCGGATGAGAAGGTTGTTATCTTCACCACCTATCTCGGGAGCATCGGGAGTCTGCGGGCAGCAATTGACGCTGTATTTCCCGGCAAGGGCATTGAGGTTTTGAAGGGCGGCGACCACGGCGCCAAAGTAGCCGCCCAGCGACGGTTCCGCAGGCCGGATGGACCCAAAGTGTTGCTCAGCACGGCGGCAGGACGCGAAGGAATTAATCTTCAGTTCGCACGGGTACTCTTCAATTACGACCTTCCATGGAACCCTATGGACCTGGAGCAGCGCATTGGACGTATCCACCGTTACGGACAGAAGGACACGGCTCAGGTCTATAACCTGGTTGCATCGGACACAATCGAGGGCAAGATCTTCCTGCTCCTCGAAGAAAAGCTGCACGACATAGCGCAAACCCTAGGAAAGCTGGACGACAATGGCCAAATTGCGGAAGACCTCAGAGGGCAGGTTCTGGGCCAGCTTAGCAGCCGCCTCAGTTACGACCGTCTATACCAGGAGGCGATCCTCGATCCGACCTTGAAGCGGACACGGCAAGAGCTTGAGGTTGCGATGACCAATGCCGACCTTGCGAGGGAAGTAGTCTTCGAGCTTTTCCAGGATCTCGACCGGTTCAACCTCGGCGACTACAAGCGATTCGACGACGAGGGCCGGGGTATGCAGCGGCTGCTGGCCTTTGCCCAGCGGGCGGCTCGTTTCGATGGCGGTGAGCTTCGCCCCATTGGCAAGGATGTCTTTGCACTCCAGCGGCCAAACTCCGAAGTCATCAGATTTACAACTGATCGTGATAAGGCGCTTCAGGAGGAAGAATTGAACCTCCTCGGTCTCGAACATCCGGTGGTCAAACAGTGGCTTGATGCCTATACCGCAGTGAAACCACAAGATCGGGCGCTTGTCGGCGCCATTGAAGGTAACGACGGAGAGACCGGCCTGATCACGGTTTGGCTCGTGGTCGTACACGGTAAAGGCGGCCAGGTGCAACAGCGGATTGTGAGGCTGGGCATCTCTGAACGAGGCGAGCGGTCGCCATATCTGGAGCGGCTGTCACAAGAGCTTCTTCGCGCCCGCCCGTCTCAGACTTTCCGATTTCAGGATAGAGGACAAGTTGCTAAGCTTGTCAATGGCGCGGCATCAGAGCTTCTCCATCGTGAGCTGTTACATTCGGGGTTCCTGACCGAGGACGCATCGTATTCAAGCCGGTTGCTTGCCTGTCTTGAAATCGCACCATGAATTTGCCGAAGAAAGGTCAGGCAGGACGCCGACGTCAAGGAATGACAAAATGGCGACGGCCTATGACGTCGAAATTATCGATTATCACTGAGGAAGTAAAACCATGAACCCGAGGAACAATCTTCCACCGGTCCACCCGGGTGAATTTATCAGGGAGATCCTGGACGAACTGGGAATGACCCAGGCGGATCTTGCCCGCACCGTCGGCCTTTCGACAATGAGAATTTCCCATGTCGTCAACGGCAAAAGGCCTGTCACCGCTGAAATGGCCCTGCTTTTCGGCAAGGTGTTCGGGCAGACGCCACAGTATTGGCTCAACCTGCAGACGGCCTACGATCTCAAAACTATGGAAAAGGTTATCGGTCGCAGGCTTGAGGGAATTCGTGAACTTGTACACGCATAGCACCGTTCCGGAAATTCCGGATAGCTGCCACTAACAGAAATATTGAGGGAAGGTAAGATAGAAGCCTTGGGAACCGGGCGCGGGGCGAAATGGAGGAAACGCGATAATAGCCAATTAACGTGATAATAAACGTGATAACAATGCTCATCCGCGGGCGTGTGCATGAGACGAGTGAGATGTCGACGTTTTGTCGACAACTTGTCACTGGGCGAAACTGCAGCAGACGTAAACCATGTAAACACTTCCCCTCCTGACGAGCATCGGGATTCGGAGTCCTGCCGCTAATCACAATGCATCACATATAAATCATTTTATGCTTGCAATCCAAATATGATTCGCATATGATGCAAACATGCTTATCGAAATTGGCGAACAAATCAAAAAGGCCCGCAAGGCGCGCCGGATCACCCAGGGCGAAATTGCCACGACATTGGGAATGAGCCGTACAACCATTGGACAGATCGAAAACGGCGCCATCCAGGAGATTGGCGTGCGCAAGCTGATCCGGATACTGGAGTTTCTGGGACTTGAGCTACGCATCCGCCCGGCGGGCAGACCGCCTACCCTTGAAGAACTCCGTGCGGAGGGTAACTGATGGACGGGGTTGCGGAGCTTTCGGTATGGGCGGATGAAACGCTGGCAGGTCGTCTGTCACGGCAGGATGGTCCGCGTTATGTGTTCAACTACTCCGCAGAAAGCGCCGATGCGGCGGTGTCGCTGACGATGCCGGTCCGAATGGAAAGCTGGGCGATCCCGGAACTGCACCCGATTTTTCAGATGAATCTGCCGGAGGGGGCGTTGCTTGCTGCCATCCGCCAGGCGATTGCCAAGGTGATCGGCGATGACGACCTATCCATCCTCCGGGTGACGGGTGGAAATCAAGTGGGGCGTAATCGTTTCTCCCTGCCGGGGGCCGCAGCGCCCGGCCTGGTCGAGAGTCCTGAATCTCTCGAAGAGCTGTTATCTTACCCGGATACGACAGAACTCTTTCACGAACTGACCTCCCGTTACGCCCTGCGGTCGGGCATTTCGGGTGTGCAACCCAAGGTCATGCTGGATGCGACCCAGCGGGGAACCATCGCCTCTGCCGGATATATCGTCAAGTCCTGGGGGACGGATTATCCTCAACTTGCGGCAAATGAATTCTTCTGCATGTCGGCTGTCAAACTTGCCGGCTTGCCGGTTCCGGAGTTTTATCTTTCCGATAACGGCGGTCTGTTTGTCATGAAGCGGTTTGATGTGAACCCGATTGACAACCGGCCTTTGGGATTCGAAGACATGTGCGCCCTGCAAGGGGTGGGGGCTTCCCGAAAATATGGCAGCAGCTATGAAAGGGTGGCGCGCAGCATCGGTGATTTTATATCGGACCGTCATCTGATGGCGGCCAGGAAGCAGTTCTTCGCCATGCTGGTACTGTCGGTTATGGTAAGAAACGGCGACGCACACCTGAAGAATTTCGGCGTTCTCTATCCATCCCCATCGGCGCAGGTAACCTTGGCACCGGTTTACGATGTGATAACAACTACAGCCTATATCCGCCAGGATGTGCCGGCGCTGTTGCTGGCGGGCGCCAAGAAATGGTGGCCCCGCAAGATGCTGGAACAGTTTGCGATAACCCACCTGTTGCTGCCTGTCAAAACGATTGGGGAGATTATCGAGGGGGTTGCCGACGCTGTCATGCAGACAAGGCTGCTGATTCCGAAATATAGCGACGATCATCCCGAGTTCCGTGAAATCGGCTCACGGATGACGGCCATTTGGGAAGACGGGGTCAGAAGCCTGTCTGATAAGACATTGACTTAGGGCGCCTCTCTCACACCCTTTAGCGCACCTCAAACAGCTTGCTGTCTTTGCCGAAATTGATGATCAGCGGCGTCTGGGGATGGCCGAGTTTGCTGGAAAGCTCCGTGGTCATCTCCTTTGAGTATATTCCCAGGCTTTTGACCGTCACCGTGCCGGTCTTGTCCTTGTCCACCGCCGCACCGTTTTTCAGTCCCGCGAGCAAAGTATGGGTATAAAGACCGTTGCCCTGGTAGCCGTCCAGGGCAGTCTGTACGCTGCCCGCCGAGGCATAGACGTGGAGCCCCATCTTTTTGGCCAGCACCGACATCCGGGCGTCATAAAGGCCGCTGACAATGGTATCCACACCACCGGCATGGCAGGTGTCAAAGATAAACAGTTGCGCCAGGGATTTGATTTTTTTGGACACCTCGACGATCTCGTTGGAGCTGATCAGACTGGCGCTGCTGTCCAGCCTGCCATCGAAACTGCTGGTCACGATATAGTATTGGCTCTGTAACAGCACGCCGTGAGAGGCATTGAAGAAGATGAAGCTATCGCCATGTTGCACCTGGGAAGCCAGTTTTTCGATGGTTGCCAGGATATTCTGTTTGTCGGCCTGCTCATTGACGAGGCTGGTCAGGTGAATGTTTGACGGCTTGTAGATGGTTACGGCCTTGTCTGCCAGTTGGGTGATGAAGTCTTTGGCATCCTTGGCCGCATACTTCAGATTGATGGAGGCGTCGCGATAACGGTCAATACCGACTGACAGGATGTAGAGCCGCGGTTCATCCTGCTTCCTGGTGGAGATGAATCGGGCGGCGCCCATTACGCTCTGCACGGTGTTGGGGGCGTTGAAGGCGGTCAGGCCGATCTCGTTCTCGCCGGCAATCGTTTCCAGCTCCACACATTCGTCAACCAGCTCACCCTTGGGCCGCACAACTTCGGCGCCAGGACTCTGCTTTTCCTTCACGGTCAGGGAGCGCATGTCCTGGTAGACAGCCCTGCTGTTCAACGCAGCCAGCTTGAGAGGCGCCGTTGTGCTCCGGACCGCAACTTCACGGTAGAATCCATCGGACTTGATCAGTTTGCCGTTCTGGAAAAGACGCACCTCGCCGATGCCGCCACCGGTACTTTGCACCTGATAACAGACCTTTACCTTTAGAGCACTGGTCTGGTTGGGGACAGCAGAAAACTTCACCGTAGGAGGCGGATTATTGATCGCCTCGTCAACCGTAAGGGTGACCAGACCCTTGATATTCTCACCTTTGAGCTTTGCCGATACGATGTCGGGGCGGTAAAAGACATCATAGAACTGGTCAATACCGTAAACCTTGTTGTCCCTGCGGATGTTGAGGTATTCATGCCCCCGGGCCGAGGAGTTATAGTACCCTTCCGGCGTGATAACAATCCATTCGCCATTGGTGAAGCCGATAGACTGGCTGATTTCGCGGCCGCTCGCCACATCCCATAGCCGCACGGTGCCATCCCCGCTGCCGGTAATAATCCGTTTGCCGTCAGCGGTGAAAACGGCGGAATAGACCCTCAGTTTGTGGCCCTCGAAGCTCATGACCAGCTTGCCGGTGGCAACCTCCAGGAGCTTCGGAATGCCGTCAAATCCCGCGGTCAGAGCATATGCTCCGTCAGGAGAGAACGCCACCGAGGATATGGCGATATCCTTCCATATCTGTAGCTGCCTGCCGCTTGCGATCTCAAAGAGTTTGGCGGTGTTGTCATTACTCCCGGCAAGCACCAATTTCCCATCCGGAGAGAACGCCACCGAATTCACATGATAGCGAAAATCCGCAAAAACACGCAGTTCACGACCTGATTCGATATCCCACAGCCTGACCGTTTTATCGCGGCTTCCCGATACGATTAATCTGCCGTCCGGAGAGAACGCGACGGAAAGGATTTTATCGGTATGGGCGGCAAAGCTTTTTACATCGCGCCCGGTTGTTGTATCCCACAGTTTGAGACGATTATCGGCACTGCCTGACACAATCCATTTCCCATCCCGAGAAAAGGCTGCGGCCCCTTGCCCGGCTAACTGCCGCAGTTCTTTGCCGGTTTCCACTTCTTGCAGCGTCAGCGGCCCGTTCAGCCGGCAGTCCAGCATGGACCTGCCATCCGGCGCAAAGGCCAGCGAAGAGATTATACCCTTGGCGCCACGGAATGTTCTGAGCCTTTTACCGGTGCTGCTATCCCACAGATGTATGGCGCCATCAGAATAACCGGACAGCACGTATTCACCGTTGGGAGCAACGGCGACAGAGTTGACCCACGTGACCATGCCTTCCAGCTTGTGTATCTCCTTTGCAGATTCAACATCCCAAAGGGACATGTTGCGGCTGCCTGCAAGGAGATATCGTCCATCGCGCGAGAAGGCAACGGAAAAAATTGAACTTTCCTCGCCCGAGCTGGCTGGCAGGGACTTCAACTCTGTAAAGCCGACAAGATCCCACACCTTGACGGTCCGGTCCCAACTCCCTGACACGGCGGTCCGCCCATCCGGTGAAAAGGCCACCGAGGTGACTTCTTTCGTATGCCCCCGTAATATGGCAATTTCTCTGCCGGTCTCAACCTCCCAGTACCTGACAGTTTTATCCCTGGTACCGGCCGAAAGCAGATACTTCCCGTCCGGTGAAAACACTACGGCATTTATCCCATCAGCGTGACCGGAAAATGTTCGTATCTCCGTACCACTGGTAACATCCCAGAGTTTGATGGTTTTATCCCAACTGCCGGATGCCAGCAATCTGCCATCCGGTGAAAAGGTCAGTGAACGAACGGTACCGGTATGACCGTTTAATCTTTTGTACTCCCGACCGGAGGCAACATCCCAGAATCTTATGGTAGCGTCTGACTTGGTCGTATCCGTAGGTGTCATTTTCCCTGAGCCGCCTGATGCGATAGATTTTCCATCAGGGGAAAAGACGGCGGCAAAGACCCCTTTGGTATGACCCGTGAACGTTCTGACCTGTTTCCCTGTCGCCACGTCCCAAAGAATGATCTTTCTGTCCATTCCGCAGGACAGGAGAAAGCGTTCATCAGGAGAAAAGACCGCCGAGGCCACAAAGGCAGCATGTCCGGTAAAGGTGCGAATCTCTCTCCACATGCCGATATCCCAGAGCTTGACCGTCATATCCCCGGCTGAGAGGGCATATTTCCCATCTGCGGAAAAGGCCACCGAGTTCACTCCCGAATGCCCCAACTGCACAAATATCTCCGGCTTTTCCTCGGCAAACGCGGAAGATGAACTTATGGATATCATAAAAATAATTCCAATGCAGACCGACAAAAAACAAAATAACCTCTTGAATCTAAGCATATTTTCCCCGTTCATGTATCATCAATCATTAAACCCCGTCTGGAATCCTTGTTCTCATGTTGCTCAGCAACTAAAACAGACTGCGTTGACAGACCGTTTAAAACCCGCCTTTTAAAATAAGGGTCGTGCCGGCTGTGGATGACTGCAAATAAAAGAAAAAGTGCAATGATCAACACAAAAAGAACCAGCGCGTTCGCCTTCATTCTAAATATGGCAGAAAACAGGCCTGATACGCGAACTCGCACTTCCTGACCTCTTTTCTGGAGACTGTATAGGAGTCCCGACACAATTAAAGGCCCAAGCAAAGGGAAAACAGTTAATGCTGCGATTACGTGGAATCTCCAGTCTTTCAAAGGATTATAGCCTCTGTTCCTCAGTTCCCCATATGCACCCATAACGAGGACAAGACAGGAGAAAAGAAAGACGATGCGAAAAAAAAGTAACCCCCCGGAAGCGGACGTCATCGCGACAAGGATGGCCGCAACGTGGCTGATCAGTCCGATCAAAAGGGCGTTTCTTCCAAAGGTTGTATAGGCGATCTCCGGCATACAGGTTATCTCCTTTTATTGCCTGGCGAGTATAGGAACATGGCGCAGGTAAGTCAATGACAATGAATCTCTCCGCCACGGGTGGCGGGAAATTTATTAACCTCTTGACACCCGGTCCTTTATTGCCCATACTCGCGGCCAGTATTGTCGCACCCGGCATCGGGCATGGCTTAAAGTAAGCCTCGATGAGCAATGATAAAGGGAGAAGGAGTGGAAATTGCTATGGAAAAAGTTGATGGTCCAACTATCGCCGAATTTTTACAGCCTACTGAATTTATTGACAGTGATTCGTCGGAGGTTGTCACCTTCACCGACCAGGCAATAGAAGGTGCAAGCTCTCAAAAAGAAAAGGCTATTAAGCTATACAATGCCGTCCGCGACGAAATTCAATACGATCCCTACCGGATCGACTTTACCCCGGAAGCCTTCCGGGCCAGTGTGATCATCGGCAAGGGTTACGGCTACTGCGTCGCCAAAGCCATCGTCCTTGCCGCCGCAGGAAGGGCGGCAGGCATCCCCAGCCGCCTGCGCTTCGCCGACGTCCGTAATCACCTCACGACGGAGCGTCTGAGGCAGATCATGAAGACCGACCTGTTCATCTATCACGGCTATACGGAATTTATGCTCAACGGCCGCTGGCTCAAGGTCACCCCGACCTTCAACCGCTCCCTCTGTGAACGCTTTCACGTCAAGCCCCTGGATTTCGACGGAGAAAACGACGCCATTTTTCATCCTTACGATGTGGACGGACGTCGGCATATGGAGTATGTGACGGATCACGGCGCCTTTGCCGATGTGCCATACGACAAGATCATCGAGATGTTTGAGACCCATTACGGGGGCTATTTTCAGAAAGGCAAAAAGGACGCCGTCGGGGACTTCGAGGGGGAAGCGGAAAACGACCGGCGGTCAGTGCGGCTTCGCGAAAAGATCTAAACATAAGAGGATATTTTCAGATGAAAAAAATGGTAGTGTGTTTTGTTGTGTGTTGCTACATCTTTATTGCCCTGGTCACACCGGTTATGGCGGCTTACAAGGCGGAGTACCGGATGAGCGTCGTCGTCGAGCCGACCAGCCCCTGGGGGCAGGGGGCCCAGATGTTCGCCGATCTGGTGAAAAAGCGGACGGACGGACGGATCGTAATCAAACCTTACTTCCGCAGTGAGCTCCTGGCGGGAAAACAGACCAACGAGTTCCTGCTTCTCCGGCAGGGCGCCGCCGATTTTGCCCTCGGCTCGACTATCAACTGGTCCCCAATGGTCAAAGAGTTAAACCTGTTTTCCCTACCTTTTCTGTTCCACAATGAATATCAGGCCGTTGACGCCCTGGAAACCGGCAAGGTCGGCAAAAAGGTCTTTAATATTCTCAATAATAAAGGCGTCGTAGCCCTGGCCTGGGGAGAAAACGGCTTCCGGGAAATCACCAACAGCAAACGGCCTATTAACAGCCCGGAAGACATGCAGGGTCTCAAGATCCGCATCGTCGGGGCGCCAATCTTCATGGACATATTCAAGGCCCTGGGGGCCGATCCGGTGGCCATGAACTGGGAAGAAGCCCTGAGCGCTCTCCGGGCGGGAAAGGTGGACGGACAGGAAAATCCCGTCGTCTCCATAACGGTCCCTTACCGGCTCTGGGAGGCAAATAAATATATCACCTTCTGGCACTATGCGATTGACCCGCTGATCTTTGCAGCCAGCAAGGAAACATGGGACGCCTTAGACAGAATAGACCAGGAGATCATCAGCAAAGCCGCCCGGGAAGCGGCAAACTGGCAGAAAAATGCCGCTCGGGAAGGGCTCACGGGAAGCGCCGGCTCTCTTGACATCCTGAAAAAGAACGGCATGGAGATTACGTTGCTGACGCCGGAGCAGTTCCAGGCCTTCAAGATCAAGACAAAGCCGGTTTACGATAAATGGGCAAGCGACATCGGGACAGATCTCGTCCGGGCGGCGGAAGATGCTGTACAGTCCGTTGAGCTGAAAAAAGCTGGGAAAGGCAAAAAGATAAACCGCTGATAACCGTCCGGAATAATACCAGACGGCCGGCTTTTAAATATGACGGCCTCGTAAAAATTCAAAAGCACATCGGAATTGCCATACCGGCGAAAGCCGGTATCTCTATTTAGCCCCCTCCCCTCCAAGGGGAGGGTCGGAGCGGGGATGGGGTTGTAGCTGAGGATTTACTTCCAGTCGATGGTGTGCGTTTTCAGAAGGAATTCCTTGAATTCTTCCCGGGTGGTCTCCTTGATATCGGCGATATGCACGGTAATCGCCCGGTTGCAGAAGGCAAAGCCACCCTCAATGGCTTCAGGCTCGTCGTCTTCGTCGCAGAAATGCTTGATGAACTCCTGAGCCACCTTTCTTGCCTCCTTGATATCTTTGGCCGCCACAAGATAATGGTGACGGCGGATCTCCTCGTCTTCTTTTTCGGTAATCTTTACCCAATAATCGGTCATTTTCTCTCCCTCGATTCTTGCTTATCTTTTAATGTCTGTTCCCGATACGTATTCAATAATTGTTCGATCAGGACCATGAAATATTAATAATTATTTCGGGCCGTCTTATATTGCCTTTCTTTACTTTCTTCACCGTTTTTTCGTTTATTTCCTTCATGGCTTTTACCCTTAACAAAAAATCACCTTTAAGGCAAACAGATTGAATGATTTTCTATGGCGGCCCCACATAAGACTCGACGGAATCAGGATGTCTCCCCAATTATCCGACTCCAAAAGTCGTCATGGCCCATCGTCACATCAGAGACATGAAACGGTTTATATGACTTTACGCAACTTTTATAATTTTAAACGGCTTTTAGCGGGAATAGGGTCAGGCTTACTTAGAAGACATTTATTGACAAATGTAAATAAGTAAACCTGACCTCATTGTTTGGACGTTGTAATTAAGCCACCGATGTCTCGGGAATGGCGGCATCGAGACGGAGGCGCCGGGTCTTTCTCAAGGCAAGCGCCGCTTCATTCTTGTTCACTAAAGATAAAGGTTCACAGGCCCAGCCTCTTTTCAGACGCCGATCTTCACGGATGAGACAAGCCAGGGCATAGGACCCGATAAAGGGGCTCAGCAACCGCGTCTTCCATCCGTAGGTCCGATAAAGGTCCTTCAGCAGCACTTCTATTTTCTGTTTCATGTCGACGTCTTTCCGGTACCACTTTTTCATGGCCCAGACGGCGCCGGCGTAGACCGTCCGCAGGGGCGCCGTATCCCAGGCGTACCGATCCCGTACGGCCTGATCCGGATGGTCCTGATAGCGTTGCCATCCTTTCAGCATGGTGCGGATGAGGCGATACAGGCTGGGGCCATTAACCTCGAAATCCTGCCGAAATGCCTTAAGGAGGATTCCTTCTTCCCTGCCCTCCGTGATATGTTTATGACGATGGCTAAAGCGGTATTGTCCATGCCGGTCGGCAAGGGGCAATTCTCGCTCGGAGACGATGTTTCCCGCCTCTGAATGTTCCCGGTAAAGAGGCGTGCCGGGATTGGGGGTGTAGAGCATGAACTGATGAAAATCGGTATCGTGGGCGATGGCGTAAGAAATTATCCGGTCCATGTCTTCCGGCCGGTGATCCTCGAGGCCGATGATGGAAGAACCCAGCACGCGGATACCATGATTTTGAAGATTCTGCACGAGCTCGCGGGTATCGACGCCTTTGAGTTTCCGGTAGGTGCTTTCCTCACCTTCCAGGCCCATCCACACCCAGGTTACCCCGAGCCTCACAAGTTGTTCGATGGAATAGGACTCGATAACCCGGGCGGAACTGAAGACATCGAGGGACCATGACTTCCCGTGCTCTTCCATCAGCTCCAGGAGGCGGAGGGCGCGGCGGCGGTGAACAAGAAAATTTTCGTCAAGGACAAAAAAGGAGCGAACCGAAAGTTTCTCCTCAATCTGGCACATAACCGAAAAGAGTTCGTCCCCCGTTTCGTAAAAGTTGACAAAATTCCCTTTCCCCCCGAAGAAGGCGGAAGTAGAGCAGAAATTACAGCCTACGGGACAGCCCACGGAGGGGATCAAAATGGCTGCGGTGTTTCCCTTTCTATGAGGAAGTTCAATGCCCATGATGCGTCCCCCAAATCCGGAAAGGACCATGGGATGGCTGATGGGCGCCTTTTCGTCCTGCCCTAAAAACTGGCGGAACCAGCGGATTCCATCTCCCCGGACGATATAATCGGCGTCAATGGACCGGTGGAGGTCTTCCCGGGCGGCAATGTGGCCGCCCACAACGATCGTCGCTTCCGGCCGGTAACGACGGACGAGGTCGCACATCTCTTTCACTTTCCCGACATTGGTCAGAATGGACCCGATCCCCACAATGTCATAGTCGTGATCCTGAATCTCCCTGATGAAATCCTTCAGCGTCGGAAAGTCCAAAACCGTGCAGGGGGCCTCGATATTCGCCTGAATCATCAGAAGTCCGAAGGTACGGTGGAACATGCGCAGGGAGAAACCGCCCTGGAGACGGGTAACCTGGTTATGGTAGAGCTCCATGGGATTGTTTTTGCGGCTTCCATACTGGTCATCCTGGGCAAAAGGACCAAAAACGCCGGCAAGCAGGATATTGGCGCTGGTTCTCAGGGGGTGGACGGGGGGCTTGGCAGTTGCCATATACATATCTCCTCTCGGTTCGGTTATGATGATTCCGGGAACATTACTTTTTACGATCTCGTCATTTTTCGCCCCCTTCAATGGAAGGGTCGGTTTATGATGGTGTTCCTCTTAGAAAAGTTTATTGAGAAATGAAAGCCCTAATTATTGATTTTACATTAGTTTTACATTTCCACGGACTACCGGTCTCGATCCGCCGTTGACAGTCGGCCTGCACTGGTGTAGCAAGGTCCAACGCCTATGAACCGGGTAAAATGGTTTTTCCATCCAGTCCTGATCTTTGTCCTGTCGATCGCGGCCCTGGCCGCCTCGCTCTTTCTATATATATATTGGTATATCGAGGTAAGTACAGGATTACAAAGGATTATTAAAAAATACAACCTGGACCCTTCGCAGTTTTTAGAGATGAAGACTTGGGTTGTCATCCTTGTCCTTTCCATCCTTGTCGGGCTGATTCTGACGGGAGTATTCACCATCTTCGTCTATAATGAGAAGACTTGGCGGCTCTACCGGATGCAGAGAAACTTCATCAATAATTTTACCCATGAACTGAAGACCCCGGTGGCATCCCTCCGCCTTTACCTGGATACCTTCGCCAAGTACGAATTGCCCCGGGAAGACCAGCTCCGCTACCTTGATTTCATGATTCATGACGTGAACCGCCTCCTGGAAAATATCAACCGCATCCTGGATCTGGCCCGCATTGAAAGCAAAAGGTACCAGAAAGACTTCACCCATGTTGATATTGTTGAAAATATTGAAGCATTCTGTGCAAGAAACGCTGATCTTTTTCGCGGCTGCGAAATCGCCGTCCATAAACCCTTAAAAAAAGCCTACTTTTACTGGCTTAACCTGCCGTTATTCGACATGTTGCTGATGAACCTGTGCACCAATGCGATCAAATACAACCAGTCGGATCAACCAAGGATCGACATCCGGTTTGCGACCCACAAGAAGGGTCTCGACGTAAGATTCGAAGATAATGGCATGGGCATCGAAAAAGGAGAAACGAAGAAAATCTTCCGCAAATTCTACCAGGTGGGACAGACAGATGATATGACGGCGAAGGGAACGGGCCTGGGCCTCTACCTTGTAGAACAGATCGCCATGATCCACCGGGCCGGTATGACCGCAGAGAGTGAGGGTCTGGGGAAAGGTTCAGCGTTCATACTGAACATGCCCCGACCTGCCAGCAAAGGATGACTATGTTTTATGGCGATCAATATCATTGACTTAGGGGTGTATTTCTTTTCGGTCCCCCTTTGACAAAGGGGGATACAGGGGGATTTTGAGGTGCATTTGAATTGAAAGATACGGAAAAAAAGCGGATACTCATCATCGAGGATGATCTGCATATCGCCGAGGGGCTCAGACTAAATCTGTCCCTGAAAGGCTATGAAGTCCAGATAGCCGCCGACGGCATGGCAGGTCTGCGGGAATGGCGGAATTGGCGACCCCAACTCATCGTCCTCGATATTATGCTCCCCGGCATAGACGGTCTATCCGTTCTCCGTCACATCCGCATCGAAGACGAGAAACTGCCCATCCTCATCCTTTCGGCCAAAAGTGAGCCTGAATACCGGGTGAAGGGCCTTGCTTACGGCGTCGACGATTATCTGTCCAAGCCCTTTCATCTCGATGAATTTCTCCTCAGGGTGGATCGGCTCATGACACGGGCGGAGTGGAGCCATGAACCGGCAAAGGGCGCCGGAAGCACTGCCCAATTAAGTTCTACCTATTCTTTTGGCGATAACATCATCAATTTCGACACCTTCACCGCCCAATGCCGCTCGGGGGAGCTAAAGCTTACTGAACAGGAAATGCGGTTGCTGAAGCTCTTTATATCAAACAGGGGCAAGCCTCTGACACGGAGCGAACTTCTGGAAATGGGCTGGGGTTATACCGGGGCGATGCCGACAAGAACGGTGGACAACTTCATTGTCCGCTTTCGCAAATATTTCGAGGACAATCCCCAGGAGCCTCGCTATTTCAAAAGCCTGAGATCCATCGGCTACGTCTTTGACCACGACTGATGTTTGACAATGGCCCTATCAGAGCTGATGTACCCGTAAAAAGTTGAAAAAATGGCCATAATCGACGGCATCGTAAAAAGATCCGCAGGCAAGGCGCGCAAGTCCTGAGGAATGAGGCGTACTTGGCGTACGCCGCAGTGACGAAGGGTGCAGCGCAACGCAGCATCCGGACTTTTTATGAAGCCGTCAGAACTGGAGGCGGAGGCCGAGGGTAACGCTCTGGGCGGTATAGTTGGACTGGCCAAGCTGGGCCTCATAATTTAGATAAGCCAGGACGCTATCCGTCCAGTGGACGTTGACCCCCGTTCCCACATTAAAGAAGTTTCGCTCCGGGGCGACACTCACCGTGGTAAAGGCCGAACTCCCCTGGGCCAGAGCGGCGATCGTCGCCGGATTCACATTCCCGAATTCGTGCCGGTAAAACGCCCAGAGGCGCGGCGCTATCTTCAGTTTATCTTTCGTCCAGTTCCAGGACCCCTTGAGTCCGGCGCTTCCCTGATAAGATTCCGTCGATTGACGATCCACCTGCAGATTCAGGGAGTCTGCCCCCACCTCGGTGTAACCATTCACCACCATGGAGAGATACTGAAAAGTCAGAGCGGGACCGATCATCCAGGGACCAAACTGAAAATCATAACCTGTCCCCCCGTAAGCCGTCGTCTGACCACCGGAAGAACTCGCTGTCGCCGTCCGGTCAATCCCCGGAAAGACAATGCGCCGGGTGTTGTCAAATCTGTTCCATCCGTAGCCGGCCTGGCCGTCAATATAAAAGGCTTCCCGGAAATATGTTCCATAAACGCCCAACGTATAACCATCCAGTTTCACTGTGCTTCCGGCATCGTTGATCCAGGATTTGGCTGCGTTCATCCCAAAGAGGACGCCGCCGACAAAACGCTCCGAAAAGCGATAGTCCGTCCCCACGGTGAGACCGCCATTCTTGAAATCGTAGCCCCGTTGCGCCGCTGTATCCTTCTGGTCCCCCAGGACAAGATTGCCTCTTACGAAGAAACCCCAGTTGGGGTCGAGCGCCACAGGGATCATCCCCTGGAGATCATCGCTATTGCTGGCCAGGAGAAAAGGCTGCCGGGGGCCTTGAGGATAAAGGAAGTCCAGGTTTTCCAAACCCTGAAGACTGAATCCCATGGCCCCCATGCGTAACTCCCCAAGACGGGAAGCGACGTTGCCGGTCTGAAACGAGGCCACCCCAGAGGTCATGTTAGTTTGGGCCACACTGGCGATGGGAGACAACTGGTCAAAGGCGGCGGCCACCTGCGCATTAGTCGTCAGATTGTCGATCTTGCCCAGGACCGTATCCAGATCACCGCTTGCTATATTGACCAGCGGATTGAGCATTTGAGAAACAGCGCGCTGATTTCCTGTCAAGGAGGAAACCAAATCACTGTTAGCATAATCCCGCTCTGTCATCAGATAGACTTCGGTGGCCCGGTCATACTGGGGCTTGAAAAATAACGTCGGGGTTATTCTGTTACCGATGAGATCGGCGAACTGCCCGGAAACACCCTCCGCAGCGGAAAGAATAGCCCCGAATACCGTCTTGTTGTGGGGAATCGAGCTTCCCTGCCACAAGGTCTCCAATGTACCATCCAGGGTCGCGCTGCCCTGAGCCTGCAAGAGGCTGTTACTCGTGGGCGATACAACAGCTACCGTCAAGGCGCCGCCGGTGCCCTGGTTATAATTTGCCGGCGGCGAAGCCCCGAATTTCGTCAGGGTCAGGGTCCCGACACTGCCGTTCCCTGGTTTCACCGTCCCGTTATTGTTCACCGCCCCGATTTGCCCGGTGCCAGCCAGAACCGCCCCGATGTTGACCTGCGTGGTCCCCCCCAGTTTACCATTTGCGCCTACATTGAATTGCCCCCCGGCCAGGGTCAGGGTTCCGGAAAAAGTTGATCCGTCGCCGTTCATTGTCGTTGTTCCTGTACCGAACTGATTCAGATTACCGCCACCGGCCAGGGTACCGTCAATAGTGGACTCGAAACCATTCAGATCAAAAGAACCATCAATAGTCAGTTTGCCTTTCAGCAGTCTAAGCCCATCGCGCACGGAGAAGGATGAACCTATCGGTATTGAATAATTGACGCCGTCCTTTGTCATGGAAAGAGATTCGGCCTCAATGGTGCCGACAAGGGGAGTGTTGCCCACTGTCTGGGTAAACATATTTCCCATATGAAAGATAAGTCCGTACTGAAGCCAGGTGCCGGTATTCCCAGCCGCCACATCGACCATCTGTAGGGTCCAGGTTCCGCTCTTCTGCTCCCCCCAGAAGGCGTTGGTCAGGAAGGTCCAACCGAAATCAGTTACGTTGGCGTTATCCCGGTAAAGTGGATTGGTGATGGTGACGCTCGTATCGTTGAAAAGACGGCTTTTCGTCCCGTCCGGAGAGATGAGATAGGCCTGGAGGTCGCCCCGGCGCTGGTGGGAGAATTTCAGATCCACCTCCACACTTTCCAGGGGCAAGGACGGGTTGACGGTAAAGGTTACCGAACGACCGGTAGCATCATTGTCGGGAATGGCTTGATTGACGTTCGTCATAGCTACGGTCGCGGTTTGCTCTTTGGTAACATAGGCCACCTCGGCGATCTTGTTGACGAACTTATCGGCCTGGATAAGGCCGAAACCGTAATTGGGGTTGAAGTTTCTCTGAAAGTCAACTCCGCCAACTCCTTTGTTAAGTATCCATTCACTGTCACCTGCATCCACTTTGCTGGTAACGGTGGGCAGGGAGAGGGCGTGTTTGGCCATGCGGACCGTCATCAACGGATTTGCCTCCTTGCCCAAGGCCATAATTCCCGACACCAGAGGGGCTGCAGATGACGTCCCGCCGAAGGTGCTGGTGTAGTTGTAATTTGGATATTGATCATTCACATCGCCGTCGGGATTATTCTTCGGATCATAGAGGTTGTAGCCGTAATTGGCATACATCCGGTCCGTGGTCGTAATAGACAGATAACCGGAGGAGGACGAGGGGGCCGTGACAAAGACATTGGCCCCGTAGCTACTGTAGCTGGCATACTTGCTGTTGCTGCCGAGGGCGGCGACGGTGATCACATAGGGGGAGGTGGTGCTGAAGTCCTTGTTGGCGTCTTCACAACTGGCTTCCTTCTTCTCGTTATTCTTGTTGCGGGCGTTCCCTGCCGCAAATACATGGACCATGCCGTTATCAGAGGTCGCCTTCAAGATATCCTTGAGCCGGTCTGTTCCCTCTTCAAAGGGGGTGTTAGACCCATAACTGTGGTTTTTGACTTGAATCTCCGGTTTAGATTCAATGGCTAAAGTTGTGCTGTTGAGGCCGCTCTTCCATAGGTAGGCATCATAATAATCATCCCAGGTTATTGCCGGATCTCCAACGAACGCGTTACCAAGACGAAGACGGAGGCCGGCAATACCAGCGAAGGGGGCGGCGCCCGTCCCGCCGATCGAGTTGCCGCCCCGGGCGGCTGCGACTCCCGCAACGGCGGTGCCGTGATTGTCGATCCCCTGGACCGGTCCCTGGGCTTGGGCGGCCAGGGTCGGGTCCTGGCTGAAATTCTTGCTGAGATCGGGACGGTAATTGTCTTTCAGATCCTCATGAGTCCCCTGCACACCATCGTCAACAATGCCGATGACAACCCCGCGACCCGTGTAACCACTTTTCCACGCGTTTATCAGACCCGCATCCTGACCCGCGTTGGAACCCGAAACAGGCACCTGATTTTGCAGGTGCCACTGACCGGGGTAACCAGTTGGATTATTATAAGTGAAATAGGGATCATTGGGGGTGAAGGGATCGCCGCCATGAAGGTCCATGGATACAAATAGAAAGACGAGAAAAAACAGGGCCAGGAAGCAGCCATTGATACGAAAACCATTGATGAGGCGGTCCTTGAGATGGACAATATGTGGAATCAAGACCATTTTGCTTTTCCGGTATCTTTTCCCCGAAGGAGCGGCTAGCTTCTCCATGACTTCCTTAAACGTGTACCTATGAAAAGATGTTCTCATATCCTTTTTCTGATTAGCTCTGCACAAACCAATAATGATGGTCCGAGAATTCTGGGTCTTTTTACCATATTCAATAACGAAATGTAAATGCCCTGCAACGTTACTGTAATTAACCGGCCGATAAAGGCGGGGACATGAAAATGTCCATTGGCGCGTTGACAGTTCCGTATTAACTTGTTAAGTAGACGACGGTAGAAACAGCTGCAAGGAGGATTAAGAAAGGCGACCCCTTGTCCCACAAAATGAAATGGAATTATGCATACAGAGTGAATGATATGGAGATGAAAAATGTTTAAGATATCATCATATAAGACGTTCCAGGATGGGCAGATCATTTTCGAAGATGGGTCTGAAGGCGACTGTATATATGTTGTTAAAGGGGGCGAAGTCGAAATCTCCAAAAATGTGGGCGTTCGGAAGATAGTCGTCGAGATTCTGAAGGAGGGTGACATATTTGGCGAGATGGCATATATCGACAAGACGCCCCGGTCCGCAACGGCCACTGCCAAGGGTACGGCCGTGGTTGGCACCATTGACCGGAACTCTTTTGATGCTGAATTCAACAAGATCTCTGCCGACTTCCAGAAAATTCTCAAAACGGTAGCCTTCCGCCTCCGAAAGACTACCAAGAGGTCTGTGAAGGAGCAAAAAACGAAAGACGATTAATCCGGCGAATTTCGGCTATCAAAGCGATACAGGCGCCGAGGCTTTTTACCTGAAGAGAGGTGCAGTATGATTTACGTTATCGCCACTGTTGAACTGGGAGAAGGCAAAAGGGCTCCGTATCTGGAAGAACTCAACAAGATTATTCCCATGGTAAGAGCTGAAAATGGATGTATCGAATACGGTCCAGCAGCGGATGTACCTACAGGCATCCCGGTTCAGGAACGGGTCAACGAAAACGCAATTACTATTATCGAACGCTGGTCAGATGTTGGCGCCCTGAAAGTCCATTTGACGGCTCCCCATATGCAGGGCTACCGGGAAGCGGTAAAGGATTATGTGAAGCTTGTCAAGATTAGAGTCATGGCACCACTGTAAGATCAGGTTACACTTTTTCCCACGGTCATCTCTTTCCTCCTCCTTGCTTTTGGCAGCTTAACATGCGCAATATGCAGGAACATGAAATTGTTATCTGGTCAGCCCTTCTTTACGGGAGCGAGGATTCGACTCATTCTTCGAAGAGTTGTACTCCCGTTTTTCATAGTTTATTCTATCCTTGCCATTTCTACTACCGTACGCGATATGAACATCCAGAGCAATCAATATGCCGCTGTTCTTCTTTCCGATCATGCCCTCACCAAATATGATTACTGGGCATCTCCGTCCGCGTTTTTTGGCTCATACATTACCTGGACGTACTACTTCAACAATAAGGATATGAAGGTCAAATGGTTTTTGAGGGCAAAAAGTACGGATCTAAAGAGAGTGATTAGAGATGTAAATTGCCAGACCATCGTTCTTGTGGGACATGGAAGCCTGAATACCTGGAAGGCAACGGATATGGTGGTTTCAAACCTGGAAGTTGAAGAAATGATGAGCGGTATCCCGAAGAAAAAGGGCGAATGGTTACAGCTAACTTGTGGAGAAGAAGACTTCTCTCCTGTAAGAATGGGAGAATTGGTAATGGAGAAGGAACATGTCTTCACATATGGCAAGGCAGCAACAACGTACATGTTTATTGCAGATGCCATTTTTTCTTTCAAATATCTAAAAAAACAAGGGTTTAGTTTTAATAGGGGATAGATGACTGCAAATACAAATCTTGTCCTGGATGTCCGGAGCATTTTGCTGAATGCCGAACGGAAGGCGCAAATGGTTGACACAGAAGGAGGTGTTAAACATGGAAATTTTCATGACAGGTGGCACGGGATTTGTCGGAACATATCTGGCCAAATTTCTTATTTCAGAAGGACACGCAGTTACCATCCTGACACAGGCACTCACCGGCACGGAATTAAGAATGACGGAGCTCACCTATCTCATAGGTAGTCCGACAATTAAAGGAAAGTGGCAAGAAGCCGTACGAGATCATGATGTAATCATTAACCTTGCCGGAGCTTCCATTTTCAGCCGCTGGACACAGGACCAAAAAAAGATTCTCCTGAGCAGCCGTATCGAAACAACCCGCAATTTGGTTCAAGCCTTGCCGGATAGCTCAAAACACATCACTTTTTTCAGTACATCAGCGGTGGGCTATTACGGTTTTCATGAGGATGAGGTGCTCATTGAATCGTCTCCGTCCGGCAATGATTTTCTCGCAAAGCTGGCCTATGATTGGGAACAGGAGGCATTGCGCGCGCAGGATAAAGGCGCCCGCGTGGTCATCACACGATTTGGTATCGTGCTGGGAAAGAACGGCGGTGCTCTGGGTCAGATGATTCCGTTATTCAAATATTTGTTAGGAGGACCGCTGGGCAGCGGACGTCAGTGGTTTTCCTGGGTGCACATGCACGATCTTGCCGAAGCGCTTATCTTTTTGCTCAGCCATAAAAATATATCCGGTCCGGTAAATCTTTGTTCTCCCAATCCCTTGCGTAATAAGGATTTGGGAGATGCGATTGGCAGGGTACTGCACCGGCCTTCGTTTATGCATGCACCGGCGTTTATGATTCGTCTGATCCTGGGTGAATTTGGTGATGTCCTGCTCAAAGGCCAGCGTGTGATTCCCCATTGTCTGCTTGAAGCGGGTTTTAAGTTTCGCTACCCAAATATTGATGAGGCGCTGAAGAATATTATTCTCCATGAGTAATAATATTTATTTGATGAAGGTTGGTCTTATCGAGCTCCTCAAAAGGTTGACTGTCTTTATAAAGTCAGATAGTGATTGGAAATGGCTGGCACACGCGAATTTGATCGCTATAAAGAGTAAAGCAAAATAATCAATCGGGAGGGTCACAATGGTAAAGAAGGTTCTGGTAATTTTGGGAAGCCCACGCAGGAAAGGCAATAGCGCTATTCTGGCAGATCAGATAACCAAAGGAGCAGAATCAACCAAAGCAAAGGTTGAGACAATTTACCTACAAGGAAAGTCCATTGCACCATGCAAAGCCTGTTTTGCATGCCAGAAGAAAGACAGTAAAGGTTGTTCCATTCAGGATGACATGCAGAAGGTTTATCCAAAACTGATTAAAGCTGATGCATTAGTGATTGCCAGCCCTGTTTACTGGTTTACCATGTCTGCGCAGACCAAGATATTTTTGGATAGATGCTTTGCGCTGCCAGCCTATCAGAGTGATCCCTTCAAGGGCAAACGTATCGCTATCGCGATGACCTATGGTGGTGAAGATCCCTTTGATTCAGGATGCGTCAATGCCCTGAGAACATTTCAGGATGCCTTTGGATATATAGGGGCCACGCTTGTCGGAATGGTCTATGGGAGTGCCATGGATGCCGGCAAGATCAAGTTAAATGAAAAAGTCATGCAGGAGGCCATTGATCTGGGAGTGAAACTTGTTTCAGAGTAATTACTATCATCAATAGGAATAATGATATGGCTGAATATTCATCAGTCAGGAGGAAACAACATGCCAAATAAACCTGAACAGGAACAACCCCAACAATTGCAGATCAATACTGTTGATGAAATATCGAGAGGCCGATACAGCAATTCCTTGCTCGTTTCGCATAGCCCTGAAGAATTTATCCTCGATTGGCTATTGAATTCTCCAAACGGTCCTCATCTGGTTTCAAGGGTCATTATGACACCGGGTAATGTCAAGAGGGTCTTCGAAGCTCTGAAAGTCAATATCGCCCAGTATGAGGAAATATTCGGAGCCATTAATGTCATTGAACCGGTGACCCAGAAGTTTCATTAATTGTAGGTAGCCGATTGCTATGGAACGCAATAATGAGATCCATAGCGTCTTGATGGGTAATATTCTGTTATATCTATGATTACTGGACATTGAACGATCAGATTAAGTGTAATCTGACATTGATTATTTGTGGATCATGCGGATCGACCTTCCCTTCTTCGATCTGCTTTTTGACGTTCACAGCCTCGGCCTCAATTGTTTCACCGACAATTGATCCAGCCGCTGCTCCGAAAAGTCCATAAGCGATTTTAACCATAATGGTCGTTGGCTCGAAAGCCATGGCGACCAATATGGCGCCAGCGATTGCTGATATTCCTCTTGCTCCCATGATAAGTCCTCCTTAAGGTTGATTTTGGTATCTATATAATTTTTATATGTCTTTTTTGAATACCAGATTTTTAGCTATTTACAGCGTCAGGAAACAGGAGTAATGGAAATTTTCAAGGGCAGCTCGCGCCGGCAAATAAAACGAACTCATTTCAATTCTATGGAGGTACTTATGAAAAGCTCAAGATTCCTGTCAATCGTAGTTAGAATCGTGATCGTGTTTGTAATTGTCACTTTGCTTTGCCAAAAAGACATGGGGCTTCCATCAGCCCAAGCGCAGGAACAAAAATCAGCAACAAGTATCATTGATTTGCCTCCGCCAGTGATTGATGGTTCAATATCCATTGAGAAGGCATTATCAGAAAGGAGAACTGCGAGATCTTATAGCGATAAGCCATTGAGCTTAGCTGACATTTCACAGCTTCTCTGGGCAGCTCAAGGTATTACAGAACCCAAGCGCGGCTTGAGAACAGCACCTTCGGCGCAGGCATCCTATCTCATGAAGGTTTACATCCTTACAGGAAAAGTAGCCGATCTAACAATGGGAATGTATCAATATCAACCTCAGGGACATAAACTGATTAAAATTGCCGATGGAGACATAAAAGCAAATTTATACAGTGTCACACCACAGAAGCCAATCAATAATGCTCCTGCTGCTATTGTAATTACGGGTTTATCCAACAAGGCAAAGAATCCTTATTGGATCTATCTGGAAGCAGGTCATATTGCCCAGAATATTTGTTTGGAAGCTGTATCACGAAATGTTGGAACTGTTACTATGGCCGGTTTCAAACCGGAAGAAGTGAAAAAAGCTTTAAAGTTGCCTGATAATGAGCAACCCGTTTACATAATGCCCATAGGCAAAAAATAAAGCTCTAACTTTATTAATGAAGGCCTTCTCTTCATACGGCATGAGCTTCGTCATTGATACAGATCGTCATGTAGTACTTAAAAGGGCATTGAATCAGGCAAAAGAGATGATTTTAAAATAAAGGTGACAACATGCGCTATGTAAAGCTCGGGAAAACAGGATTGCAGATTTCCGAACTCGGCTTTGGAGGCATACCTATAATCCGCCTGGATACGAATACGGCCATTCAGGTTCTTCGTCGTGCCCATGAAAAAGGAATCACGTTTTATGACACGGCCAATGCTTATCGGGACAGCGAAGAGAAGATAGGGCGTGCTTTTGATGGTATCAGGGAAAAGGTCGTCATAGCGACCAAGACGCTTCAGAGGAATGGCAAAAACGCAACGGATCACCTGGAAAACAGTTTACGTATGTTAAAGACAGATTACATTGATCTCTACCAGTTGCATCAAATCGCCCAGGAAAAGGACTGGCAGGCGGTGACTGCTCCTGACGGAGCACTTGAAGCAGTTGTCAAGGCCAGAAAAGAAGGCAAGATCAGATTCATCGGCGTTACCTCTCATAACCTCCCAATGGCTGTCAAGTTGGTTAGAACCGGCTTATTCAGCACCATTCAGTTTCCTTTCAATTTTATTGAATATGCTGCGAAAGATGAACTCTTTCATGCTGCCCGAGAGGCTGGAATGGGGATCATATCCATGAAGCCATTTGCAGGAGGCATGATTGACAATGCAGAGGTAGCCATCAAATATCTGCGCCAATACCCTGAAGCGGTCCCTATTCCCGGTTACGATTCTGTTGACTCCGTTGATCAGGTGACCGCTTATTATCAGCTTCCCAACGTGGTTACAGATGACGATCGAAAGCTGATGGAAAAATATCGGCTTGATCTGGGCAAGCAGTTCTGCCGACGCTGTGAGTACTGTCAACCATGCCCAAACGGTGTGATGATAACAATGGCAATGGGGTACAAGCTATTAGCGTCCAGAATGTCGCCCGCTGTCTCTGTGGTTTTTTCCCGGCTAGCCATGGAAAGCGTAAAACTATGTTCTGAATGCAACATCTGCAAAGAGCGTTGCCCTTATGAATTGCCGATTCCCGAAATGCTAAAAGCGAATTACGAGCTCTATGAACAACATTTAGCCATGAATAAGTGAATTACAGTTTCTGAAAAGGTTGCTTATGGGGCAACTGATTCCTAAACATGATCCAGATTTTGCCGCTATAAAACAGCAAAAGCGCACCCAAACATATGACCAATAAAGGCATCCCTTACATCGACAATTCAGGAAACATAATCGTCCCGTTTAATGCCGATCCCAAATACCACTACTGGAACGGTGGTCAGCACTTATCCAAGAGCATGCAGGAAATAAAGGCTCCAGCGGAAGTATCGAGAAAGCATATGGAAAAACCATGCCATGGGAATTCGGCCTGAGCTGGAGACGCGGCTAAGAGAAGGAATAGCAAATACGATTTTGAGGTCACATCACAGAAACGACAGGAACTTCTGACCCGTCAGGGAATATGTTGTCTGGTTTGCAAATCACTATCAAAAACAAATTGCTGGACATTTTCAGAGTTTATAATGATAACCAATCGAAAGCTTCAGTTTTGGGATGTTTTTTTTTCAGGAGATTGAGGGCGTGAACAACTTCCTGAAAGCAGCAAAATGTCAACCTTTAAGAAAATGCATACTTTCGATTGGTTATCATTATATCTCATGTTATAAAAGAGAAGCATAAGATAACTGCATGATCATTTTTCCATCAACTCATATCGTGAGGCTTTGATATCTTATCCTAATGAACCCCGTCTAATTTTTCCACCGCCCTATGCAAAATGAACCTCTCCGGCGCAACCAGCAGAGTATCTCCGGTAGGCCGCTTTCTATTCGCCGCAAGCGGCGGGGAATTCGGCCCGGAGAGATTAAAATGAAAGTCCCACTTTGAACCAGATATAGTCACCCTTGAGGCGATTTTCCACATCAATTTCCGGAAGCCATTTGATTTCCGCTACCAGGTCTTTTTCTCCCCAAACCTTTGTCACATAGGACAGCACCGGGCCTACGCCCGACGTTCTGCCCTTGAAATCACCTAGGGTTGCGCCAGTGCCGCTGTCGGCGCTGATCTGCTGGTAGTAAAAGGCATTGGCGCCCAAGCCGATTAGGCCGCCAAAAAGCGGCAAATGCTGGGCAATTGTAAGTTCGGCATGAAATTGATCTCCGCTCTGATATTTCGTGTCGTCATTTTGGGTGTTGAAATCCAGACCGGCGAAGGCGCTAATTTCAAGGCCGATCTTGCTGCTTAGCCAACTAACTGAAACTGCCGGCTCAAATGTCCAGTAATTTTTGCCCACATTGGCCAACGAATTTTTGTCATAGTGGCCGGTGGGAGAGTAAATGCCGAAACGGAAATCATATCTCAGATCGCCGCCAAGGGCTGTCCAGCCAAGCATAAACGGGTAGATGAGGATATCGCCGATGCCTCCGTCCGAGTCTTTTGCGTTGTTGCTGGCTATGGTGCTCCCCCTGGGGCCAACAAGTTTGGTATCCGCACTAACAGTTGCCCAAACGAAAGGTATGGCTGCAGCAACGGTGTATTTTCCGCCCAAAAGCGTCAGCGGCGTCTTGTAGAAGGCCAGTATTGTATCCACGTATGCCGTAGCGTCAAGACCTGCCGAAGCCGATCCACCGTAAGGCAGTTGCTTGCTTCTGTCTGTTTTACCGCTATAATAAGTAAAATAGTTGGCAATCGCAGGACCTTCCTTGCCGGGAATGGCATCGACAAATGAAGCTGCCCCGCCCGGCATGTAATGACCGCTGCCGCCTTCCTCGGCGTGTGCAGAAAAGGAAATCAAGATAATAAGCACCACAAGACCAGCCAGTGCTATGCGTTTTACTTTCTTCATATTCTCCCTCCTAAAGTGGTTTTCGTTAATAAGCAGGCCGATCCGTCTTCTGCATCTAGGGATTCTTCAGCGACTCCAGTTTTCCCCTGATGTGCTTCCTGAAACTTTCCGGCACGCGTTCCAAAGCAAGGGCAGCGTTATAGATTTTTTCCGCATCTCGCTTCTTTCCCTCTTTCTCATAGATCCTTCCAAGTAGGAGATATGCATCGAAATATCCCGATTGTTTTGTGATGAGCGCATTCAGTGTTGTCACAGCGGCGCCGGTGTCTCCCTTCTGCTATTGGAAGAACCCCAACGTATAGGTATACCTCGGTTCATTGGGGCTCAGGTATGCTGCCTTCCTGCAATACGCGACCGCCTCATTGATGCGGTCCTTTGCCAGCCGGCATAGCCCTGGTGCGCGGAAGCTCGTGCTGTCTCCCCGGCGGTTGCCGGTAAGACCTGGCTCAGGACCGTTATGGCGAAGGCAATGCCAAGCCCTACTCTTGCAAGCATAAACCCCAGTCTTTCTTTATCAATTTGTTGGACAGGGCTTCTTCATTTATCTTGTCTCTTGTCATGAGTCCCTTTCCCTATTCCTCCTTTTTTTGCTTAGTTTATCTTCTCTACATTGGGGGGAACCCACGCGCCCTCTAGGATCGCCTGCTCAGCCCAGTAGCAGCGTATATACAGCGAGAACGTCCCTTCAGGTGCTGGCACCCAGTTGGTTTCCTTCCCTTTGCCCGGCGATTTCGCGCCGAAGTACATCGTGAGCGAGCCGTCGGTGTTGTACTGCAGTGACTTGCTCTTTGTTCCGAGCGAGTAGCGGCTCATCGGGTTGGGATGGAAGAAGTGGTGCTCGTTGTAGAGCGTGAGTGACCAGAAACCCTTTACCGGCGGGGTCTGACCTTTCGGGAAGGTGACCTTGTAGAGATTCCGGCCGTCGAGTTTCTCGCCTTGGCTGTCGAAGTCGCGGTAGATATACTTCGTCTCACTGGGCCGGTTCTCCCAGATGTTCGACTTGGCTGTGGCGGTCCGGTTGAGATAATCGGTCCCCCATTGGGCGTTGTTCACCGGCGAGTTCCAGCCGTTGCCCGCGGAACGACCGTTGAGGCGCCACTGGAGCAGCGGGTCGATCAGTTCCCTGTCCGCTGCAATGAATGCCTCAACCAGCGCCTTCTTGATCTCCGGGTCACCGGCGGCGGCCTCAAAGACGGAGCGGATCCAGCCGTAAAGGGCTTCCTCGCCCGGAAGCGGCGGCACGAGCTTCATCACCGTCAGGAGCTCGTCACAGTAGGTCTCCGGCACAACCCATTTGGCCTCTCCCACAACACCCGCAGGCACTGGGAAATGAGGCAGTTTACTCCAGTCCGTGGTCTTCATTTTCCCGTCGAACTTGCTGAGCGGGTAGAACATGATCTTGCTGATCAACGGCTGCACGGCCTTGGCGTCCTCCGTGGTATCGTCCCTGAAAACGCGCGGGGCGAAGAAAGCCAAATCCGTCGGGCAGCGCACCACAGACGTGATGCCCGCCGGAACATCTCCTTTCCAATTCGGTCCGACGATGAGGTAGAAACCAGGCTTGGTGCCATATTGCTTGCCGATCTCGCCAAACTCGTCTGTCCGTGCGTCATACATCGCATAAACCCAGAAACGGTCGCCGAAATCGGGGACCTGAAATACCTCCGGCTCTTTGTCAAGATCCGCGCCGCCGCCGCCGTAGACGACGTCCTGGTTGGTACACGCGACAAAGTTCTGATTCGGGCTTATGTAGTCGGTCAGCATCGCATTGTAGCCGGGCGGGGCGAGGGGAATCACGCCGCCGTTGAGGCCGGGCCCTGGTACTCTCCCGGCGACGGCATGGCGGTTGAATTGGTTGACCATCGGCCAACCCCAGATATAGGCCATCCGGCCCACCATCTGGACGTACTCCTTCGTCATGGCAGTCCCGGCCGCCTGGCCGGGTACGTCGCCGACGGTTCTGGGTATCGCAACCGATTGGGCCGGCAGCCACGTAAGCGCGATCAGGGTAGCGGTCAATACAGCTACCCATAGGCATTGTTTACTGGCGGTCTTCATGGGTTCCTCCTAATTCTTAAAAGTATCCTTCACTTCTAAATTGACACAATCTCACCTCACACATTCCATCGGGGGCATCTTCCACTCGTGCGCCAGAACCTGCTGTTCCGGAAGGTAGAGCCGCATGAGCACCTCAAAGGGGCCGCTGGGCGCAGGCAGCCAGTTCGATTCCAATTCCTTGCCCGGTGATTCATGCTGGATGTAGATCGTCAGTCCACCGTCAGCGTCACGCTTCAGGGCGGGGAGCATAGGCGAATTCATGAGGTAGCGGTTTATCGGGTTGGCCACAAGCAGTAGAGTCTTGCCTTCGTACATGGTGATGGACCAGAAGGCTTTCGCCGGGAGCGGCTTGCCTGGTGGCAGACGGAGCCGGTAATGGTGGGCAGTGCCGTCCAACGGGCGATTCTCGGAGTCAACAAGATAGGACGGATATATCGCCTCCTCGCCGGAGTTGCCATAAATGCCGAGTATCGTACCCGTGGCTCGCAGCACGTGAAAGTTCTTAAGATTGGTTCGCTGGGCTGCGGCCTCATATTGCTCCCGAGTACCAAAAAAGTCAAGGGAGGCAAGCGCCGTGTTGGTGAAAGGAACATCGGCTTCGAGCTTCTTCCGTATGGCGGACCGCATGTCCGCCATCCCCGCGGCCAGGGATTCCTTCATCTCCGGTGAAAGCTTGGCTGAATCAATCGGCGTTCCTCCGCCGACGCCGATGCCGGCCAACCGTTTTCTGATGGCCTGTTCCGACGGGTGGACCGGGCAGAGCCGGAGTATGAAGTCCAGGTACTCAAAGAACACCACACCCTGTGCTCTATTCTCATCCCAGACGGGGAATGACAGGGCTGACGCTGCCGGAGGCGCTGCAGTGCGGAGGAACCGGGAGAGTGTCTGAACGATGTAGCCGGTCTGGATCTTCTTTACGTTTTCCAGGTCATCAGGCCCGAAGAGCTGGGTCCGATAAAATGCCAGTATGAAGGGCGTCTCGCTGACAATGACGCGGGTGATCCCGGGAGGGGTTTCGCCCTTCCACCCCGGACCCGCGACCAGATATCGTGCGGCCCCATTCCCCGTAGCCCTCGTCCCAAGGTAAGCAAAGTTGTGGGTGTAGGCATCGATCAACTGGACGGAGAAATACCGGCGAGGCTCGACTGACGGAATACTGAGCACGACCGGCTCGGCGCGTAAATCCAAGTATGCCCAGGAGTACGGCGTGTCGGCGTTAGGAGCGACAATCGCTTTGTCGTCAGGCGTAGAGACGTGAGCGACATTCTTGATCTCGTTGAACGGCGCTTTGAATTGTGGGGAGTCCTTCGCTACAGCACCCAAGTACATCGCCTTGTAATTCATCACGAGCGGCAGGCCGTAGAGGTAAGCCTCGGCTGCAATGGCGCGGACCTGCGTCGGATTGATCTCTGCCGACTCTGCAAAGAAAGGTGCGGTGGCCATGAGAAGCAAGAAAGCGATAAACGCGGCGCTCCTTATCCTTCGATTTGTCCTGCATGTTTTCATTCTTCTTGTCTCCCTTCGTAAAGTTATTGAGAGGAGGAGTAAGTGGCACGCTTGTTACGGATTCCTGAGCGTCTCCAGTTTCCCTCTGATGTGCTTCCTAAAATCCTCGGCGGCTCCTGGTAAGGCCATGGCGGACCCTCATCGCTAACACGACACCAAGCCATTGCCTTCGCGCGTGTTATTTTGCATCTCAACCATGCTCTGAAACCTCGGTAAATTAAGTTATTTCCAATTTATAGCAAAAAGGTACTTAGTGTCAACAAAGTTTGAAGATATCAGGATCGCCATTTTTGATGAAACGCGGCCACTGAGCTTGCAAGTCCCCACATAGATAAATTTGGCCAGCCAATGAATCCCATTGGAAAGCATTGGGCATCGACTGTCGAAGTTATTCTCGCTTCTGTAGGTGATAGGTGCACGACTTTATTAATATTTTATCACATTTGTCTCTATTGATAACCAATAAAAAGCAACGCTATTGACATTTTCCTGATATTGCTTTACGCGTAACCTTCGGAAGCGGCAAGACTCAGACGATGATCATTGATGGAAGGAAGACCCTTGAGCCGATGAAAAGTATTAGGGTGAGGGGTGAGTTGGCTTTGGTCTTATCCTACCCTTGGGGGAAACGCGACGCTTATCGGCGCGTCCACCAATGCAGTTGTCGCCGGGATCAGCGCTTCCCAAGGTAAAACGATAACTTCTGTGAAATTATTTCGTAACGGTCTTCCTGTCGCTACTTGTCAGATTGCCGTGTCGTCCCTTTATGTATGGCGGTTTTATCTGATCCTTCACAGATGAGCTAAACCACAGAACAATGGGGAACCGCAAAAAAAATGAAAAAGAGGGTTCATGATAAAATTAGTGTCATTCCTGATAATTGCTTTCTTGACGTCCATGATCGGCTGCGCACATTCCGGATCGACAACTACAGAAAACAAGCCTGCACAAGTCGATACAACCGCTGTCGCGGCTAAGGGTGATGCCTCCTCTCAGGCTGCAAAAGAGCAACATCGGCAGAAGATCCTGGCCATGAAGGACATCACGCTGGCCGATCTCTACAAGCGCAAACCGGAGGCAAAGGAAATCATCGAAAAAGCGGAAGGCTATGCAGTATTTGATGCAACGGGTCTATTTGCCGTGTTCTATATCGGCATTGCGGGAAGAGGAGTCCTGATCGACAACGCGAACGGCGGGATAACCTATATGACAATGGCCAGGGCCGGGACGGGACCGGGGCTCGGCTACGAAAAGTTCCGCGCCGTCATTGCATTCAAGAACAGGAAGCTGTTTGACACATTCAAGACTGTAGGCGGGGATATCGGGGCATCGGGCCACCTGGTGGCAAAGGGGTTTGGCATGGGTGGCGGTGTCGGTGGAGAGAAGTCGTTCGACCCGATGCTCTCCATTTACCAAATCACGGATAAGGGATTGGCTGCCGAGGTCAGTTGGGGCGCCACGGTATTCGTGCCCGACCCGACACTGAACTAAAACAGCCTCTGTATCTTGGATTTAAGCCGATGCTGTGTATACAGTGCAAAAGACCTTTTCTGGATGAAGAACGGATTGCCTCAATCTCCGGTAGCATCATGGGGGATGAGCATACCGACGCCTATTTCCTCTGCCCTCTGTGTGGAGTGTATACCGTCGCGAGTTGGTGGGATGACTTCACGGGGGTAGAATCAGAGACTGTGTCCGGCCCCAAATTAAGGCAGGAAGGAGATGAAAGGGTCGAACTCATCAGGCAGTGCTCCGAGCCATGGGATAAAAAGTGCCGCTGCGAGGCACACCTAAAATATTTCAACGATACAATGGACTGATGGTTGAAAACCCATCGAGGACGAGATAGCGCGTAAGCGATCCGGAGGGAGGATGGCGATGAATAAGGGGGAAAATGGTTGGCAGGCGGTTTTATACTGATGGCGCTTCTTCTGGTGAATCTTTTTGTCACACTCCAGACCGCTCAGGCTACCCAAACCTCAAGTGCCTGTTTACGTCAGGATATAAAGCCGATGTCATCACCCACCACGGCGTATTGGATGAAGGGGTATATTTCATCCAGAAGCCATTCTCCAGAAAAGACCTGACCGCCAAGGTGCGGGAAACGCTGAATCATAAATTGGCTAAAAAATAGATGGCGGAATATGCTTCATTACAAACGGGATTCATTGTTTTTTTTGAGTTGTTTTTTAAACGCTTTGTAGACAGCAGTTTTTGACACATCCCTGTCTTTCAAAAGAAAACCTCGCTGCTTTCCATTTGAAAGGTTGCAAGAAACCCTGATCTCTGTCCCTTACAGAAGCCCCCTGACGAAACCGGTTGGCCAGGGGGCTTCTGTTTTTATGCTGTAACGAATATAAATAATTGACAAAGAGTACCTTTTCGTCCTATGTCCGCCCCCGAAAAGAACGGCGATTGCCTTATTATTGACATCGGTTTGGATGGCATTGACATGTCATTCAGGAAGCGCATCACGATCATATTACAAGCGGCCGGCTGCGCCGGGACGGCTGCAAAAGGAAAGGTTACATGAAATATACCAGATCACCCCTCAACCGTGGTTATAACAATCAAATCCTGAAAATTGACCTGAACAGGAAAACTATCGTGCCGGTGGCCCTCGATCCGCAAATCCGGGATTATTTTGTCGGTGGGCGCGGTCTGGCCCTATATCTTCTCCATAAAGGCATCTCGGCGGGGACAATCTCCTCCGATCATGAGAATCCCCTCATCTTTTCCCCCGGCCCGTTAGGCGGCATTCCCCAGTTTCCGGGTACGAGCAAGTGTATGGCCGTTTCCCTGTCGCCTCTGACCGGCATTGCCGGTGTCTCGAATTTCGGCGGCCACTTTGGGGCCTATCTCAAATACGCCGGCTTTGATGCCCTGGAAATTATCGGCAAATCCTTAACGAATATCATGATCGTCATTGATAGTTTCCGGGAAGAAATATCCATTGTTGAGGCAACCGTGTCGGACCAGGTATTTGATCTGGAGCAAACAATCGCCGAGCGGTTCGTAAAGGCAGGGTATGAAAAGAAGAACCTCGTCTTTCTGACAACCGGGGGCGGGGCCGGTAAAACCAATTATGGATGCATCAACAGCCATTATTTCGATGCCACGAAGATTCAGGATGAAACAAAAGGATTCTTCCGAACAAAGCAGGCGGGCCGCACCGGTCTCGGTACGGTAATGCACGAAAAGAAAATCGGTGCTATTGTGATTGTTGCCGAACATCCCCGCGGAAAAAATCCCTTTGGGGCCGCCGACTGGGAAAAGGTGAAGAAGGCAGGAGAAAAGCTGGGGAAAGTCGTCAAGGAAGTCGATCCCCTATCTCTGCGGATGCACCGCAAGGGCAGCGCCGGACTTATTGCCTTCATGAACAAGGATGAATACCAGTCCCTGCCCGTGAGGAATTATCAGCTGGGCTCCGATCCCCATGCCAATACCATCACCGGGAAATTCTATGCCGAGCATCTTTTCGATCACCGGGGTATGGACGGGTGCTTCCCCGGCTGTAATCTCCGTTGTACCAAAGGGGGCTGCGTTACCTTAACTTCCGGGAAACATAAAGGGCGTAAGGTATGGGTCGATGGCCCTGAATATGAAACCGCTGCCGGTTTCGGCTCCAACCTGGGCATTTGGAATGCCGAATTCATCATGGAGGCCAACTGGCACTGCGACAATTACGGGATCGATACCATCACCACCGCCGTGATCATTGCCTTTCTCATGGAATGCTTCCAGCGCGGCTATCTCACGAAAGACGATACGGATGGGATGGAACTCATCTGGGGTAATGAGCAGGCTGTCTTGAGCTTCATCCATCAGTTGGCCCGTCCGGAGACAGGGTTGATAAAAGTGGCGGCGAAGGGCATGGTGCCGCTGGTCGATTGGGTTGCCGATCAATATATAAAGAAGAACGGCAAGATCAATCCGCGGGAAGAACTGATGAAATTTGCCATGCAGACCAAGGGACTTCCCTTTTCCCTCTACCGGACCCACCGTTCCCTGTCCATGCAGGCATCCTATGCCGCGGCCAGCGATATCGGGGCGCACCACGCCGCGGCCTGGCTTATCAAGGTGGATCTTCTGGGGGCCTTCCCGACCTTCCAGGACAAAGCCCGGGCCTTGATCACCTACCCCCGGGTCCGCCTGGGGAACGACAATATGGGCCTCTGCAAGCTGCCTTGGGTCGATGTCTTCAATCCGGAATCGGAAAAAGTAAAGGATACTGACAAGTATATCAACCCGGCTTCACAGGAGATCTACGCCGATTTCTATAACGGGATGCTGGGCACGGACATGACTTGGAAGTCGATCTTTGCCCGGACGGACCGGGACATCAATCTTCAGCGAGTAATGAATGCCATGGTCTATGGCGGTGATACCGGACGTCACGATCGGATCCCGGACCGGGCCTTGGCCCCCATCGATGACGCCCTCTACGAGGCGGAAAAGGACTATCACGATGGGGAAGTCTCCCGGATCATGGACAAATCCCTTGCGGCGATCCAGGTCATGGCCCCTGCGGAAAAGCGGATTATTCTGATGAACTACCGCCGGGGACAATTGACCAAGCTGGTTCAGGAATACTACCGGGAACGAGGCTGGAACGCCTCCGGCATCCCGACGGTTGCGACCCTTCAGGACCTAGGTCTATGGCCGTTCCTGAAGGAAGAAACCCGGACTAAGCTTGCCGAACTCCTGGCGGTCTCCGGTCCTGACAAGGATTGACAGGAATCGCCACGAAATAATAATGTGTCGATATCGTTGTTAGAAGGAAGAAGAAATGAAGATACCGTACGAGTTATTGAACAAAGCAGTGGGAATAGGATCTACTCTACAAAACATGCTCTCTGGCATTAGGTGAAGCACGGATTCACTCTTCCCTTTTTACCCCGGGGCGCCCCAGGCTAGGTTGTAACATTTATTGATCCATTAGAACACAAGGTGAACACATTTCCAGCCCCACCCCCATTATCAGCAGAGAGCCTCGCTGCTTTTCAGAGGAATAAACCGCCCTCCCCTAAGTCTATTTTTTAATTTTTAGAAAAGGATCTCCGCCGTGACGAAGGCACCCCAGAAAATCCAAAAGCGGTAAAGGAGCGGCAAAAAACGTGCTGACAAAAACAAAGGGGCTAGCCGCTGATTGGTTAACCCCTTGATTTTTCTGGTACGCCCGGCTGGATTCGAACCAGCGACATCCAGATTCGTAGTCTGGCGCTCTATCCAGCTGAACTACGGGCGCGTAATAGACCTAAAAAAATGGCGGAGAGAGCGGGATTTGAACCCGCGGTACACCTTTACGGCGTACAATCGCTTAGCAGGCGATCGCTTTCGACCACTCAGCCATCTCTCCGCGATTGAAATATTACTGGCGGAGGGAGCAGGATTCGAACCCGCGAGACTTTCGCCCAACGGTTTTCAAGACCGCCGCCATAGACCACTCGGCCATCCCTCCAGTGTCTTTCACAGAACTTGTAGGCGGGCCATTACCCTATTGAAGGAATCCTGTCAATCCCTTTCATGTAGGGACGCAAGGCTTCAGGAATCACAACGCTGCCGTCAGCCTGCTGGTAATTCTCAAGAACCGCCACCACCGTTCGCCCCGCGGCTAATCCCGATCCGTTCAGGGTATGGACAAAATCAAGCTTCCCCGTCTCTTCCCGGCGAAAACGGATAGCGGCCCGTCGGGACTGAAAATCTTCAAAATTACTGCACGAAGAGATCTCACGATATGCGTCCTGCCCAGGAAGCCAGGCTTCCACATCGTAAGTCTTGGCGGAAGAGAATCCCAGATCCGCACTGCAGAGACTTACGGTCCGGTAGGGGATGTTCAGGCGCTGGAGAACATCTTCAGCGTTAGCTGTAAGCTTTTCCAGTTCATCGTATGACGTCTCCGGCCGGGAGAATTTTACCATTTCCACCTTGTTGAACTGATGCTGGCGAATTAGGCCCCGGGTGTCCTTGCCGTAGGAACCCGCTTCAGCACGGAAGCAAGGAGAATAGGACACATAGTAGATGGGCAGTTCCTTTTCGCTTAGGATCTCATCACGATGAATATTAGTCACAGGAACTTCCGCCGTCGGGATCAGGAAGTAATCAACCTGGTCAACCCGGAAGAGATCTGCTTCGAACTTGGGAAGCTGTCCCGTCGCCGTCATGCTTTCCCGATTGACCATAAAGGGTGCCAGCACTTCGGTGTAGCCATGATCGAAGATATGGAGATCGAGCATGAAGTTGATTATTGCCCGCTCCAGCATAGCCCCCAATCCCATATAGAGGGTAAAGCGGGCGCCGGTGATCTTCGCACCCCGCTCAAAATCCAGGATTTTCAGGTCTTCGCCGATGTCCCAGTGTGGTTTCGGGGCAAAGGAAAATCGCGGCTTTTCACCCCATACCCGAATGACCGGATTGTCCTCCGAACTGGTTCCGTACTCCACCGATTCATGGGGAATATTGGGAATCACCATGACCATGGCATTGAGCTCTTCTTCGACCTTCTTGAGTTCGTCGTCGAGGCTCTTTATTCGGGTGGACACCTCTCCCATACGGGCAATCTGTTCGGAGGCGTCTTCTTTTCTCTTTTTTTTCTCTCCGATATCCTTCGATACGGTATTACGGTCGTTGCGAAGTTTTTCCACTTCCTGAAGGATGTCCCGGCGGCGTGTATCAAGATTGAGGAAAGGGGCCATGTCCATTTCCTGGCCTCGCTCCAGCATCTTTATTCTGACCAGTTCCGTATTTTGACGAATGAATTTAATATCCAGCATAGATCACTTCCTCTTCTTGTCTTTTCCTATAACGGCTTGGAATAGCTATCACTTTGGTTGATTGAAGTCAACTCCTTTGTCTCTACGGCCGAGTTTGCCTTTGACGGTCCTGATAACCATGACCATTTCAGAACATTTCAGGAGCCAGGACATGACAAAAAAAGTAGCCAGACCGACGCCGATGCTGGCAACGAGAAAAAACAGGCGCTCCTCAAGAGACCCGGCTATCTTCCAGGGAAAGACGATTCCGACCAGTATGATGGCCCCCCACATTACCAGGGAAGCTGCGGTTATTTTGCCTAGGGACCGGTAGAACTCACGATTCAGGTAGGATCCGATCCTCCTCTTCAGGATAATCCCTAACATGATTAAATTAACGGCCGAGGCGATAGAAGTGGCCAGGGCCAGACCGCCATGTTTCATGGGATACATTAAAACAATGCTACAGGCAACATTGACGATCAAGGCGACAATCGCCGCCTTCATGGGGGCCTTGGTGTCCTGGAGAGAATAAAGGGCGGAAACGATGATCCTGATTAGCGAAAAGGCCCACAGGCCCAAGGTATAGTACAGGAGCGCATCAGCGGTCTGGATGGTGGAGGTGGCGTCAAACGCTCCCCGTTGAAACAGAACGGAAAGAATGGGGATACGCAGGGCGATAAGAGCAACCGTAGCCGGAATGGTAATGAAAAGGATAAGGCGCAGGGAAAAGGAGATGGTCCTTTTGAAATCGTCAAATTCACCCCGCGCCACTTGATCGGAAAAGCTGGGCAGGGCCGCTGTTCCCACGGCAATGGCAAAAACGCCGAGGGGAAGCTCCACGATCCGATCGGCGTAGTAGAGATATGACACGCTTCCCTTGGGCAACAGGGAGGCGAGAATGGTTCCGATCAGGACGTTAATCTGATATATGGCGGCCCCAAAGGAGGCGGGCAACATGAGGAGACCGATCCGTTTGAGACCGGGATGGCGGAAATGGAAATCCGGCTTGAGGCGGACGCCCATTTTGATCAAAAATGGCCACTGCATAGCCAGCTGGAGCACCCCGCCAATCATGACACCCACGGCCAGGGCGTAGATCGGCTCTCCAAAGAGATCCCGCAGTAGTAGTGCTGAGAGGATCATGGAGATATTCAGGACAACTGGAGACAGGGCTGGAGCGGCGAAATGGCGCAACGAGTTGAGTATCCCCATGCACAGAGCCACCAAGGAAATGAAGAAGATATAGGGAAACATGAAGCGGGTCAGCAGGACCGTAAGTTCATACTGATCTGGAGTCTTGAGAAATCCCGGGGCCATTATGGTCACAATGAGAGGAGAAAAGATCACCCCGGCGACGGACACGATCACCAGAATCACAGAGAGGGCGGTGAAGACCACATTGGCTAAATCAAGCGCCTCTTCCCGGGATCGCTGCTTTAGATACTCGGTAAAAACGGGCACAAAGGACACCGTCAGGGATCCTTCCGCCAGAAGCCGGCGCAGGAGGTTGGGAATCCGAAAAGCAACGAAAAAGGCATCCGTTACCAGGCCGGCGCCAAAAATACCGGCAACGACCATATCGCGGATAAAGCCGAAGATTCGACTCAACATCGTCGCCAGACCGACTACACCCGCCGCCTTGGCAACCTTCTCATTTTCTCTGCTTTTTTGTGGTTGAGGCATAATCTATTGTTCGGTGGGATGGGAGAAGATCGTATTCACTGAGTAACTATTCTTTTCCTGTCAGGCTTTCCAACTCCTGACGGTTGCACCCCGTAATAGCAACCGTCTTTCGCTGGGACTTATGACCGGAAACAATAGCCAACTGACCTTTTTTGATTCCGAGAGCTTCCGCGAGAAATTCGACGATTTCTTCATTCGCCCGGCCTTCCACTGGCGGGGCGGTAACTTTTATTTTCAGGGCGTCGCCGTGGGTCCCGATGATCTCACAGCGGGAGGAACGTGGCAGGACCTTGAGCTTCAACAGAACACCATCGGCGATTTCCTTGATCATCAGTTGAAGTACACGGCTGCCTGAATCATCGTCTTCACTAAAAAGAACTGGAGAAAATAGATAACCAGGATCACGATGAGGGGAGACACATCGATGCCCATGTTGCCGAAAGGCATCCAGCGCCGGACGGGGGCCAGCACCGGCTCCGTTGCCCGGTACAGAAAGTTGACGATGGGATTGTAGGGATCGGCATTGACCCAGGAGATAATGGCCCGCAAGATGATTACCCATACATAGAGAGTCAAGACCAGATCGATAATCTTCGCAAGGGCGAAGATAAGATTACCCATTACAAACATGGCGATTTCCTCAAATAATGACCTTACAGTGAGAGAGCGAAGTCCTTGAGTGCCTGATTAAAAGCCTCCGGATTCTCCATCATGACAAAATGACCTGCGTTTTCAAGCAGCGCCATCTGGGCGCCCGGAATATGGTCCGTCAAATAGCGGGAATTTTCCGGCGGTGTCATCTTGTCCTCAGCCCCACAGATGACAAGCACGGGAATACCGATCCTGGCAATATCGTCGGTCAGGTTCAACTGGCTGCAGGCCGAAAAATCACCCTGCATAACCACGGGATTCGCCTTGGAAAAGCCTGCGGAGAGGGCGGATGAAAATTTTTCCCGGTTCTGCTTGGCCAGGGAAAGTTTAGCTGCCATCTCGATAATCGGGGCCGGATCTTTCAGCAACCCATCGAGAATCGCCTGATTGACCCACATGGTCACACCCCCGCCAACGGGAACAATCCCGGCAAGCAACTCGCCGTGCTGAATGGCGAAGGTGAGGCTGATGGCAGCGCCCAGGGAATGACCGATAAGGACCGGCTTCTTGATCCCGAAGGCGTCAAGAATCTTTCTCATCCATTCAACATAACGGGAGACACTCTGTTCCCCTTTACCTTCGGACTGTCCATGTCCGGGCAGTTCAACCGCCAGAACGTTAAAATCATTCTTTAAAACTGAATACTGATAGACCCAGTTGGTATGGTCTCCACCGGAACCGTGAATGAAGACAAGGGTCCTGTTGTTTTCCTGCCAGGAACTGCTGTTCATCCAGCAGGCTATCTTGACTCCGTCGATATCCTGTTTGGCGATCATCCTGCCCTCCTCATCCGTTATTTTGTCGCTTGTTACGTGGTTTTTCGTAACACATTTTCCCTACTTTACGCAACCAGTGATTTATCTGTGATCACCCTATTGACACTATGGCCAAAAAAAGATTAAAAATGCACTAATGCTGAAGAAAGAAGGGGGATCTCTCATGTTGAAAGGAAAAAAGGTTGGTGTTATCGGTGGCGGAAAAATGGGCGGCGCGCTCATCGGGGGTATTGTTGCCCGTCATCTCGTTCCTGTGGAAAATCTGATCGTGGCTGATGCGGACCAGAAGCAGCGGGAAGAAATGAAGAAAACCTATGGCGTTCAGGCAACGGAGAGTAACAAGCTCGCTGCCAAGTCAGCTCAGATCATCATTCTGGCAGTTAAGCCCCAGAATATGGCAGACGTGCTTGCAGACATATCCGGCGTTGTTGACAAGTCGAAACTGATCATTTCCATTGCCGCAGGAATTACCATTCAATTCATCGCCGAGCGCCTCAAGCAGGGTACGCGGATTATTCGCACCATGCCCAACACCCCGGCTATTATCGGCGAGGGAATGACCGCCCTGTCTGCCGGACAGGCGGTAACAAAGGACGATATGGCTATGGCCCAACACATCTTTAATGCCGTCGGGAAAACGGTTGTCGTCAAGGAAGATCAGATGGACGCCGTAACGGGTCTCAGCGGCAGCGGGCCCGCCTACGCCTTCATTATGATCGAGGCCCTTTCCGACGGGGGGGTGCACATGGGACTCAGTCGTGACACGGCGCTGACATTGGCGGCTCAAACCCTCCAGGGCGCCGCCAGGCTCTTTCTTTGGGGAGAAAAGCATCCTGGGCAGTTGAAAGACATGGTTACCTCACCGGGAGGAACCACGATTTCCGGGATACGGGTTCTTGAGGATGGCAAGATCAGGGGGACCCTCATGGCCGCCGTAGAAGCGGCGACCATGCGTTCCAAGGCCCTGGGCAGCCAGAAATAGTAATTACCCTTCCGAAGCCTTTTCCACCCCGGGGGCGGACGCCGCGACATCACCATCGGGCGACGACGATGGGGACGATGCTTTTTTACGTTGCGTGGCGGTCCGGTTCGGGGGACGTCTTTTCCGACGGGGAGCTTTAGCAACAGGCGCTTCGCCTTCTTTTACTTCGGGCACCGGGATTTCACTGGTTGAGGTTCCACTTGCCAGCGCTTTTCTGACCGGGGATTTAATAGTCGGTGGTTTGATTGCCTTTGGTTCACCTTTATTTGCTTCACCGGCAAACAATTCCTTGACAGGCGCGCCACTGACCGGTGTCTCGCCGACATACGATCCATCAATCGTCGTTTCACTTGTATGCGCGCCACCAACCATCGTTTCGCTGGAAGTCACCACCGCCTCCGCAGGCTTTTTCCTGCGGTGACGAGATCTCCGGCGAGACTTCTTCTTAACCGGTTCTGCGGCGATTTCCGATGCTTCCGGACTCTTTATGACCGCCTCCCCCTCTCGCACCTTGACGGCAACGTCTGGATGGGCTTCATTTGATTTGTCTATAGATTTTTCATTTTCGGTAACCCCTTCCGGAACTGCCTCCCGGGCCTCGAATTCGATCCTGACATCGTCCCACTGCATATCGGCATGTCCGGAAATGTGAATGAACATATCGAACATCGATTCAAGCTTACTTATTTCGAGGCGTTTCTGATTGAGAAGATAATCCGATATGGGGTGTGGCATTGCCACCTTCAATCCCGCGTAGTTTCCCTTGACAGCCTTGGATTCTATTTTCCTGAATGCGCTCAGGGCTGTGTATTCCAGGGACGGCCGGAAACCGGTGCCTTTGCAGAAGGGGCAGGCGGTATAACTGATCTCCTGGATCGTGGACTGCTTCTTCTGTCTCGAGAGTTCCAACATACCGAATTTCGAGATCTTGGACATCTGAATCCGCGAACGATCGACGCTCAGGGCTTTCTTGAAAGCCCGTTCAATCTCTAGCTGGTGCTGACGGTCCATCATATCAATAAAGTCGATGACGATTAGACCGCCAAGATCCCGGAGACGCAACTGGCGCGCAATTTCTTCCGCAGCCTCTTGATTGGTCCGGAAGGCGGTTTCTTCCACATTCCTTTTGTTCGACCCTCGTCCGGAATTGACATCGATGGTGATCATGGCCTCGGTGGGATTGATGATTATGTATCCTCCGGATTTGAGATCCACCCGCTCCTGATAGATGACCCGAATCTGGTCTTCGAGGCTGTATTTGTCAAAGATGGGAACCATATCCTTATAGAGCTTGATGATCTTCACTGTCCGCGGTGAAACGGTCTTGCAGTAGGTCCGCAACTTCCGGAATGTTTCGTTGTCATCAACGAGGATCTCTTCGATTTCTGAAGTAAAATAGTCCCGGAGGGAACAGACGCCAAAATCGCTCTCCTGATAAATGACGGCAGGGGCCGTGGTTGCCTTAGCGTCTTTCTGGATCTCCTTCCATAGTCGGGTGAGATGCTGATAATCCCTCGCCAATTCCTGTTTAGTCCGGTTCATTCCTGCTGTCCGGATGATAAATCCCATCCCCTCTTCCAGCTTGATCTGCTCCATGATCTCCTTGAGGCGCTTACGATCTTCCTCATCCTCGATCTTTCTGGAAATGCCGCCACCACCCTGTTTGTTCGGCAACAGGACGATATAGCGTCCCGGCATGGAAATGTAGGTGGTAAGCAACGCCCCTTTTCGTTCGCTCACCTCGCGCATGACCTGAACGAGAACTTCCTGGCCAACCTTCAGGTGCTGCCGTCCATGTGCGTGGCCGCCATCCTGCCCATTATCTCCGTTGCGCCGCTCCGTGAAATAGTCCTGGCTGACATCCCGGAGGGGCAGGAAGCCATCCTTCTTGCCGCCGTAATTGACGAAGGCTGCCTGAAGTCCTCTTTCGACCTTCATGACGATGCCTTTGTAAAGGTTGCCCGTTATGGGGTCCTTGACGGCCATCTGGATGTTGTAATCCAACAGTTTGCCGTCATCGACGATCGCCATCCGCTTCTGCTCCGGATGGACGGCATTGATAAGCATTTGTTTTCCCATTTTTTTCACCTGTATATGTTCTATGTAAAGGCGGATACATCGCCTCTTCCTATGCGTATAATTTCCACCGTATCATCCTCGAGACTGATAACGGTTGATTGCCCTCCCGGGCATATGCCCCCATCGATAATCAGGTCGACACAGTAACCGAATCGCTCCCTAATGAGGTCCGGATTGTTCATGGTTTCCCCGTCTTCCGACTTGACGCTGGTACTGATAATCGGTTGTCCCAATTCCTTTACCAAAGCCAGGCAGATAGGATGGTCGGGAACCCGGATTCCAGTAGTTTGCCGCTTGGGAAGGATAATCTTGGGAACGAGACGGGAGGCTTGCAGGACAAAGGTGTACGGCCCCGGCAGCAGGCGCCTCATAGTCCGATAGGCGTAATCCGTTACGAAGGCGTATTTGCTTATATCTTTGAGGTCGGCGCAGACAAAGCTGAGAGGCTGTTTCTTGTTTCGCTTTTTTATATCGTAGATCTTTTCAATGCCTTTTTTGTTGAATAGGTCACAACCCAGCCCATATACCGTGTCGGTCGGATAGATAATTATTCCCCCGCTCCGCAGAATGTCCACAGCTTTTTTGATCAAACGCATCTGAGGGTTCTGGTTGTTGACGGCAAGCAGCATAGTCGTTTTTGTAATCCCTTATCCTTAACCGCCGGACCCTATATCAGAAATAGAGGGGATTAGCAATAGAATACGACCATCAATGTGCCCGCCCGGGTCGGTTTGGTTCTATTCGGGGTTGTTCTTGTTGTCCCGGTCCTTGCTCAGCTTATACTGGATGCTGTCCACCAGGGCCAGCCAGCTCGCCTCGATAACATTCTCGGAGACGCCGATCGTGCTCCAGGTATCCTCTTCATCCTGGGATTCGATAGTCACCTTGACCTTCGCCGCCGTTCCCTCGCTCCCTTCGACGATCCGGACCTTGAAGTCGGTCAGGTGCATCTTTCCAATCTGGGGATAGAATTTGGTCAGAGCCTTCCGCAGGGCATTGTCCAGGGCGTTGATGGGCCCGTTACCTTCCGCCGCCGTGAGTTCCTCCTCACCGCCCACGGAAATTTTGATGGTTGCCTGTGCTTGGGACGGTTGCTGGGCCGTCTTGGAAGCGATTACCTGAAAGCACTCCAGGGTGAAAGGTTCAACAAACTCCCCGGTAACCTTCTTGATGAGTAACGAAAGCGACCCTTCAGCAGCGTCAAATTGATACCCCTCGTCTTCCATCCGCTTGATCTCATCCACGATCCGCCGGCTGGCGCTGTTGTCCTCCCCCAGATCAATCCCCAACTCCCGGGCCTTGTATTCGATATTGCTCTTCCCGGCCAGATCGGAAACAAGGACCCGCTGTTTGTTCCCGACCAGCTCCGGGACAATATGCTCATAGGCCAGGGGGTTTTTGAGGATGGCGCTGACATGGACGCCGCCTTTGTGGGCAAAGGCGCTACGGCCGACAAAGGGGCGGGAGTTGAGAGGTGAGATATTGGCGACGTCGCCGACATAATTGGACAGATTGCTCAGGTGATGAATGGCTTCGTCGGAAAGACAGCGCCTCGCCATTTTCAACTGGAGATTCGCGATAAGGGGAATCAGATCGGCGTTTCCGCAGCGCTCCCCGTAACCGTTTACTGTTCCCTGAACCATCCTGGCCCCGGCCAGGACTGCCGCGATGGAATTGGCAATCCCCAGGCCACCGTCATTGTGGGCATGGACCCCCAGCATCTCTTTCGGAACAAAGACGGCGATATCTTCCGTCATCTTTTGAATGTCCTGGGGCAGCGCACCGCCGTTGGTGTCACAGAGAACAATCCAATCGGCTCCGGCGCTTAAGGCTGCCTCGATGGTCTGCCGTGCATAGGACGGATTCTGTCTGTATCCGTCATAGAAATGCTCGGCATCGTAGACGACCTCCTTCCCCTTCCCTTTCAGATAGGCGACGGATTCCCTGATCATGGCCAGATTATCTTCCCTGGAGATCTCCAGGATGTCGGTGACGTGGAGATCCCAAGTCTTCCCGAAAATTGTCACGACCGGGGTTTCCGCTTGGATAAGCGCCTGGATATTGGGACATTCCTCCACTTGCAAGTCCGACCGGCGAGTGCTGCCGAAGGCCGTCAACTTTGCATTTTTAAAGGTTACACCCTTGGCCAATTCGAAAAAGCGGACGTCCTTGGGGTTGGAACCGGGCCAACCGCCCTCAATATAGAGAAACCCCATTTCGTCCAGGCGCCGTGCAATGCGCAGTTTCTCCTCGGCCGTAAAGTTGATCTGCTCCCCTTGCGAGCCATCCCTCAAGGTCGTATCATAAATAATTATCTCAGGCTCCGTCATAAAATCATTTCCTCCTGAAAAAAAATCCGCTACCAGAGAACCTGATAACGGATTTTGTGAATGTTTTGTTTTTCTTATCTAAAACACTAAACCACGATCAGGCCCCGGTATTTTCCGGCCTAATTATGCCGATGACAATAATGCCGATGTTCGCGTTCAGTCTCTTACTGTTCATGATAATTTCCTTAGGTGACGCCATCTATAATCGGTTCATGTTCTTTTGTCAACAGATAATGCATTTATTCGATTTTCTCCGTGTCAAGAGTAAATAGACTTGTCCGGTTTTGTAGCAAATGAGTTGTCCGCTTTTGCTGTTCTTGAATGGAGGGCCATTTGAGAGCAGGAGGTGAGCGGCGGATGTTCGCTTTCCTCGTCAGCGGTTCTTGCTGAGGAGTT
>CAISJV010000010.1 GCA_903885795.1 uncultured delta proteobacterium | reverse complement strand
GCGGTTGGCGTTGCCATACCCTCCACAATCAGGGAGCTACAAATTGTCAAAGAACCATAAAGTGTAGTGCCAAGAACTTTTTTAGGACATCTATGTGCCCTATATCGCTAAACATATTTTTTCCAACTGTTAAAGACCAGTGAGACACACCGAGAATACGAAATAGAACATCTCTGCGCACAAGCAGGCTCAACCTTACTTGTGTCAATTTCCTTGGCACTGTGTGCACATCCTGACATGATACACGCGACCATCAAAACGAAAAGTATTCGCATCTCTACCCCCCTTGCTCATGATGTTGCAAAAACCGTAAGGGATAAGCAGAAGAAAAGTCAACGAGTATCCTGCATCCAAGAAGTAGGACAAAAACCCCCTTGTGGCGAGATGGAATATCGAAAAGGTGGGAGCCTCCAACTCACGGGAGCATAGTGGGTGGGGGTATTTGAGGGTCGGCTTTCCCCCCGGCATACTGAAGTTGACACCATCCGGAAGGATCAAGGGCAACGGTCAATCGTTCCATCCTGTTAATATCCGCTAACACCTGGCCAAAAAGAACATGATGCACGATCCGCCTTTCTCCCGTATGTTTCCGACTCCGGCTTCTCATCAATAATCCATCCCCCATCCTTCCTCCATGGCCAGGGGGGCGGGCTACTTCCGTCCAGTCTTCACCATTCCCTAACCCCTATCGTGCTTCTCATTTGCCCCGGTAGGCCTTTTTGTCGTCTCTTCCCCCGATCATCGAATCTGGAGAAGATGTGAGAGCCAAAAGCATAACTATAGCATAGGGGCTGAACAAACCTGGCCCTATCAGAAAGGGAGTAAAAAATAATTGACTGTCTTGATGAAAAGATTATACCTAGACATTCACAGGCTGGGTGATTTACGCTAAACTTTTATGAAGGAGCGAGTGACGATGCAAATTACAAAAATATTTTTACTGCTTGCCGTCGTTGTCATGTTATCCGGATGTGCCACATGGCGGGACAGGGAGGGGATTACTGCCCCTGACTCAGTCAAAAATATCTGCGATAATAAATGCAGTTATTACGAAAACAATCACGGAGTATACACATATGAGATGTGCTTCAAAGAATGTATGGACTCAAAAGGATACACGAAATACTGAAACATTTATTGTCGGGGCGGGTGTGAGAGCATCCGCCTTTTTGGGGATGGCGAATAGAGAGGGTTGACCAATTCAAGGTTGATCCTCTTTTTGCGGGCCTGAATCAGAGAAAGGGGACGGATAAAGGGAGCAAAAATAAGAAACTGGCTAAAGGATAGGGTAATTTCCGCACGACAAAGAAAACTTTTCCCCTTTTTAGTCTGGGAGGCAAAACAGCGGCAAAAAGACGAAATTCTGTAAAGCCTTTAAAATAGCGTATCTCACGATATTTGCTAAGATAAAGGCTTTTTTTCTATGTTCATTTAGGTTCACTTAGGTTAAGTAATATTTAAAGGCGGCAATTACAATTCCATGACATTTTGAGGCCATAGGTTAGCTACCGAAAAGCGGCAATCCCACCGCCTGGGCCTCATTAACTTCGGGAAGATTGCGAGGGATAGCAATGACGATTAAAAAAGAGCAGCCAGAAAGACCCATCCTCGGTAAATCAAAACACATCAAAGATGTCCTGGGGCATATCGCAGCGGCGGCGAAGGCAAGGGAAACCTTAATAGCAAATAGTAAAAATTACACGGCAGGAGTGGCGGTGCTTATTATTGGGCCGACAGGTACGGGCAAGGAACTTATTGCAAAAGCTATCCATGATAGTAGTTCACGAAAAGGTAAGCCTTTTCAGACCGTCGATTGTGGGGCGATTTCCCCTGAGTTATTTGAATCGGAACTCTTCGGCCATGTAAAGGGGTCGTTTACCGGGGCCGTAGCCGACAAGATAGGTCGAGCCAAGAATGCTGACGGTGGTTCGCTCTTCCTTGATGAAATAGGCAACCTGTCCCGGGACCATCAATCTAAAATCCTCCGATTTCTGAATGACAAGACCTTTACCAAAGTCGGCGGGAGTGAGATTGAGAAAGCGGACGTAAGAATCATAACAGCCACAAACAGGGATTTAAAGGCCGATAGCGGATTCCGTGATGATCTTTATCACCGGATAGCTGGATACGTCATTCGCACAACTGGACTTGCTGATAGACCAGAGGACACTATTTATCTGCTAAACCATTTTAACCACAAAGCTGATGCCAGAGTAAAATTTCTCCTTTATTCGCATCCGCTCTCGGGTAATGTACGGGAATTAATAACTTCATCAGATAAGTCATATGACTATCTCAAGACCGAATTAGCCGGAGGGATGGGAAAGTGCATTGAATACATGGAGGCGCATAGTGACATGGACTTTGACAAGATCGTTCACGCCTACGAGATAGTTATCCTCAGAGCAAACACGAGCATGAGCAACACTGATATTGCCAAAGCCTTGCACATACGTACCACCACCACCACACTAACCGCTGATGGATTTAAAGAAGCATTCTCAATTAACCTGCCGGATAAAGACGATCGTCACATAAAAAGATACAAAACCCTTTTCCCTGATTTCCTGGGCTACTGGAATGCAATAAAAGTTGTCCCCGGTGAAGCGTACAGACTGACGATGACGGAAATAGAGAGAGTATGATACCAAGATATTAAATGAGAAGAACGAAGAGTTTCGACAAAAATTAACCAAATAACTTATTTTTCACAACGCACCGGGAGGGGATGTCCAAAATAAAGCCCTCCCGGTATGCACCAAACCATTCCCGGCACCCTTCAAACATATTCCCGAAACCATCAAAACCATTCCCAAACAAGCTTAATCGCCGCGCCTCATTTGTAACACCCCGCATATATTACATAATATTTCTGGCACGGATATTGGTAATACAGAATGCAACGAAGGAATACAGGAGGATGCCAAGATGAATCAAGACTTAAATATTCAAAAAATGGCGGATCTGTGTGGTGTCCATAAGAACACAATCAGGAGTTATGAACACCGGGGGATCATTAAGTCCTATCGCGACCACAACAATTATCGGCGCTATCCATGGCAGGAATTGGAAAAACTAAAAACGATCCTATCGGCCAGATCATCGGAGAGGGGTTAACTTGAAAAATGGAATCTCAATGGAGAGGCGAGACATATGGATCGACGCCACCGGCGGTGAGTCCGGGGGTGGGTATGGCCATGGGGAGAGTATGTTGATGATTAAAGAACAGATCCAGACATGGCAGATCCTAAGCGGAAAAGGATTCTCCCTTATTCCTGTTACCGGCAAGCGGCCACTGGAACAGGGATGGCAGCAATGGTGTGAACGGCGAAGATCATTCAATCCTGATGATTTCAAGGGCCACAATGCAGCGGTTGCAACGGGTCCGGCTTCTGGTATCCTTGTTCTTGACCTTGATGATATTCGGATTTTTGCAGTTGAAGCAACGAAGCAGGGGCGTGACCTTCCCGCAACCTATCAGGTTGAAACCGGAAGTGGCAACCTACATTATTATTACAGTTATCCGAATAACGGCAAGCCGTACACAAACAGATCATTCAAGAAAGAAGGGTTTGACATTCGTGGCCTTGGCGGTTGCGTAGTTGCCCCTGGCTCTATTCACCCCGATACCGGCAAGCCGTATAAGGTTTATGCTGATTTGCCGATTGTTGAGGCTCCTAAGTGGTTGAAGGACCTAAGCAGGGGCGAAGCAATCCCTATGCCCCAGGTGAAAATTGAACAGGGACCACATAATGCCCCTGATCTTAATTCCCTACCTATTTCCGGAAAGTTGAAAGACTTCTTGAAGACCGGCGCGCCTGGTGAGTATCCGTCTAGGTCCGAGGCTCTTTTTGCTTCCATATGCGCCCTGGCGGGTGTCAGTATCACGGACGGTGAAATCTTCGCTATTATGGAATCCTGTCCAGGCGGTGAGAAATTCCGGGAAAAAGGAAACGCCCGTGAACGATGGCTTTGTAAAGAGATCTTGAGGGCAAGACAATTTATATCCACAAATATTACGGGGCACGAGGAAGCATCGTCAATCGAATTCCCTGATATTATGGGCGGTGTTGCCGGTGAGTTTGCAAAGGTTTATTCAACATACCTTGAGTCGCCTGAACATTTCTTTTTTGCCTGCTTCTTGACCTGCCTTGGGTCGTTTATTCCTGTTACCTTAGCAAGCGAACTACTGACACAGCCACGGTTGTTTGTCCTTCTCCTGGGGCAAAGCGCCGATGATCGGAAGTCGACGGCAATATCAAAGACAGCCAGCTTCTTTCGTGATGCCCTGACAGACTTCGGGATCTGCTACGGTGTAGGCTCCGCTGAGGGTCTTCAAAAGAAACTAAAGGAATTACAGCGGCTTTTACTCTGTCTGGATGAAATGAAGCAGTTTGTGTCAAAATGCAAGGTTGAGGGCGCTGTCCTTCTACCCTTAGTCAACACTCTTTTCGAGCAAAACCATTACGAAGCACAAACCAAAAAAGTATCAATAGAGCTTCGGGACGTTCACCTTTCTTTATTGGCTGCTTCTACAATCCAGACATACGAAAGGACCTGGGACGCATCTTTTACGGACATCGGCTTCAATAATCGACTTTTCATTGTACCAGGGTCCGGACATCGGCGTTTCTCATTCCCGGAACAAATCCCCGAAAAAGAAAAATACCTTTTGAGAAAGCGCCTGGGTGAAATCCTTAGTTTCGTCGGGTCCGGGCTGTCCATCGGCATTACCCAGGAGGGCCGGGAACTTTATCACAACTGGTATTTGAATCATGATCGATCTGTTCATGCGAAACGCCTTGATACATATGCCATTCGATTCATGATGCTGCTTGCCGTCAATGATCTGAAATCGGAAATCGATCAATCAACAGTGGAAAGGGTCATTAAGCTGATGGATTGGCAGCTTGCTGTCAGGCAATTGCACGATCCTATTGATGCAGATGGCAAGATGGCTGTCATGGAAGAGAAGATCCGGCGTGTCCTAAGAACGGGGCCATTCAGTGACAGGGATCTGCAACGGCGAACCCATGCAGCAAGATCCGGCTCGTGGGTTTATCAGACAGCAATGCGAAATCTGCAAGCCGGAAAGCAAATCTGGTTTGATAAGGCCACAAGATGTTGGAGGCTGTCATGAAAAGTGTCACCACTACTGTCACCACCATTTTTGAGGGTAGAAGTGATGCTCTAACACATTGCATTTATGGAAGATTTAACGATTGTCACCACCACATACAGGGGAGAGAGGGATTTTTCTTCTTCTATATATATAAGAAGTGTGTAAGTCTATGTTTTCACAAAGTAAAATGGCTGTTTTTATGATGGTGACACATTTGGTGACAGTTTCTCGGAAGCAATAAATAAATGAAAGGGACCGTTACATAACCGTTACATGAAGACGAAGAACCCGGCAGACATTGGCGCTAAAAAGGACACTTGGTTAAGCAAACCAACGGCCAAGCGTCTCTTTACTATCAAGGAAGCGGCTTCATACCTTGGAAGGCCGGTCTCAGGTGTACGAACTCTTATATGGAAGGGGCGTCTCCCATATGTCCAGGAAGGCCGGAAGCAATATCTTGATATCCGGGACATTGATAAATACATCGATTGCAGCAAAACGACAATGAATTAAGGGACAACAGAAAAGACGGTGAAGGATATGACACGAAAACAGAAGATTATGACTCTAGGGCTGATGGTTCTAATTGTCTGGGGATTGGCGGGGATAGCCTCAGCAATAGCGACGCTCATCGTGCGGATCTTTTAACGATTTTAAGAATATTAACTTTTCGAGGAGACAACGCATGGGACGAAGAAAGATTGATGACAAGTTAGCAGACAAACGCAGATTAGAGGGATGGATTTTGGAGGACATAGGCAGAGAGCAGGGCGTAACGGCGTCGGCAATGTGTCAACATTTCCAAAGGAGGGAGGAGGACGAAAAGATGCAGATTCTTCCCGAATCAATGGACCGGCTTACGCCCAAGCAGCAACAGGTCGCCCTGGCTGTTGCGTCGGGTCGGAGTTACACGGACAGCGTTATGCAAGCCGCTTATGAGGTGACATCAAAAGCGAGTGCCAAGCAGATAGGACTTAAGCTGTCCCAAGACCCGGACATGCAGATAGCGATTCACGATTTACTAATGCAATGCGGGATAGGCAGGCGGCACCGGACGACGAGGCTTGCAAAGCTGATTGACGCCAATGATTTGGGTATAGTTGCCAAAGGTCTTGATATTGCTAACAAATTAACCGGCGACTATGCGGCTACGCAAATTGACGTCCATGTAAATTATGATCCTCAGGCGGGCCGTGAGCGCATGTCAGAGTTACGGGCAATGTTGGCGGAGGCAATGGCCAACGACGACGCCATTGACGTTGGGGATGAGGCGGAGGTGCCACATGTCCCAGATACAGCGGTCCACCGGAAACCAGGTGTGTTGATTTTATCCGGGCCATTGAGGACGGATTTCGACAGCTTCACGAAACTGAAAATAAAACTGAAAAGGAGAAATGAACCATGAGTGGCCACGATTACAGCGGTTATACGGATCAGCAAATTTACGATCAACAACGGTCAGTCGATGTTTACACCGAGAGACTAAATGGTCTTGGTAATCCACATTTGACATGCCCAAAAAGAAATTGTAGCGTCCAAGTCGTAATACCTTCAAGGAGGTTCCATGGTGGAGTTATCAGATATTATCGCTTCACGGCGAAGCATTCGTAAATTCAGGGAGGAGAATATTTCGGCTGATACTGTCCGACTGCTTCTGGATGCTGCACGGCTCGCCCCTTCAGGATCAAACCTCCAGCCCACGCGCTTCATCGTCGCTCAATCACCTGCCGCCAAAGAGGCCCTTAGCCGGTGTACGCCTTATAAGTTTATCGTCAAGGCATCGGTTGTTTTTGTATGTTGCGCTGACCTGATGACCATGAAATCAAGAGATCGGCGTATCGGAGAACTGCTGAAAGAAGGTGCCTTTGAAGGTGTGGACATGGATATGAATGATCCATCCGCTGTCAACCCTATCATAGACGAGGAAGCGATTAAAGCCTATCTTACCATGAATGTGGCGATTGCTGTAGAGCACATCGTTCTCAAGGCCGTTGATCTGGGGCTGGGTAGTTGTTGGCTTGGAAGGTTTGATCGAGATAAGGTGAACGAGTATCTGGCACTGGACGGAAGTATCTACCCGGTGGTGCTTCTGCCGGTGGGGCATCCTGAGCAGTCGCCCAAGGCAAGACCACGCTTTGCCTTGGACAAATTGGTGCTGAAGACAATCTGAGCAAATGGTAATCGCCGATACCGCACACCATATTTTGTGATCAAGCTCCTCTTGACACAAAGCACCCTTCTTCATATACTCTCAACGCGAAAAAGCGATGCCTTATCAATTTAAATTATCCAATCTAAGGAGGAAACGATGGTTGAAGGCCACCATGTATTCACCGCCAGCCGGTTGAGTTCGGGCAACCTTATTTTTCCGGTTCGTATTGAAGTAAATCAAAACCGGGTTACACGGATTAAGCCGCGACTCTTCGGTTCCAACGAAGAGAGCATTGCGATCTCTAAAGTGGCTTCGGTCAATATCCAAACGGGTTTAGTATGGTCTGATATCCGAATTGATTCAGCGGGAGGAAGCAACCCGATTGTGAGTCATGGGCATCTCAAAGACGACGCACGAGCCATTCGTGATCTAATTGAACGATTCCAGCATGCCCCGCGGGCCTCACAGGGGCCTGACGCCTAAGTATCTCAGTGATTGAGTCAAGAGAGCGGCTGTGATGCGATGTCCTCAAGAAATTCTCCACCGGCACACTTCATCTCGTAAAAAAGTAAGGTGCACAGCCCCTTGCGTCCATCTACCAAGTCAACGCCCTCGTCGCCTGACTAGACCTAAGCATTACTGGTTGTATTGGAGTCTCTGACAACGTCATATAATTCTTCGTACCGCTCCATTTGCAGGCATATTAAACATAGACTGGTCATCCGCTCCAGAGTGGGTAAACTCTTGGTTGTCTCGTCGTTCCTGGATCTATAAACGACCGTCCCATCCTGATCCAAGTATCGGCAACATCCAGCCTGAATCAGCATTTCGCTTGCAGAAGTTACTTGACGAGTTCAAAAGTGTTGATACTTCGTGTCATCCCTTTGTCAGCCCAATTCGGCATGATGCGCCACGGAGTGAGCACTTTGAGCCGGTTGCCCCCGACCTTGAAATTCCTTGACTGTTCCGTGCCTACCCAAGCCGGATTCCATGCAACATCAACACTGGTAATCCATTTATCACCTTCCAGGCGGTACTTGCCAGTGTACGCAACCAAACTTTCCAGCAACGCAACTTTTTCCTCCGCCGTCTTTGCCGGTTTCCGCCCTTCTCCGGTAAGCACAAACCAAACACGGGAATCGCTGCTGAAGATCGCATAACCAGTCGGACTCTTGCCTAAGGGATACATCTTCTCGCCAGTAGCCTGAACCTCAACTTCCATGGAAACCAATCTCCATGTACCTTGCACCGCAGCATTGTCATTGGCAAAGCTCGGTTGTGCGGCGACATAAAACGATAGGAAAACAATCCACATACATCGACACATAATTTTTCTCACCATAAATACATCTCCTTTCTTTTTAGGGCCTTTCTTTTTCGTAACCGGATTATAGGGAAACTATTTTTGGCTTGTCAAGGGGCATTTTGCATCGTATTGCAGGAAGGCAGCAATACCCTCTGGCTTCGGAAAAATCAACCTCCAAAAGACACAGGTTCCAATCGCAATTCGGCGATATGAGATAGAATTTATTTTCTCGCTTTTGTATTGTATGCCGTGGAAAACGTATGACTTGTCGGTTAAAGTCCGATCATGGGAGTTCGGTAGTTCGCCCATGTAGCTTGAGGGAGGTGTTAAGGGTAACCTGAAACGCTAAGTTCCCTGACAAAGGCTCCTTAAGGG
>CAISJV010000009.1 GCA_903885795.1 uncultured delta proteobacterium | reverse complement strand
TGTCTGACCGTAATGTATGGGGCAGCCGACACGGGGATATTCAGGCGCCGCCGGGTCAGAGATGAGCCAGACATAGTTCAGCCCGGAAGGACACTTGTAACGGCTGTCAATCGCAAGGGACGGGGTATTGTTATTCAGGTAGTAGCTCCGTTCATCCTGCTCGATATTATAGCGATTGGAAAGGCACTTTGCCTTATGGCCCTGTTCCAGATTGGCGGCAAACTGGGGCAAGGCGATACTCAAGAGCGCCCCGATGAGGGCAATCACGACCATCAGCTCCACGAGGGTAAAACCAGCCGCCGAGTAAAGACGTGATTGCCTGAGGACCAATTTTACCGAATGGTGGCTCCTGGCAGAGTCAACAATACTATCTGTATTTTGCATTTGCCATTTCCCCCGGGTAAATATAGAAACGTTCGCACCCTCTGGGACAAACATCAACGGCCGGGGCGGATAACGAAGTCAGTATTGCGGCAGCTCCGGTCGCTTTTGGACAGTATTTCGGAACTACAGGCCGTCGGTTTACCCTGATGGTTATAACAGAGAAAGACCTCCTTCAAAAAACGGCCCGATCCGGAACAGAACACGGCCATGCCGTTATCTGGCAAGCTAGCGTCCACTGCCCTGAATTCCTTTTTTAGCGCCACCGCGGTCGTGCGGACTGGTTCGCGCAGATGACGATATCGCGGGGGGATGGGAGCGGTCTGCTTGAGTGTCTGGGCCAGGGAAAGATACTCCCGGGGCGCAAGGCCGGAACAGGTACCGTGACGACGCCATTCATGGGTATAGAGGCGCTCATTCGGGAACAGGTCGGGGAATTCCAGTTTGAGTGAGGACGGGAACGGAACGGAAGAACAATTTTGGGGAAAGCTCTTTCGATACTGGGGCCAAAGTCCGTGGAGGACAAAACCGGGATTTCTGCCCGGGCCACATTGCTTGGAATCTTTGCCACCCTGCCCGGCACAGAAATCGGGGGACCAGGACATGGCGAGGACATAAAAATCGAAATCCCCCGAGGCATTACCGGAAGCATTACCCCCGTACACTGGGGAGGCCAGGACAAACGCCATAATCAATAACGCTGATGATATGAATCGCTTTTTCACGTTTCCTCTTTTGCTTGCATTGTTCTTTGCGACCCTTTCAAATTATCTCCAAAGTTTTTATGTATCCTCTGACATTATTCGGCTTTCTTAAAACTCGACGCCTTTCCGAGCAGGCCAACCCTCACCGTATCCATGCTTGATCATGGTCATTTCCGTCACTGTATCGGCTATATTAATCAGACCTGCCGGGGCCTGGCGACCGGTCATGACGATTACCACCTCCGGTCCGGCATTATGTATTGACTCCATGACTGCCTCCTCGGTTATGAGACCCTTTGTGACGGCCAGGCAGATCTCATCCATCACAACCAGGTCATAGTTGCGGTCAGCAATTGCCGCAGTAGCCTTTTTGAGACCCTCTTGGGCCATCTGCTGATGAGCCGCAAATGCGGGGTTGGTTTTATCGGGGACAAATCCCAAACCGGCCTGAACAATCTCCACCCCGGGCAGATGACGGCAGGCGCTTAGTTCCCCCGTTTCCCCGGCGGCCTTGATAAACTGAACGATGAGGGATTTCAGGTCATGTCCAGCGGCACGGAGGACCATCCCCAAGGCCGCGGTGGTCTTGCCCTTGCCGTCGCCGGTAGCTAGGATTATACGGGGAGAGTTTGGCTTCATTTGATGACATACCTATATATGATTGATTTCATCTATTTATTTACAAAATCACCCCAAATCCCCCTTTTCCAAAGGGGGATTTGGGGTGATCCTATTTCAATCCCATAAGGCGGTAGATTTTTTCAATATCTAGGCTGCACCGAACGATCTCGGCCAGGCGATCGAATGCCGGTTCCAGGTCATAGACAGCGAGAATCTTTCCCAGCGGCGCCAATGAGTGACGGCGGCGGAGCCGGTCGATAAACCAGCGCCGGAAGGCGTCGTCATCGAAGACCCCATGGATGTAGGTTCCCCAGGTGCGGCCGTCGGGCGATTGAATCCCGATTATTTCACCATCTTCCCGAAAAAAGGCCGGGCTGTTTCCCACTCCTGCTGTCTGTCCGTGGTGAATCTCATAGCCCCTCACGGGCAGCCCCGACTCCACATGCCTTCCTTTTACACATTTCAAGGTTTTCTCCCAGGCCAGGGTCGTCGTTACGGGGAGGAGGCCCAGGCCAGCGGGGGTCTTTCCGGCCGACTTTTTCCCGATAGATGCTAAAGTGGATAAAGGAATATTCAGCAACCCCGAGGAGGTCGCCGTAGTTGTTTCTCCTTTGGATTCAAGACCATGGGGATCAGCGATTTCCATGCCGAGGATCTGAAACCCTCCGCAAATCCCAACTAATTCCGTTTTACCCTCCCCGGCAAGACGTCTGATTTCGCGGGAGAGGCCACTCTTTTCCAAATAGGCCATATCGGCGATGACGTTCTTGCTTCCCGGCAGGATCAGGGCGTCGGGATTCCCAATATCCTTAGCTGATCTGACGATGCGCAGGGAAACATCCGGCTCAATCCGGAAAGGGTCGAAATCGGTAAAATTGGAGATATGGGGTAAATCCAAGACGGCAATCTCCACATCTTCTCCCTCCCGAGGCGCCGTATCCAGCATGCCGCTTTTGAAGGTCACCGAGTCTTCCTCCGGCAGCCCGAGGCGGTGGATATAGGGAACCACTCCGAAGGTTGGCTTTCCCGTGTGGCAATACGTATAGTCAATGGCATCTTTGAGAAGGGCTTCCTGACCCCGAAAACGGTTGATCACAAATCCGGCGATCAGACTCCGCTCCCATTCGGCCAGCACTTCCATAGTCCCCACGAAGGAGGCAAATACGCCGCCCCGGTCGATATCACCCACCAGAAGAACCGGTGCCCGGGCATAACGGGCCATGGCCATATTAACGATATCGTGATGTTTGAGGTTCACCTCGGCGGGACTCCCGGCCCCTTCGAGCACAATGGCGTCGTATTCCTCTGCCAGGGAGTCAAAAGCAGACTGCGCCGCAGCAAAAGCCTCCGGCTTATAGTCGATATAGGCGTTCACATCCATATTCCCCACGGGCTTCCCCATGACGATCACCTGGGCTCCCGTGTCGCTGCTTGGCTTGAGCAGAATTGGATTCATCCGGACATCGGGATCGACGCGGCTGGCCTGGGCTTGCACCACTTGGGCCCGCCCCATCTCCCCGCCATCGCGGGTCACATAGGAATTAAGGGACATGTTTTGGGATTTGAAGGGGGCAACCCGGTAGCCATCCTGGAGAAGAATCCGGCAGAGGGCGGCGGAAAGGATGCTCTTGCCCGCGTTGGAACTGGTACCCTGGAACATGATGGCCGGCTTGCGAGCCTTGCGCACTGCTTTTGCGGGAATGGCCAGGACTTCCCGGAGGGCATCCAGGAGTAAATCATTCTCTTCCCGGTTCCGCACGGCGATCCGGAAAAACCTTTTATCGAGACCGGGGAAATTATCACAGATCCGCACGGCGATCCCCCTTTTCAGCAACCGCCGGGCCAGTTCAGGGGCATCCATATCCTGACGGTCAGTCCGCACTAAAAGAAAGTTGGCCTGCCCCGGATAGACATAAAACCCGGATATCGCCCCCAGTTCCTCAAGAAGATATCGCCGCTGTTCATTGACAAGACCGATGGTCCGTATCCGGTAGTCGTCATCCGGCAAGGCCGCTTCGCCCACGACCTGGGCAAAGACATTGACGGACCATGGGGGTATCAACTTCTTTATTTTACCAATAACATCGGTAGAACCCGCAGCGAAACCAAGGCGGAGACCGGGAACGGCTAAAAACTTGGTCAATGAACAAAGAACGATGACATTCGCGGGGCGCTGCACAAGGAGGCGGTCCATCCCGGCGACAAAATCGGCAAAGGCCTCATCAACAACAAAAAGACTCGCCGGGTGTCGCCGGGCCGCCTCCCGGATGGCCTCGGCATCGCAGCTAAGACCGGTAGGGTTATTCGGCTGGCCGAGGAAAACGATTTCATCGCCACGGAGAAGTTTTTCAAGGCTGCCGACTTTAAGCGCGAAGCCATTATCTTCGCCAAGAAAAACCTTCTCCACCGGCATAGCAGCCAGTTCCGATGTGGTCACATAATCGGCGTAGGAAGGCACAGGGATAACGGCCCGCGCTTTCGGAAGCGCCCTGGGCAGGGCGTAGAGGATCTCCGTGGAACCATTGCCGAGAACGATCTCCTCCGGGGGAATGCCATAGCGGGTGGAAATGATCCCGACAAGAACTGCGCAATCCTGGTCAGGGTAATGGAGTACCTCTTCAATCCGTCGGCTGATGAGGGATCGGAAACCTTCCGGAAACCCAAGGGGATTTATGTTGGCGGAAAAATCCAGCAGCTTTTCCAGGGGCATCCCGGCGGCATCGGACAGATATCGCCGGTTCCCTCCGTGTTTAGGCTGTATCAGGACCACGTCATCAACGGTTGCGGATATAATAGGCTTCCTCTTCATTGTTTATTGCCGCCCTACGAAAGTTTGAACAAAGATATAAATCTTGGTGATGGTATCGAAACTCCCGGAGCAAGTCAACGATAATCCCTCATCTGTCAAGAGTAAATAGACTTGTCCGGTTTTGTAGCAAATGAGTTGTCCGCTTTTGCTGTTCTTGAATGGAGGGCCATTTGAGAGCAGGAGGTGAGCGGCGGATGTTCGCTTTCCTCGTCAGCGGTTCTTGCTGAGGAGTT
>CAISJV010000008.1 GCA_903885795.1 uncultured delta proteobacterium | reverse complement strand
GGTCCCTCCCTGACCTTTCAGTATCTCTGGATGGGTGTGAACGGTTACACCGAGTCGGGGGCCGATTCCCTTAATCTTCAGGTGGATCGCCAGACGACGGAATCGTATCAGGGAAGCGCGGGAATCAAGGGGTCATGGAATTGGAAGAGAGATAAACTTAGGTTTGTGCCGCGTCTATGGGGGTTCTACCGGCACGAGTTCGGAAATGTGAATCCGGCGACGAACGCTGCCCTGGCCCAAGGCAGTTCAGCCTTTACCATTGCGAGTGTCGCTCCGGAACGGAACTATTTCAATGTGGGAACGGGAGTCAATGTTCACTGGACAGATCGTGTCCTTGCTTATCTCAATTACGATGCCCAACTTGGTCAGAGCGCTTACAGCGCCCAGAGCATTACCATCGGCCTCCGCCTCCAGTTCTAAGGGGTTATTAATTTTGCCAGAGGAACCATGGTGAATTATTTTCATGGCGCTGTGCTACGGCTTTGCAACACTATCAGAGGCTTCACTCTAATTGGTAATCCTCACCACAATTCCAAATCGAAAACCACGGACTTGTAGGTGAGAGTTTTTCGGGCACACCATTGTTTTTCTTTAGAAAGCCTCGCTGATAGCCAAAAGAAAGGTGAAAATGCTTGACGACTTAATTTCCATTCATGTTGTAGAGAAATAAGTAGCGGTGGTGAAATTGTGAAACGTTTTGCCTTGTGGTTGGTCGCCGCTGGCGGTGGAATGATGCCGTTGAAAAACTCAAAGAGGCGCTCGTTTCTTTTCAGGATGTTTTAACGACGGAAATGATATCTGTTGTTGGCGGTGAAAATAGCCGTTATAGAGAATAAAAATGATCATTGTTTGCTGAATTGAGAGGGAGAAGTGGCGATATTTTTTGAGTGCCGAGATTCGGCGCTCTGGAAGCTTATGATATTATTTATAAATCAACCGACTACCAAAAAGTTTTGCCAGCAGAATAATGACCGGCGGTCAGATTGAGGCGTGCCTTACCCCAACCTCTAAAGAGGACATAGACATTATGAGTTCAATGAGTTGTCGAGGTATTTTCAGATGAAGGAACCGGAAAAACAGAAAACTGCGGCTATTAACTACCCCTCCTCGTGGAGCTATCAAATCATCGGCGCCGACGAGGATAGCCTGCGCCGGGCAGTAGTGGAAATTATTCAGGATCGAACCTATCGGATGGTTCTCTCAAGGAGCAGTGAAAAAGGGAAATATCAAAGTTTTCAACTGGAGGTGGTTGTGGAGAGCGAAGGGCACCGTCTTGCCGTTTATGAAGCTTTGCGGGCGCATCCGGCCGTGAAAATTGTTCTGTAAAGGAGATAAAACCATGTCTGACCGGTCCGAACATGTCTGGGACGCCGTCCTTCAGATAAGAAGCCATGACCCCCTTGTCCATAATATTACTAACTATGTGGTAATGAACACAACCGCCAATGCCCTCCTGGCCATCGGTGCTTCCCCCGTCATGGCTCATGCTGAACAGGAGGTGGAGGACATGGTGAACATTGCCTCTGCCCTGGTGATCAACATCGGCACCTTGAATGAGGAATGGACAAAATCGATGTTCATGGCCGCAAGAAGAGCAAGACAGAAGGGGATACCCGTTATTTTCGATCCGGTTGGGGCCGGAGCGACGCCATATCGTACCCGTACCTCGCGACAACTTCTGGAGGCGATTTCCCCGTCCATTATCCGGGCCAATGCCTCCGAGACGATGGCCTTGGTGACGGAGGGAAAGCTCACAAAGGGAGTCGATAGCACGGCGTCTTCGGATCACGCCCTTGAGGCTGCCCGCATTCTGAGCGATCAATTCGGGTCGGTCGTATGTGTGAGCGGCGAGAAGGATTACATTATCGCCGGCAGCCGGATGATCGTCGTTGGCAATGGCCATCCCATGATGACGCGGGTGACGGGTCTCGGCTGCACGGCCTCGGCGTTATGCGGCGCCTTTGCTGCGGTAGGGACTGACCTTGCCGACTCAACGGCCTATGCTATGGCCGTCATGGGGATTACGGGAGAAATCGCCGCCGCCCGGGCGGTTGGTCCCGGCAGTATGCAGATTCATTTCCTCGACGCCCTGTATAGATTATCTTTTGAAGATATCGACCAACGGCTGAAATTGACGACAGTTTCATCATGAAACTCTCATGACGGCATGCTGTCAAATAAGGGGATAAAAATACGACGCAAACCCATCCCCACCCTAACCCTCCCCTTGAAGGGAAGGGAGTAATAAGTGAATTAATTCATTGATATGAGGGTGCATTTTTAGATGAAAAAGATCAAAGGGTTATATCTCGTTACGGATCGTGATCTCTGCGGCGGCCGTCCTTTAGAGGAGATTGTCCTGGCGGCCGTAAGGGGCGGGGCCGCCTGTGTTCAGCTTCGGGAAAAGAACCTGCCCACCCGCGCCTTTGTCGAAGAGGCGATTAGTATCAAGGCGTTGCTGACCCCCTTCCAGGTTCCTTTAATCATCAATGACCGCATCGATGTCGCCCTGGCGATCGGGGCGGAAGGCGTCCATATCGGTCAGGAAGACATGCCCTACCACCTGGCCCGCAGGATTCTGGGAAGGGGTGTCATCATCGGGCTTTCCGTGGAGACATGGGATGATGTAGTAATGGCCGAGCGATGGGATGTGGATTATCTCGGCGTCAGTCCCGTTTTTGAAACGCCAACCAAGACAGATACGAGAGGAAGCTGGGGATTGGAGGGTATCGCGAGGATCCGGGCCTATTCCCGTCACCCTCTTGTTGCCATCGGTGGTTTGAATGCAGCAAATACCGGAGCGGCGATGCATGCGGGCGCGGATGGTATCGCTGTCGTATCGGCAATTTGCGCCGCCCAGGACCCCTTCCTGGCTTCTCAGGAACTATGTGGAATTATAGACGATCGTGCCGTGATTAAAGATTGATCATCGCAAAAATTTGAGCAGGGCACTATGAACCAGATCATCCATTTATGTCCAAACTTATAACAGTCTTTGATTACTCGGGAACCTTGTCTCTGGAGGCGGTTGCTTTTGCTAAAGACGATGTTCTAGAGAGGCAATTGCGTCTCTCCGGACTTGCTGAATTCGGTGTTGTGTCCCCGGATACATTCTGGAACAGCGTTGTCGCACCCACCTGGGAAGAGGGGAGCCGGACCCCTATCGGCTACCGCCGCCTTATGGTCGAAAAGATCAGCGAGAAATGGACCGTGAGACGGAAGGAGGCATCTCTTGACGCACTCGACAAAGCTGCCGGTATTTTCGTCGGGCAGTATTTTTCCCATTCCGAGATCGATCCCGCCTGGCATCTCCTGTTGCGGGAGTTGTATGATCATCCCCTGATTACGACGATTGTGGCCACCGATCACTATGCCGAGGCAACGGAGGCTATCAAAGGCCAATTTCAGGACATGCAGATGAAGGCGGTCTCTTTGCCGGTGGAGGCAGCGGCCGCCGAGTCGAGGAACTGCTTTTTCATTGCCAATTCCGCCGATCTTGGTTGCCACAAAGATGAGGAGGAATTCTGGGTGCTGGTGCGTGAACAAACAAGCTGGACGCCCGGTGATTGTCTGCTTCTGGTCGATGACTTCGGCGCTAATGAGGTCGCGGGTGATCATTATAGGCAGGAAGCAAGGGTGGCGGCGCGGCGGCAAAGAACAACGGAGTTGCTGACAAAGGTCTTTGACGGCAGGCTGGAGGTTATGCCATTTATTTTATCCGGCAATGAAACAGCGAGGAACGGAGAAGCAAACTTCCTCATCGGACAGATTGCCGCCAAGATCAGGGAAATCATGAAGGCAGAGGGATAACAGTCCATGTTCAATGCCGCTTTGGTGAACGGGCCCTTCGACGATCCGGGCGTCTATCTGGAAATGAAATACCGGCGCCGGGCCCTCCTCTTTGATCTGGGGGAACTGCACGCCCTGCCTCCCCGCAATATCCTGAAGATCAGCCATGTATGCGTATCCCACACCCACATGGACCATTTCATCGGCTTCGATCACCTGGTGCGCATCTGTCTCGGACGGGACCGCACGATCAAACTTTTCGGCCCCCCCGGCTTTATCGATCAAATTCAGAGCCGTCTGAACGCCTATACATGGAACCTGATTGCCGACTATACCAATGATTTTATTCTCGTCGTGACGGAGATTCACCCGGAAGGATGGATGAAAACAGCCCATTTTTCCTGCAAAAATTCCTTTCGGAAGGAGGGAGGGCAGGACAGGGAAACCTTCCCGGAGATGCTTATCGATGAGCGATTGTTTTCGGTTAAAGGGGTATTTCTTGATCACAAAATTCCCTGTCTGGCCTTCTGCGCCGAAGAAAAGCAGCGAATCAATATCCGGAAAGACGCCCTGCAAGCGATGGGACTGCCGGTTGGACCGTGGTTGACCGACTTCAAGGATCGTTTTGCCGACAATTATCCCTCTGATTTCCCGATCCGGATTCGGGGGAAAAATGAAGGGGGAAGCGGCGAAGAAAAGCAGATACCATTAGGAGTGCTGACGGAGCGGCTGGTGAAGATCACGCCGGGGCAAAAGATAGCCTATGTGACTGATGTCCTTTACAATGAAGCCAATATTGCCGCTATCGTGGCGCTGGCCAGGAATGCGGATATCCTCTTTATTGAAGCGGCGTTCAGCCATGACGACAGCGATCAGGCCCTGAAAAAATATCACCTGACGGCCCGGCAGGCGGGGACCATTGCCCGGCAGGCGGGGGTGAAGCGAATTATCCCATTTCACTTCTCTCCCAAGTACACTGGTTTTGAAAATATCCTGCGTACCGAGGCGGAACGGGCCTTTAAAGGATTATGAATGACGGCTTCGTAAAAAGCCCGGATGCTGCGTTGCGCCGCATTCTTCGTCTCTGCGGCGTACGATAAGTACGCCTCATTCCTCAGGAGTTGCGCGCCTTGCCTGCGGACCTTTTTACGAAGCCGTCGATTATGGCCAATTTCTCTACTTTTTACGGGTTCATCATGAACAAGAAATTCATATTTGAGGAGGGAGTACGGCATGGCATTAGATAAGATCAAGGTGCTGGGCATTCATTCAAGTCCTGTTAAGGGAGGGAATGTCGCCCACTTGTTGGAGCACGCGCTGAACGAGACAGCAAAGATGGAAGGCGTGGAAACGGAAACTGTGGTCCTGGCCGGCTTGAATTTCTCTGATTGCACCCAGTGCAACTGGTGCATGAGAAAGCAGACCCCGGAGCAACTTTGCAAGATTGAGGACGACATCTCGCCAATCCTCATGAAAATACGGGATTGTGATGTCCTGGTGCTGGCGTCGCCGGTCTATTTTGCCAGACTTTCCGGGCTCATGGCCTTTCTGATTGACCGGACCCGCTGTTTTATCTTTGGCAAGGAGAAACATCTGGCCTTGAAGGATAAAGTCGGGGTGGCGCTGACAGTGGCCTGGACAAGGAACGGCGGTATTGAAACGACGCTGGAAAGCATCCATAGCGCCTTTCTCCTCCACGAGATGTGGACGCCATCCGTCCATCCCGCCGGGGCAATCTTTGGCGTCGGGGCAGTTTCCGGACAGATGAACGAGGATCTTTCCTACAAGACAGGCAAACTGGGAGTGCTGGAGGACCGGCAAGCCTTGGGCGCCGCGGTCTTGCTGATGAAAAAAGCGGTTCAAACCGCCGGGATGCTTAAGTCTTTAAAATAATGACGCCAGCAGGGCGCCCGCCTCCTCCAGGCCTTTTTCATAGGCCTCCGTGAAGACGGTATCGCCACAGCGGCAGGAAAGAAAAAGGGGCGTAAAGAGGATGGCCTGAAAATCCTCGACAGGCGAGGAATCTGCCCCAAACACCCTGACCAGCATATCCTCAGTTTCCTGGCGCCATATCTGGAAGGCAGGAGAATAAAAGGATATGTTCCGGAGTTCCTCGATGCCGGCGACCCGGGCCTGCAATTCCTCCCTGAGGAGGATCTTTCCTGGAGGAATCGGATTTAGCATCATCTTTTCGTCCATTTGCGCCGTTTATCCTCTGGACAACATGGATTGATGGTTCCATAAGGAAACCTTCGTTACTTTTAACACAGGTGGATCGAAAAGGGAATTCCATTCACCGCAGATCAGGCATAAGTTCACGTTTGGCATGGGAGGAGCAACAATGAAGATCACGAGAAAGATAATTGCCATCAATGAAGAAAAGTGCGACGGCTGCGGGCTGTGCGTGACTGCTTGCGCCGAAGGGGCACTGCAGATCATCGACGGCAAGGCGAGGCTGGTCAGCGAGACCTATTGCGACGGCCTGGGGGCCTGCCTCGGGGAGTGTCCCCAGGGGGCCATCGAGATGGCTGAAAGAGAGGCGGATGTATTTGATGAGCAGGCCGTCGCAAATCATTTGCACCCTCGGGAAGAACCGCCCTGCGCCTGTCCGGGGTCCATGATCCGTGAACTGCGGCCGGTTATGATCGGTGAGGAGAATACGGCAGGGCAGTCATCCCAGCCGTCGCAATTGAAAAACTGGCCGGTCCAGTTGATGCTCCTGCCCGTCAACGCCCCCTATTTAGCCGGGGCGGATGTAGTTATCGCCGCAGATTGCGTCCCCTGCGCCTTTGGAGACTTTCATCGCCGTTTTGTAAAGAACCGCATCCTGATTATCGCCTGTCCAAAGCTGGACAATGCGGCGTTCTACGTGGACAAACTTGCCGATATGTTTGCAAAGAACGACATTCGGTCCCTGGAGGTCCCCTTCATGGAGGTCCCCTGTTGTGGCGGTCTGGTCCGGATCGTTCAGACGGCGATGCAGCAGGCGGGGGAAAAGATCCCCGTGACATTTACCAAAGTAGCTATCGACGGGAGGCTGATAAACTGATCTTGCAAACGGAGTTAAGCCGGATCTTGATCGGAAGGTCCGCAGGCTTGATCTGATGACCTTCCCTGATCCCCTGACTCTTTATCCCAAAGCGGAATCTTTTTCTAAAGTCTCTTTGTGGAGGGCTGCATAAGGTTTTGGGTTGTTATAAACGATTTGATTACAACACTTCCCTATCCAGCCATAACCAAACTGCAAGAGCTCAATCGCCTTACCGCAGAATGGGCAGTGGTACATATCCGTGTCAATCCGGCCTGTTTGCATCCTTTGCCTCTTTTCTCACTGTAAGAAACAGGTAACTATCCCCGGACGACAGTATACAAACTGGCATGAATGTCAATTGTATATGTTCTTGCGAATAATGGGGGGTAAAATTACCTATTGACTAAGGTTTTCGAGATGCGATTGAAGATTTGCCTTTCTATTGCTCAAGCCGAGTTTTCCCCTGATATTTTCCCTGTTGATATTTATTGATATGGAGGAAATACCCAAATGCTCCCGTCTAATAAGGCCCCATAACCTTTTCCGCCGTCTCTGCCGCCGAGAACATGGCTTCCCGGTGGACCTCCACGTCCCCGATATCCATGACGCCGCAGGCCCGGATCAGATAGCTTTCTTCGAAACCGTACCACTTGAAGAAGGAATCATAGCGGGGGAATACATCGTCGAACTGCGTGTCGTCCGGCTGCCCCTGGGTGAGGATAAAGACCATTTTTTTACCCGGAGACAGGCGGCTGGGGTGAGGGTTGGTGACATAGTCCGAGGCGAGGAAAGAAAAGGTCCGGTCAATGAAGGCCTTTAGTTGGCTGGCGATTTCCCCGTAGTAAATAGGCGATGCCATTACGAGGACATCGGCCCCGTGGACCATCTCCAGTATCTTTTCCAGGTCATCTTTAAGAATGCACTTGTCCAATTTGGTCTTGCAGGCCATGCAGGCCTGGCACCCCCGGTAGGTCAATTTGTTGAGCTGAATCATCTGGACCTTCGCTCCCAGCTCTTTTGCCCGTTCACAAAGGCTTCTGGCCAGGGTGGAACTGTTTCCCTTCAGTCTAGGACTTCCCAAAAGACAAACGATTTTCATTTGATCCTTGCCTCCTCTCCTGCCTATGCAGACAAAAAACTTGGATATACCTATAGCAGAAGGGATAAAAAAAATCAGCTCTGGAAAAGAAAGATATCGTAAAAAGATTCTAAGAAGTTATATGCCATCGACATTACACGTAAAAAAATATTAACGGAGCCTTTCTTTGAAACGCCCCTTGCATTTCTCACAACAATTCATAAAATAGGGTACAAACATTTGGCGTGGAAGGTGGAATGAACTCCGATTCTCAGCATGAAGATCCCCGCTTCGGCGGAATGACTGATACGGATTTCGGGGTTTCTCTGGATGAGCCGGCCATGTATTCGGTAATTATTCACAATGATCATTACACGGCCATGGAGTTTGTTGTTGAGGTACTCATGATGGTGTTTCAGAAGGCGGCGGCGGAAGCGACGAAAATAATGCTGGATGTACATCGGTGCGGCCAGGGTGTCTGTGGGCTATATACCTATGACATTGCGGTAACCAAGGTATCCCGGGTCCATGCCATGGCCAAACGCCGGGGGTTCCCGCTAAAGTGCAGTTTTGAAAAGGTGTAAAATTTATGGCCTGGATTAAGGTTGGCATGATAAGCAGGAGACATAGGAGTAACCAATGAAAATCAGTGAAGAACTTGATTCCATATTCAGAGCGGCCTATACAGAGGCAAAGCTCAGGTCTCACGAATATCTGACTCCCGAGCATATCCTTTTTGCAGCCCTGTTCTTTGAATCTTCCGGTGATATAATTCGTGCTTGTGGGGGGGATGTGAAAAACCTTCAGATGCGACTGGAGGATTTCTTTACGACAAAATTGCTGAAAATGAAGAAGGAAACAGACCCGGTGCAGAGCGCAAGTTTTCAGAATGTCATCGAGCGGGCGGTCTGGCATACCACCTCGGCCCAGAAGGGCGAACTCGATATCGGCGATATCCTCATTTCCATCTTCGATGAGCGGGAATCTTATGCCGCATTTTTCCTCCATCGGGAGGGCATCACGAGAATTGATTTGCTGAATTACGTCTCCCATGGCATTGCCGCGGCGCCCAGGGAAAAGCCGGGGATGGCGGAAGGGGACAGGAAGACGGCTCCCGGGGAGAAGGAAAACAAGGTTCTGGCCACCTTTACGACGGAATTGGTGGAGAAGGCCAAAGCGGGAGAGCTGGACCCCCTTATCGGCCGGGAAGACGTCATTGAGAGGACCATGCAGGTCCTCTGCCGGCGCTATAAGAACAACCCCGTCCATGTCGGGGAGGCGGGGGTGGGCAAGACGGCTATTACCGAAGGGCTGGCCCAGTTGATCGCTCAGGATAAGGTTCCCAAACCCCTGAAGGGCGCCAAGATCTATTCTCTCGATATGGGGGCTCTGCTGGCGGGGACCCGTTACCGGGGTGATTTTGAAGAACGGCTAAAAAAGGTGATCGCTGAGCTCCAGAAGATTCAGAATGTGGTTCTTTTTATTGATGAAATCCACACCATCGTCGGCGCCGGCGCCGCCTCCGGGGGGGCAATGGATGCTTCGAATATCCTGAAACCGGCCCTGACCTCGGGGAAGATGAAATGCATCGGCGCCACCACTTATGATGAATACCGGAAATGTATGGAAAAGGACCGGGCCCTGTCCCGCCGTTTCCAGTCCATCGATATTCCCGAGCCGTCCGTGGAGGATACGGTGAGTATCCTTGAGGGCTTGAAAGACCGCTATGAGTCCTATCATCAGGTCTCCTACACGGAGGAAGCCCTGCGGGCCGCAGTGGAACTCTCGGCTCGCCACATCAACGAGCGGTATCTGCCCGACAAGGCCATCGACGTCATGGATGAGGCCGGCGCCAAGACCCGTCTGTACAGGAAAGATCAGGAAGGTACCATTACGATCACCCCGGCAGATATGGAAAGGATTGTGGCGCGTATGGCGCGGATTCCGGAGAAGTCTGTTTCTTCATCGGAAAGCACGCAACTTCGCTTCCTCGATCTGGATCTGAAAACGCAGATTTTTGGACAGGATCAGGCCATTGACATGGTTGTCCAGGCCATTCGCCGCTCCCGGGCGGGCTTCGGGGATAACAACAAGCCCGTGGCCTCGCTACTGTTTGCCGGCCCGACGGGAGTCGGAAAAACTGAATTGGCCAGGCAGTTGGCCCTGTCCATGGGAATTCCGCTCCATCGTTATGACATGTCGGAATATCAGGAGAAACATACCGTTTCCCGTCTTGTCGGCGCCCCTCCCGGTTATGTCGGTTTCGAGGAAGGGGGGCTCCTCACCGAGGCCATTCGAAAATCGCCCCATGCCGTCCTGCTCCTCGATGAGATTGAGAAGGCCCATCCGGACATCTTCAATACCCTCCTCCAGGTGATGGACTACGCCACCCTGACGGATAACAATGGCCGGAAGGCAGATTTCCGTAATGTCATCATTATCATGACATCCAATGCCGGAGCACGGGACATCGGCCGGGTGGAAATCGGTTTCGGTGAGCGCCGGATCAGTAGTAAGGCGGTAACCGAGGCGATCAAGAAGATCTTTACCCCTGAATTCAGGAACCGTCTTGATGCCGTAGTGACCTTCAATGGCCTGACCAGGGATGATGTGATCAATATCGTTAAAAAGCAGCTCCGGGAATTCCAGAAACAGTTGGACGAGAAGGATATCACCCTCGAGATGACCGAGGCGGCGATTGACTGGTTAGCTGACCGAGGCTATTCCGACGACTTCGGGGCCCGTCAGATTGCCCGTCTCATCCAGGAAAAGGTAAAGAATTTCTTTGTAGAGGAAGTTCTTTTTGGAAGGCTGGTCACGGGTGGGCCTGTTCGCGCCGATGTGGAGAATGACGAGATCGTCCTGAATGTCCTCGATGCCCATATTCCGGCTCACTGAAGAGGTAGTCTTTCCCCCGCCCCGTCTTGCTTCGGAAGGGGGGCTTCTCGCCGTCGGCGGCGACCTGACCCCGGAGCGCCTGATTCTGGCTTACAAAAATGGGATCTTCCCCTGGTATAGCGAGGGGGAGCCCATTCTCTGGTGGTCGCCGGACCCCCGCTTTGTCCTTTTTCCTGACCAGTTGAAAATCTCCCGCACCATGAGGGTTCTGCTCAAGAAAAACCTCTTCACTGTGACCTTCGATACCTGTTTCCAGAGGGTAGTCGCAGCCTGTCAGGAAACGCGGAAAGATGGGACGTGGATCACCACCGCGATGACGGCGGCCTATATCCGCCTCCATGATCTGGGCCTGGCCCATTCTGTGGAAGCCTGGCGGGAGGGAACTCTGGCAGGGGGGCTCTATGGCGTTTCCCTAGGGAAGTGCTTTTTCGGGGAATCCATGTTCACGAAAGTTCCTAACGCCTCCAAGGCGGCGCTTATTACTCTGGTTAAAACCCTGGGGAGATATGATTTCCGGCTCATTGACTGTCAGGTCTATACAGACCACCTGCACAGCCTGGGTGCGGAGATGATTTCTCGAGGTTGTTTTCTGCGTTTGTTGAACACGGCCCTTGCAGAGGAGACCCTGCGGGGAAGCTGGTGTTTTCTGGCGGAAGGCCACGGGGCATCCGGGACAGAAAATGTGTTTTCTCCCGTTCTTGTCGCCTGCCGACGCAGATATGCCGATCCCTATTTCGTCAACAACAAATCATTGTCATCATAAGAAAAAAAGATTAAAGAAAAAGGAATGATGAATCGTAAAAAGTCTACAAGCTGGGCATAATCGACGGCATCGTAAAAAGATCCGCAGGCAAGGCGCGCAAGTCCTGAGGAATGAGGCGTACTTGTCGTACGCCGCAGTGAAGAAGGATGCAGCGCAGTGCAGCATCCGGACTTTTTACGATGCCGTCAAGAACGACTTGGAGGAGGTGTGAGGTATGAAAAAGAAGGAGATGGATTATTTTACCGCCCTGTATGATGTGGCCAGGGTGATTAATGCCTCCCTTGAACCGGTCCTGGTCCTGGAGAAAATCGTCCAGTGCGTAGTGAAGGCCATGGACGTCAAGGCCGCAAGCATCCGGCTTCTCGATGATCGGGAAAAGAAACTGGTCCTGGGGGGAGCATGCGGCCTCTCCGAGGCTTACCTTCACAAGGGACCGATCCTGATCGATGAGAGCGGCATCGACAAAAAGGCGCTGAAAGGCAAGACGATCTACCTTAAAGACGCCCAGACTGACAAAGGTTTCCAGTATGGAGAAAAGGCAAAGGCGGAGGGCATCAAGTCGGTCCTCGTTGTGCCCCTGATGGTCGAGAAGAAAGCGATCGGGGTACTGCGGGTCTATAGCGACAAGGTCCGGGAGTTTCACGAGAGGGAACTTCAATTTCTCCAGGCTGTGGCCGACCTCAGCGCCATCGCCATTGAAAACGCCCGCCTCCATCAGATTCTCCAGGTTCGTTGTGAGCTGATGACGGCGCACAAGTATCGCATTGATGATAATTAAGGGAGGTGCGACGATGATTCGTCTTGGTATAAACGGTTTTGGAAGAATTGGGCGGCAGGTGCTCAGGGCCGTCCTGGAGAGATACCCGCAGACCCTGCAGGTCGCGGCCATAAATGATCTTTTCGATGTGGATACCAATGCCCACCTGTTCAAGTATGACACAAATTACGGCCGGTTTCCCGGCGACATGGTCGTGAAAAAGGACAACTTCGTCATCAATGGCCAGCCCATCAAGAACTTCGCCTTTCGCGACCCGGCGTCAATTCCCTGGGATGACGAGGGAGTGGATATTGTGATCGAGAGCACCGGGCTCTTTCTCACCGGTCCCAAGGCGTCGGCCCATCTCCAGGCAGGGGCAAAGAAGGTGATCATTACGGCTCCCGCCAAAGAGGAAGACATCACCATCGTCATGGGGGTAAATCACAAACAGTATTCCCCCCAGAAGCACCACATCATCTCCAATGCCTCCTGTACAACCAACTGTCTCGCCCCGCCGGTTCTGGTTATCCACCAGGTCTTCGGGATCGAGAAGGGGATGATGACGACGATCCATTCCTATACGAATGACCAGCGGATCCTCGATATGGCCCACAAGGACCTCCGCCGGGCCCGGGCGGCGGGCCAGAATATCATTCCCACGACCACGGGAGCGGCCAAGGCTCTGAGCCTGGTGATTCCCGAGTTGGCCGGACGTTTTGACGGCTATTCCCTCCGCGTTCCCACGCCTACCGTATCCATCGTCGATTTCACGGCGGAATTGAAGATGAAGACCACCACGGATTACCTCCGCAAGGTCCTGATCATGGCGTCACGAAAATCCCTCAAGGGGATCATGGCCTGCGAGGAGGATCGTCTCGTTTCGTCGGATTTCAAGGGGAACGAGCATTCCTCGATTATCGATCTGGAATTTACCCAGGTCCTCCACGAAAACATGGCCAAGGTTGTGGCCTGGTATGACAATGAATGGGGATATTCGTGCCGGGTGGCCGACCTTTCAAATTATATCGCCCAAAAAGGATTTTAACGAGGCATGAGCGTCCACATTCTGGTCATTGATGACGACGAGGTCGCCTGCGAGTTTCTTCAGGAGGCCCTGGTCCGGGAAGGTTATGAAGTTCAGTACTATACATCGGCAAAGGCTGCTCTTGCCGAAGATCTGTCCCGATTTGATCTCCTCATGTCGGATATTCGGATGCCGGGGATGGATGGTCTGGAGTTTCTCAAGCGGGTCCACGAAAAATGGCCGGATCTGCCGGTGATCCTCATGACGGCTTACGGGTCTCTGGAGACGACCATGGACGCCTTGCGTCTCGGGGCGTGGGATTATATAAGCAAGCCCTTCTCCCCCGAGGCAATTCGGGGGATGGTAAAGAAGGTTCTTGATGTTAGGGAATTGCGCCAGCGGCGCGGCCGGGGAGCGCACAAGGTCAAGGAGGATCACCAGTTTATCGGCTCCTCGGCCACGATGGTTGACTTTTACAAGCAGGTGGCGCGTGTGGCCGATGCCGAGGCCAGTGTACTCATCGAAGGGGAGAGTGGCACAGGCAAAGAACTCACCGCCCGCTCTCTTCATCAGTTAAGTATCCGCCGGGACAAATCTTTTGTGGTTGTTCACTGCGGCGCCATTCCTGATACACTATTGGAGTCGGAATTATTCGGATACGAGAAGGGGGCTTTCACCGGCGCCGATCATGCCCATCAGGGTCTTATCGAATCCGCCCAGGATGGGACCATTCTTCTTGATGAGATCACCGAGATGTCCACAGGGCTTCAGGCAAAATTATTGCGGTTTATGCAGGATGGAGAGGTGCGGCACCTGGGAGGGCATACGGTACGTCATGTTTCCGTCCGGGTGGTGGCGGCGGCTAACAAGGATATCGATGAAGAAATCAGAAAAGGCAGCTTTCGGTCCGACCTTCTCTATCGTTTTGTCGTTCGCCTGCATATGCCTCCCCTTAGGGAGCATAAGGAAGATCTTCCCCAGCTCGTGGAATCACTCCTGAAAAAACTTGGATATACCACGGTCCGGATTTCCGATGAGGCCATGGAGCTTTTCCTGGCTTATGACTGGCCTGGAAACGTTCGGGAGTTGCAGAACGTTATCCAGCAGACCCTGCTTTTGTCTCCTTTTGGACTGATCCTTCCGGAGTATTTGCCGGTCCGGTTTCAGAAGAAAAAAGAAAGAGAAAAAAATGAGCTGTCTATTCTGGAGGAGGCAGAACGTGATCAGGTCCTCCAGTGCCTGAAAAATGTCATCTGGAATCAGACCCGCGCCGCCCAGGCCCTGGGTATCGACCGTAAGACCCTGCGCTCCAAGATACAGCGTTATGGGTTATTCAAAGGGTCAGAGTCGGAATCCAATCCCTGAAAGAAACCCATCCCCAGCCCGGCCCCTTGAAGGGGAGGTGGCTAATGGGAACAACGTCTCCTCTGTAAACATTCCAATTTTCTATTGTCTTCTTTCTGCCTGTTGCCCATTGTCTTCTTTCTGCCTGTTGCCCACTGCCTGCTCATACACCGGCAGGTAAAGGCTGACCGTGGTTCCTTCTCCCGGTTGCCCTTTGATCTCCATATGCCCGGAATGAATCTTTATGATATCCTGGACAATCGCCAATCCCAGTCCTCTCAATCCTTCTTCGGTGTGGGTGCTGAAGAAAGGCTCGCAGATTTTGGCCATAAGCTCCGGGGGTATCCCCGGTCCGTTATCACCGATGGAAATGGCGATTCTCTGATTCACCGTATCCAAAACGGCAACGACGGTAATGACACCTTCATCTATTCCGGAAAGGGCTTCAGTGGCATTTTGAATGAGGTTCAGCAAGGCTGTCTGAATCCGGTAGCGGTCAACATGGAGGAGGGGAAGATCTTGGGGCGCCTGAACCTGAAGAGCGATGTTCATGTTCTGGATCATGGGTTCCACGAGGGGCAGGGTTTCGCTCAATAGTTCCTCTACTGTTATGGCCTCGAAGTGGGGTTCCGGCGGCCTGGTAACACGCCTAATGTTCTGAATAACCGTATGGAGCCGCTGTGTTTGCTGAACGATTAGTTCCAGTTTGCGGTTGACATCGGAAGGCCAATGCTCTCTTTCGAGGAGGAGTCTGGCGAGGCCGGCAATGGAATGGAGGGGCGTCCCCATATCGTGAGCGAGGGTAGCTGTCAGGTAGCCCATGGCGGTTAGTTGCTGGAGCTGATTTACCTGATTCTGTAGCTGGACGACCTTGAGGGTCTCCTCCTGAACGCGATTCTCCAGATGTTCCGTCAATTCCAGATTACGCGCCAGAACCTGCTCGATTTCCCCGGCCATATCATCGAAGTGGGCGGCTAAATGTCCCAGTTCGTCCTGCCTTTTGAGATGGATGCGATGCTGGTATTTCCCTTCCTGAAATTCATCAATCGTTTTGGTGATGGTTCGGAGCGACCGTCCGATCAACCGGTCGTAACTGACAAACAGGACGATGAAAATTATCAGCAACAGGCCTAAACTGCTGTAGAGGAGCATGATCTTCGCCCGGCCCAGGATTTCCGTCCGTGCCTGGGAGAAACTTATCAGTCCCACCACATGGATGCTCTTGTCCTTCTCGGAAGTGTCCGGATAAAGAAGCCCCAGGGCGGGGCCGGCTTCGGTGTTGATGCTCAGATACTGGGGTTTCATCGTTTCGATAGCCGCCGCGACGTTGTTATCCGGCCAGTCGTAAGCGATGCGTCCGGCCCCGGCGACAAACTCGATAGTTCCTTTTTCGACGGCGAAAAGATCGATGCGGGCCAGACGAGTATCGGTCTGAACGTGGTCTTTCAGGGTCATGTCCAGGGCGGACAGACCGCGGCGGGTCGGGAAATACTCGTAATAAGTGCTCACAGTATCGGCAAGTTCATCGAGACGATGAGCCTGCTGTTCGACGAGGAGATTGTCGAAGACCTTTAGTTGCACCCATCCCCAGGCAGCCATGGTCATGGCAATGGCCAGAACGGTAACAAGCATCAGGCGGGTACGAATAGTCATTGGAATTACTTTAGCACAGCCCGGCGGTGCTGCAAGAAATTTTTACAACCTGAACTCTATTTGACAGGTGTGTCGGGGGGAATGTTAACGGCAGGATTTGCGTCTTTGGTAGGGGTGACTTTTTTCCTCGTCACTTTGCTGATCCGTTTGGCGATATTCTGGTTATCCTTAGTAATATAGCTCACCCCCACTTCATCTCCCACCTTAATTTTATCCAGGGGTTTGACCAGGGAAAACCCCATGGTTTCTACCGTGCCTTTGACATTCCGTTCAATCTTTATCGCCTCGGGGGAGATTTCAATGACCTTCCCTGTTGCCCGCATTCGTGTTTCCCGGGGAGGCGTCTTTTTGGGAGCAGGTTTAATAGGAACGGTTTTCACCGTCGTTGATTTTCCCGAATAAGGATCTGGCTGATCGACGGCAAAGGAGGGCGCCGTGCAAATGAAAACTACAAAAAAGAAAATTGCCAGCCAGCGCTTCACCCGGACCTCCCAGAAATATTTACCCTGAGAGAATGCAAATATTACGCCACGAGGATATTTGTGTCGGGTATTATGCGTATCAACTTACCGATAATAAATGCTTAATCGGTTTATGTCCGGAAGAGGCTGCCGCAGATGAACCGGCGGGGAAAGGTGAATAAATCCCCAAAGGTTGAGGAATTTTTCATCATGCCCTTGACCGGGTCGGCGTATTTGTGTTAGCGGTCTGCAACATTATTCTTGTCTGGGAAGGATTGGTTTTTGGAACAAAAAACCTTTAAATACTATGATTTGATCATGGCCATTTTCGTTACGGTCCTGATTATGAGCAATATTTTGTCTTCGGCGAAGATTGTCGATTGGGGAATTTCGCTATTCGGCATCCCCTTGGCCTTCGATGCAGGAACAATTCTGTTTCCCGTCAGTTACATCTTTGGCGATATCCTCACGGAGGTCTATGGTTATCAACGCTCCCGGCGGGTGATCTGGATGGGATTTGCATGCCTGATCCTCTCCAGCCTTCTTTTACACTTTGTGAAGCTCATGCCGGGGGAAGCGCTATGGGAAAAAACGGCGGGGCAGGCCGCCTATAACGCCATTCTGTCGGGAATGACCTCCGGAGGGATTGTTCTGGCAAGTCTGCTGGGCTACTGGCTGGGTGAGTTTTCCAATTCCTACGTTCTGGCCAAAATGAAGATTCTTACCCGGGGGCGCTGGCTGTGGACCCGGACTGTAGGGAGCACCCTTGTCGGCGAAGGGATTGACACCCTTGTTTTTGTTGCCGTTGCCGTCCTCTTCGGCGTCTTTCCGGCGGCCCTTTTCGTTACCCTGGTGCTGACTAATTACCTCTTCAAGGTCGGCGTCGAAGTGCTTATGACCCCGGTCACCTATGCCGCCGTGGGAGCCCTCAAGCGTGTGGAGCATGAAGATTACTACGATCGCGGGACAAACTTCAATCCCTTCCGGATCTCCCAGACCTGAGAAGACATTGCCTAATTTGAAATATAGCGAAATATGGTAAGTATTCCCGTATTTTTGAGTAGAGTCCTAGAGGACGCCGGTCAGGATTCCTGAATCGGCCCCCGATCGGAAGGCCAGGCGCTCGATGTTCCGGAGGCCTGCCGCCGCCATCATTTCTCGGATTTCTCCCTCCCCATAGGATCGCCCCCCTTCTGTCCCCACGAGCATATTCAGGGAGAAGAGAGCAGGCTGGAGGGGACTGTCCAGGGTATCGTCCAGGATGAATTCATGGATGAAGATCATTCCTACCGGTGCGAGAGCCCGGGCTGCCTTTGCGATCATGGCCCGGCAGACCTCCGGACCCTCCCCGTGGAGGATCTGGGAGAGCCAGATCGCGTCGTAAGGTCCCCCGAAATCGTCGCTGACAAAGTCTCCCCCGACAAAGGCAATGCGGTCTGACAGTCCGAAGCGGCGGATTGTCTGCTCCGCCAGAGGCTTTGTTGTGGGCAGATCAAAGACCGTGGCGTGGAGTCCCGGATTATTCAGACAGAAGTGAATGGCGTAAGTCCCCGGCCCCCCACCCAGATCCAGGAGACGACTTCGGCCGGATAGGCCTACTGCCTCGGCCACCAGGGGCCCTAGGATGCTGGCGATTGTGAACATCCCCATGAGGAAGTTTTCCCGGACCGTTTCGTTATCCACGGCTGCCGAGATCCTCTGGGGATGGCCCGTTTTTACAGCTTCCGCCAGATGGTTCCATGAATCCATCAGGTTATGGTGGTGGAGGATGAGATGGCCGATATAGTGAGGCGATTTCCTGGACAGGAGGGTGAGACTTTCCTTTGTATTGGCGTAGCCGTAGCCGTCTCGCCGCAGGAGACCCATGGCAGTGAGGGCGTTCAACAGCAAGGGGACTCCCCGGTGGCTGCCAGCGATGGCCTGTCTAATTTCTTCCGCCGTTAAGGCCTCTCTGTCTATTACTGTAAATATCCCCAGTTCAACCGCGGCATGAAGAGTGCAGCTCTTCCAGTAGGCCCCGGACATTTTCAGGATCGTTTCCGCCGTGATGTTCATGATATTGCCTCCTTGCAGCACTGAGAATAGTAAAAGTATAGGGAAAACGGCTTTGTATGTCAAAGAAATATATCCACACTGTCAAGAGTAAATAGACTTGTCCGGTTTTGTAGCAAATGAGTTGTCCGCTTTTGCTGTTCTTGAATGGAGGGCCATTTGAGAGCAGGAGGTGAGCGGCGGATGTTCGCTTTCCTCGTCAGCGGTTCTTGCTGAGGAGTT